>NZ_JASHLT010000006.1:0-205104 GCF_030056615.1 Streptomyces sp. HNM0645 | reverse complement strand
CAGCGACAGGCAGAGCACCCAGACGCTTCTCCACCACGGACGTCACCGCCACTTCAAGACGCTGACGCTGAGACCGTGGCCGCGGGGACCGGGAAGTCATCGACACACCCGATCCAACGCCACACCCCCGGCCCAGGACACCCCCAGGCCGGTCACACCATACGAATCAACGACCCGCGAAGTACGGGTCTAGACAACCACAAAGCCCCGGGCCGATGGCCTGGGGCTTCTGTCTGGAGCGGGTGACGGGAATCGAACCCGCGCTCTGAGCTTGGGAAGCTCATGTTCTACCATTAAACTACACCCGCGAAGCGGCTTGGTTGATCAATGCCGCAGCGTTGCACACTGTACCCCATCGAAGGCCCATGGTGTATTGCACCGGGGGGGGGCTTCCGTGCATTTCCGGCGGTTCGGTCGCCGCTCGCCGGTCGTCGACTGCGCCCACCGGCCGTCCGTCCTCGCCCGCCCCCGCGGGTCCCGTGCCCGTCGGCGACCGGTGGACCGGCGAGGCGTCCGCCGGCGAGGGCCGCGGCCCTCCGTGCGGTGTCCGATGCGGCTGCGACGTGGAGGCGTTGGGGCGTACCTTTGACGGCGGAGTGCCGCGTGGAGTGCTGTCCTGTTGATCCCCTAATGTAGCTGTCTCATCCAGCTTGTCGGGGAAGGGACTTGATGCAGCCGATGGACTCGAAGTACTCGATGGATCAAGGCGGTTCACTCTCGCGCACCGTCGTCCGCTGTGCCGAAGGGCATGTCTTCACCACCTCGTCGTTCCCCATGCAGCAGCTCGGTGCCGGCCGGATCGGGCCCGGGCGGCTCATCCGCTGTCCCCGGTGCGCACGGTTGCGGCAGGCCGTCCCCGTGGTGCTGCAGAACCGCTGACGGACGCGCGGACGGGCCCGTACCACCCGCCTGGTGCCGGCGGTGGCACCCGCGCGTGCCACCGCCGGAACGCCGGGGCGGTCCCGCTGGACGGGGCGGCGGGTCGGCCGGCCCGGAGCGGCGCGAGAGCGGACGGGGCGTGCGGGCTCCGCCCGATTGGGGCGGGCCCGCGTGCTCTGCGTATCCTCGGGGCGTGCTTCTCTCAGACAAGGACATCCGGGCCGAGATCGACGCGGGACGGGTGCGCATCGACCCGTTCGACGATTCGATGGTGCAGCCCTCGAGCATCGACGTGCGGCTCGACCGCTACTTCCGGGTGTTCGAGAACCACCGTTACCCCCACATCGACCCCGCCGTCGAGCAGGCGGACCTGACGCGGCTGGTGGAGCCGGAGGGCGACGAGGCGTTCATCCTGCACCCCGGCGAGTTCGTGCTGGCGTCGACGTACGAGGTCATCAGCCTGCCCGACGACATCGCCTCCCGGCTGGAGGGCAAGAGCTCGCTCGGCCGGCTCGGTCTGGTCACGCACTCCACGGCCGGTTTCATCGACCCCGGGTTCTCCGGGCACGTCACGTTGGAACTGTCGAACCTGGCAACCCTGCCCATCAAGCTCTGGCCGGGCATGAAGATCGGGCAGCTGTGCATGTTCCGGCTGAGCTCGCCGGCGGAGCACTCGTACGGCTCCGAGAAGTACGGGTCCCGGTACCAGGGGCAGCGGGGGCCGACGGCCTCGCGGTCGTTCATGAACTTCCATCGGACGCAGGTGTGAGGGCCGGTACGCGATGAGAGGGATACGGGAGAACCTGACGTAGGCGTAGTTCGGCGTCGCGGCCCGTGAGCTCGCGCAGACGATCGCCGGCGACGGCTTCGAGCCGGACTTGGTCCTGTCGATCGCGCGCGGCGGTGTCTTCGTGGCCGGCGGGCCGGCGTAGGCGTCGGACTGCAAGAACGTGCACCTGGTCAACGTGGAGTACTTCGGGCTGGCTGCTTAGTACTCAGTGTCTGGCCTTGGCGAACGGGCAGATGCGGTGGCCTACGGAACTTGGCTGATCTTGCCGTTCGTTTGCATTGGTCGTCGCTGATCATGGTCTGTGCGCTGAGCTGGTGCTGACTGCTCGGCGCCCGCTCATCCCGCCCCTGGACGTATCGCTGCGGTGATGGTCATGCCCGGGAACGATCGGCCTGGCACTGGCCGAGATCTCCTGTGGAAGGCTGCATCCGAAGGCTCCCTCGGGCGGTGAGTGAGCCGTACGCTCCCCGGTCGACCGGGGCAAGTAGGGCCTGAAACGATCGGTGACCTTCGACGCGGCCGGAGTCCCTCTGGGGATCGTCTTCACAGGCGCCAACCGCCACGGACTCACTGGCGCTTCACCGGCGAGACCACCCGCAAGGGCGTGCCCGCACCGATCCAGGCCGGCAAGGGGTGGGTGGGCGAGCGTTCCCACTCCTGGATGAACGGCTACGGCAAGCTGCGACGCCGAGGGAGCCGAAGTACCCCTTCTTCACGGTCGGTGCCGCTGGAGGCTGAATGGCCCAACGGTTGCGCTCCTGTGGTGGCAGCCCTCAGTTCCGCTACTGAGAATGAGGCAATCGCCCGGCATCCATCGGGCAGCCATCAATCCAGAAGCGAAAGAGTCTGATCATGCACAAGGCAAAGTCGTCACGAATAGCCATCGCGGCGGTTCTCGCTCTCGGGGGACTGGCGGCGGTGGGATCGCCGGTTCAGGCGGACGGGCACAAGAAGACCGTGGTCCTAACGCTGACCCTGACAAACGAGAACTCGTACGGCAACACCGCCGACAATACGCCCGGTAGTTTCTTCGGTGCGACAGGAACCGTGGAAAAGGACGGCGAGTCGTACGGAAGCTACGTCAACGCCTGCCAGGTTGAGTCTGCAACTCCCCGTAGACTGATGTGTATGGGGGGGTTCAGAACGCCCGACGGTCAGATCGGGTACAAGGCCATCACGGAAGTGAACTTCCAGACCTTCCCTGCTGAGGTGACCGGGGGCACGCAGCGGTTCAGGAACGCTTCGGGCGACATGCAGTTCGGCCCAACGTCCTCCAACCGCGTACGCCAGGTCACCATTTACCTGAGCGGAGTCAAAGGCTGAATGATCGTGCCCATCGTCCGCTTCGCCGACGGTTCGACATTCGGCACCCGTCCCTCGCCCAGGTCAACTGGAACCTTCACCCCGACCGGTCTCACGTCCAGTGCCCCGGCGAGTGCCTGGATCGTCCGGTTTGATCATGTGATGCCGTAGAGGGCGAGGATGCGGGGGCGTTCAGTGCGGGCTCGTCGTCCGGCGGCGTCGCTGACGTAGCCGCCGAGCTTGAGCGCGCTGCGGATCACGTCGCGAAAGGCGGCGAGCACGGTGGGCGCGTTGTGGGTCCTGACCTGGGGACGGTCCGCACGGCATCCGCGAAGGCGTTCGTGCTGCTGGACGGGATCCTGCTGCCGATCGACCGGACCGCCGCCGAGGCAGGCGCACCGAGCTCCGTCCGGCCTTCCGGGCCCAGCCGAAGGCGGTGTTCCGGTTCACCCCCAGCTCACGCGCCACCACGGTCACGTTCCCCACAGCATCCAGCCGCGCAAGGAAACGCTCCCTCAACCCCGAAAGATCATCGCGTTCAACGGCCACGGTCCTCGCAACTCCCACAGATCGCGGGTGTTGCGAGGACCGTGAGAACCCAAGCAGCGTCCGTACGCGGCAGGGGCCTTGGTCGTGGTCCGTCCCGTGACCGGGACGACGGTCAGATCGTGCCGAGCTTGATGATCGCGAGCAGCGCGATCAGCTGCAGCGCCGAGGCGCCGAGCGCCTTCGGCCACGGCAGGTCGTGCGACTTGCTCACCATGGAGGTGAACAGGGCAGCGGCCGCCAGCCAGGTCGCCCAGCCGACCACCTGCACCAGCGAGTTCTCCCCGCCGAGGAAGAGGGCGACGAGGAGTCTCGGGGCGTCCGTGAGGGACATGATCAGCATCGAGAGGCCCACCGTCGGCTGCCACGCCCCGTCGCCCCCGAGTTGGCGGGCCAGGGTGTGGGTGACCGCGCCGAGGACCAGACCGCCGAGTACGAAGCCCACACCCGTGATGATCACGGACGTCAGCGCGCTCGCGAACGGTGCGTTGATCGCCTCGTCGCGCGTCTGGTCGAATCCGAAGATCGCGAGCAGGCCGTAGAGGAACGTGACGCTCAGCGCCGGGCCCCAGACCGGGTAGTCCCGCATCTGGAGGAAGGTCGGGCCGGGGCGCAGCACGATCCCGCTCAGCAGTTCCTTCCAGTGCAGGCGCGGGCCGGACGGGACGGGCGCGGCGCCTGCGTGGTACGTCGAGCCGTCGCCGTACGGGTCCTCGCCGATGCTGAAGGCTCGGGTGTGGCCGGGGTTGTCGGCGTACGGGTCGGCGCCGTGGCCGCCCTGGTGACCCCCCTGCTGCTGGTAGGGGTCGCCGAAGTACTCGGGCTCGCCGTACGGCTGCCCGTGCCCGTGCCCGTGCCCGTTCCCGTTCCCGTGTGCGTAGCCCTGTCCGCCCTGTCCGCCGCCTCTGCGGGGCCACTGCTGCGGAGGGTACGAGGGCGCCGCCTGGCCTCCTCCGGGGCCGTACTGCTGTCCGTACGGCGACGGGGGCGCCTGCTGCGGTTGTTGTTGCGGGGTGCGGTTGTTGTCCCGGCCGCGTCCGATCCTGAATCCAGCCACGCATTCGAACGTACCCGGTCCCGCTGTGTCCGGTGTCCGGAGCCGGGTAACCGGGGGACCTTTGCGGCCGAGCTGTGACATCCCCTAGGGGGACCCCGGCGGCCGGTCGTCCGCAGGAGGAGGTCACGGACTCGGCTGCGCTCGTGGCCGCAGGTGACTTGGTCTCCGGGCGCCGGTGACCTCGGTCCCGGGCCACGTGTGACCTCCGGCTGCCGGGCTCTCCGGGCGATCGGCCCGGGGCTGCGCCGGCCGTGTCCCCGCTCGGCCGCCCGTCGCCGCGCCTCAGCCGAGGAACACCGAGGTGCTGAACGTGACCAGGGGCCGGTTCCGGTCGCCCGCGCCCGGGTGGACGGCGATGACGTCCGCGTTCTCGCCCCGGTGCGTACGGGTCACGATCTCCGCGTGCCCGTCCCCGTCGAAGTCCGCGCGGCGGAGCAGCTCGGTGACGGGAGCGGTCTCGCCGGTCGGGAGAGGGGGCGCGGGTGGTAGCGGCACGGCCTTGAACCTGTACGGGCCGCCGGGCCGGCCGGGGCCGTCGGGGCCGCCGCGCAGCAGCATGCACTCCGCCTCCGTGCCGGGGACCAGGGGGCCGGTGGCGTGGACGAGGTCGTCGTAGCCGTCGCCGTCCGTGTCCGGCCGCGGCGTGGGGGCGGCGAGCACGGGGCCCGCACCCGGGACCGCTGCTGCGGCGGCGCGCGGCGCGCCGGTGCGTCCGAAGGGGCCGCGCAGGAAGCTCACCCGGCCCTCGCTCGCGGTCACCGCGAGGTCCTGGGCACCGTCGCCGTCGAAGTCGCCGCAGACGGGGTGGTCGGGCCACTCGTTGCCGTACCGGGCCCGCTCGGGGATCCGCAGGACGACAGCCCTGCCGGTGAGTCCGGACGGGCCGCCGAAGAGCAGCTGCAGCGGGACGGGCGGGCGTCCGGTGCCGTCGTACGGGGGGTCCGTGACGACGACCAGGTCGCTGAAGCCGTCCCCGTCCAGGTCGCACGCGGCGGCGGCGTCGAAGGCGGCGGGCAGGGTGCCGGCGACGGGTGCCCCGTTGGCGCGCGGCGACAGGAGCTGACGGACGGCCGGGGAGACGGGGCCCTTCGCGGCGGAGGCGGTCGCGGTGCCGCCGCCGGTGCCGTACACGATGCCGATGCCCGCGTCGTCGTCGTGGCCAGCTCCGGGCGCCTTGACCAGGTCGTTGAGGACGAGGTCGCGGTGGCCGTCGCCGTTGAAGTCCTCCGGTACGGGGCTGCCGCCGCCGCGTGGGACCGGGAGGGCCGGGGGCGCCGCCTGGCCCGCGAGGGCCCGCGGCGGGGCAGAGCGGGGTGCGGCGGGGCGTTCGGGCCCTGAGCGGGAGGGCGGGGCGAGGCCGCAGCCGGCCAGCGGCGCCAGCAGCAGCGCGGCCGCGCCCGTCAGCGCGGCGTTGCGCAGTAGACGCACCACGACGGCACCACTCCCGTTCGTCCATCCGCTTTGCCGGGCCCGGGAAGCGGAACCCGGGTTGCATCATCATGCCCCTGTCAGGTGCATCGGCCAATGGCCGGATGGCCGGCGGTTCGCCGGGCCGGGGAGCGGCCGGTGCCGCGTCGCCGCGAACGCAGAAGCGGCCGGTCCTGCCCCCGAGGCAGATCCGGCCGCTTGCTGCTCGTCCTTGCGGACGACTACTTCACGGGTTCCGGTTCCGGGTCCGGCGAGTCCGCCGGTGCCGTGTCGTCCGCGTCGCCGTCGTCGCCCGGGCCGGCCGGGGTCTTCACCGAGTCGAGCAGCAGCTGGGCCACGTCGACGACCTGGAGGGACTCCTTTGCCTTGCCCTCGCCCTTCTTGCCGTTGACCGAGTCGGACAGCATCACCAGGCAGAACGGGCAGGCGGTGGAGACGATGTCCGGGTTGAGGGACAGGGCCTCGTCGACGCGCTCGGTGTTGATGCGCTTGCCGATCCGCTCCTCCATCCACATGCGGGCGCCGCCGGCGCCGCAGCAGAAGCCGCGCTCCTTGTGGCGGTGCATCTCCTGCTGGCGCAGGCCGGGCACCTTGTCCATGATCTCGCGCGGGGGTGTGTAGACCTTGTTGTGGCGGCCCAGGTAGCAGGGGTCGTGGTAGGTGATCAGGCCCTCGACCGGGGTCACCGGGATCAGCTTGCCCTCGTCGATGAGGTGCTGGAGCAGCTGGGTGTGGTGGATGACCTCGAACTCACCGCCGAGCTGCGGGTACTCGTTGGCGATGGTGTTGAAGCAGTGCGGGCAGGTGGCGACGATCTTCTTGGCGGCCTTCGGCTTCTTCGTGGACTCGTCCACCTCCCCGTCCTCGCCGAGGGACTCCCCGAAAGCCATGTTCAGCATGGCCACGTTCTCCTGGCCGAGCTGCTGGAACAGGGGTTCGTTGCCGAGGCGGCGGGCGGAGTCACCGGTGCACTTCTCGTCCCCGCCCATGATCGCGAACTTGACGCCCGCCATGTGCAGCAGCTCGGCGAAGGCCTTGGTGGTCTTCTTGGCCCGGTCCTCCAGGGCGCCGGCGCAGCCGACCCAGTACAGGTAGTCGACCTCGGTGAGGTCCTCGACGTCCTTGCCGACGATCGGGACGTCGAAGTCGACCTCCTTGGTCCACTCGACACGCTGCTTCTTGGCCAGGCCCCAGGGGTTGCCCTTCTTCTCCAGGTTCTTGAGCATCGTGCCCGCCTCGGACGGGAACGAGGACTCGATCATCACCTGGTAGCGGCGCATGTCGACGATGTGGTCGATGTGCTCGATGTCGACCGGGCACTGCTCCACGCACGCGCCGCAGGTGGTGCACGACCACAGCACGTCCGGGTCGATGACGCCGTTCTCCTCGGCGGTGCCGATCAGCGGGCGCTCGGCCTCGGCCAGCGCGGCGGCCGGGACGTCCTTCAGCTGCTCATCGGACGCCTTCTCCTCGCCCTCCATGGTCTTGCCGCCGCCGGCCAGCAGGTACGGGGCCTTGGCGTGCGCGTGGTCGCGCAGCGACATGATCAGCAGCTTCGGGGAGAGCGGCTTGCCGGTGTTCCAGGCGGGGCACTGCGACTGGCAGCGACCGCACTCGGTGCAGGTGGAGAAGTCGAGGATGCCCTTCCAGGAGAACTGCTCGACCTGGGAGACGCCGAAGACGTCGTCCTCGCCCGGGTCCTCGAAGTCGATCTCCTTGCCGCCCGAGGTCATCGGCTGCAGGGCGCCCAGCGCGGTCTCGCCGGTGGCGTTGCGCTTGAACCAGATGTTGGGGAAGCCCAGGAAGCGGTGCCAGGCCACACCCATGTTGGTGTTCAGCGACACCGTGATCATCCAGATCAGTGACACGCCGATCTTGATCATGGCGGTGAGGTAGACCAGCGTCTGCAGGGTGGGGACGCTCAGTCCGTCGAAGGCCAGGACCAGCGGGTACGAGACGAAGTACGCGGCCTCGTAGTGGTCCACGTGGTGGATCGCGCCCTCCAGTCCGCGGAGGGCGAGGATCGCGAGACCGATGGTCAGGATGACGTACTCGACGAAGTACGCCTGCCATGCCTTGGAGCCGGCGAAGCGCGACTTGCGGCCCGCGCGGGACGGCAGGTTCAGCAGCCGGATCGCGATGAGCACGAGGATGCCGACGACGGTCATCAGGCCGATGAACTCGATGTACATCTCGAAGGGCAGGAATCCGCCCAGGACCGGCAGGGTCCAGTCGGCCTGGAACAGCTGGCCGTACGCCTGCGCGAGCGTCGGCGGCAGCGTCAGGAAGCCGATCGCGACGAACCAGTGGGCGAAGCCCACGATCCCCCAGCGGTTCATCCGGGTGTGGCCGAGGAACTCCTTGACCAGGGTGACCGTACGGGCCTTGGGATCGTTGGTACGGCTGCCCGCAGGCACGGGCTGACCGAGCTTCACGAACCGGTAGATCTGCGCGACGGCTCGGGCGATGAGCGCAACGCCGACCACGGTCAGGACCAGCGACACGATGATCGCGGCGAGTTGCATTTGGGGGCTCCTCGGGCCTGCGAGGGTGGGGAATCGGCACTTACTAAGCGGTAACTTATCCAGTCCGTGCCGAGCGTACCCACTTATTCCGTCGCACTGTAGCCAGGTGGGCGGTGATCTGCGTCGCTCAGGGCACCCTGAGTGCGAGGCGGGAGCAGGGTCGGAAGCGTGCGCGCCAGGACGGCCAGATCCAGCCCGATCCAATGGTGCTCCACGTAGTGCTGGTCGAGCAGCTCCGGTTCGTCCCAGGGCAGCGTCGAGCGCCTGTGCAACTGGGCGGGGCCGGTGAGGCCGGGGCGGACGGTCTGCCGCCAGGGGGCGGCGGCGCGGGGATCCTCCGGAGCCAGGGCCGCCGGGCCGACCAGGGACATCTCACCGGTGACCACATGGGGCAGCCTGGAGAGCAGATCCAGCCGCCAGCGCCGGGTGCGCAGTGAGCGGACGGTGAAGGGGTATCCGTGGAGCCCCGTCTTCAGCTCCCGCGCGACGATCCCGCCGGGTGGGCGGCGCAGGGCGAGGGAGCAGGCCGCGGTGGCCAGCAGCGGTGCGGCGAGGATCAGCAGCAGTGTGCCGAGGGTCAGGTCGAGGAGGCGCTTGGGGTCCGGGGGCCGCGCGGCCGGCGCCCATGGGGCCGGTCCCGCCGATCGCACCGACTGCACGGGGCGCAAGGCACTCACCTGACCGTTCTGTCTTTTCTCAGTCGATACCTGGTGGTTTCTGTCCAGTAAGACGCGTCTATGAACCTTTCGCGCGCTTTGCAGAACGATGGCACGGTGGCCATGGGGGTGTGTGCAGGCCGCGCCGGGCGGGCAGGCGAAGAGGGGTGGCACTATAGTTGAGTCGACTCGACTCAGGTCTGTTGACGCCGCGGGGCTGGTGGTGCATCCTTGAGCCAGTCCCACTCAAGTCCACTGGAGGAATCGAAATGGCACGTGCGGTCGGCATCGACCTGGGCACGACTAACTCCGTCGTCAGCGTTCTGGAGGGCGGTGAGCCCACCGTCATCACCAACGCCGAGGGCGCCAGGACCACGCCGTCCGTCGTCGCCTTCGCCAAGAACGGTGAGGTGCTCGTCGGCGAGGTCGCGAAGCGTCAGGCAGTGACCAACGTGGACCGGACGATCCGCTCGGTGAAGCGCCACATGGGCACCGACTGGGCGATCGAGCTGGACGGGAAGAACTTCAACCCGCAGCAGATCTCCGCGTTCATCCTGCAGAAGCTGAAGCGGGACGCCGAGTCGTACCTGGGCGAGAAGGTCACGGACGCCGTCATCACCGTCCCCGCGTACTTCAACGACTCCGAGCGCCAGGCCACCAAGGAGGCCGGTGAGATCGCGGGTCTGAACGTCCTGCGCATCGTCAACGAGCCGACCGCCGCCGCGCTG
Source organism: Streptomyces sp. HNM0645 (assembly GCF_030056615.1). Taxonomy (NCBI): domain Bacteria; kingdom Bacillati; phylum Actinomycetota; class Actinomycetes; order Kitasatosporales; family Streptomycetaceae; genus Streptomyces; species Streptomyces sp. HNM0645. The sequence goes on along the minus strand of NZ_JASHLT010000006.1, from coordinate 195,193 downwards.
GCGTACGGCCTCGACAAGGACGACCAGACGATCCTCGTCTTCGACCTCGGTGGCGGTACCTTCGACGTCTCGCTGCTGGAGATCGGCGACGGCGTCGTCGAGGTGAAGGCCACCAACGGCGACAACCACCTCGGTGGTGACGACTGGGACCAGCGCGTCGTCGACTACCTGGTGAAGCAGTTCGCCAGCGGTCACGGCGTCGACCTGTCCAAGGACAAGATGGCTCTCCAGCGTCTCCGCGAGGCCGCGGAGAAGGCGAAGATCGAGCTGTCGTCCTCCACCGAGACGACGATCAACCTCCCCTACATCACGGCGTCCGCCGAGGGCCCGCTGCACCTGGACGAGAAGCTCACGCGCGCCCAGTTCCAGCAGCTGACGGCGGACCTGCTGGAGCGCTGCAAGACCCCGTTCCACAACGTGATCAAGGACGCGGGCATCCAGCTCTCCGAGATCGACCACGTGGTCCTCGTCGGCGGCTCGACCCGTATGCCCGCCGTCGCCGAGCTCGTCAAGGAGCTGACCGGCGGCAAGGAGGCCAACAAGGGTGTGAACCCGGACGAGGTCGTGGCGATCGGTGCCACCCTCCAGGCCGGTGTCCTCAAGGGTGAGGTCAAGGACGTCCTGCTCCTCGACGTGACCCCGCTGTCCCTCGGCATCGAGACCAAGGGCGGCATCATGACCAAGCTCATCGAGCGCAACACGACGATTCCGACGAAGCGCTCGGAGATCTTCACGACGGCCGAGGACAACCAGCCGTCCGTGCAGATCCAGGTCTACCAGGGCGAGCGCGAGATCGCGGCGTACAACAAGAAGCTCGGCATGTTCGAGCTGACCGGCCTCCCGCCCGCCCCGCGCGGCGTCCCGCAGATCGAGGTCTCCTTCGACATCGACGCCAACGGCATCATGCACGTGACCGCCAAGGACCTGGGCACGGGCAAGGAGCAGAAGATGACCGTCACCGGCGGCTCCTCGCTGCCGAAGGACGAGGTCGACCGGATGCGCCAGGAGGCCGAGCAGTACGCGGAGGAGGACCACCGCCGCCGCGAGGCCGCCGAGACCCGGAACCAGGCCGAGCAGCTCGTCTACCAGACCGAGAAGTTCCTCAAGGACAACGAGGACAAGGTCCCCGGTGAGATCAAGACCGAGGTCGAGACGGCGGTGACCGAGCTCAAGGAGAAGCTGAAGGGCGAGGACACAGCGGAGATCCGCACCGCCACCGAGAAGGTCGCGGCGGTCTCCCAGAAGCTCGGCCAGGCCATGTACGCCGACGCCCAGGGCCAGCAGGCCGCGGGCGGGGCGGACGCCGGGGCCTCCCAGGCGAAGGCCGACGACGACGTCGTCGACGCCGAGATCGTCGACGACGAGAAGGACCAGAAGGGTGGCGCTGCCTGATGACGGAGGAGACCCCGGGTTTCGAGGAGAAGCCCGACGTCCCCTCCGGCGCCACTCCCGATGACGCGGCGCAGGCCGCCGCCCCCTCGGCGGACGAGGGGGCGGCCCAGGCCGGGGACGCAGCACAGACGGCCCGCACGGCTGCCGACGCGGGGCTGACGGCCCAGCTGGACCAGGTCCGGACAGCGCTCAACGAGCGCACGCTGGACCTGCAGCGGCTGCAGGCCGAGTACCAGAACTACCGCCGTCGGGTGGAGCGGGACCGGATCACGGTCAAGGAGATCGCGGTCGCGCAGCTCCTGACCGAGCTCCTGCCCGTGCTCGACGACATCGGCCGTGCCCGTGAGCACGGGGAACTGCTCGGTGGCTTCAAGTCGGTGGCGGAATCGCTGGAGACCGTCGCCGCCAAGATGGGGCTGCAGCAGTTCGGCAAGGAGGGCGAGCCCTTCGACCCGACGGTCCACGAGGCCCTGATGCACAGCTACGCGCCGGACGTCACCGAGACGACCTGTGTGGCGATCCTGCAGCCGGGCTACCGGATCGGCGAGCGGACCATCCGGCCGGCGCGGGTCGCGGTGGCCGAGCCGCAGCCGGGTGCCCAGCCGAAGGAGCAGGCGGCCGAGCAGGCGACGGACGAGGAGAGCGGTGGCCCGGACGAGGGCTGACGCAGACGGCAGGCACCGGAAGGAGGGACGTCGGTGAGCACGAAGGACTTCGTCGAGAAGGACTACTACAAGGTTCTCGGCGTCCCCAAGGACGCCACCGACGCGGAGATCAAGAAGGCGTACCGGAAGCTCGCCCGCGAGAACCACCCGGACGCCAACAAGGGCGACGCGAAGGCCGAGGAGCGCTTCAAAGAGATCTCCGAGGCCAACGACGTGCTCGGCGATCCCAAGCGGCGCAAGGAGTACGACGAGGCGCGGGCGCTCTTCGGCAACGGTGGCTTCCGGGCCGGTCCCGGAGCCGGAGGAACGTTCAACTTCGACCTGGGCGACCTCTTCGGGGGCGCCCAGGCCGGGGGTGCGGGCACCGGCGCCGGCGCCGGCGGCTTCGGCGGCGGACTCGGGGACGTCTTCGGTGGCCTGTTCAACCGCGGGGCCGGCACGGGCCCCCGTACCCAGCCGCGCCGCGGCCAGGACATCGAGTCCGAGGTGACGCTCAGCTTCACCGAGGCGGTGGACGGGGCCACGGTCCCGCTGCGGATGTCCAGCCAGCAGCCCTGCAAGGCCTGTTCGGGCACCGGCGACAAGAACGGCACGCCCCGGGTGTGCCCGACCTGCGTCGGCACCGGTCAGGTCTCGCGCGGCGGCAGCGGGTCCTTCTCGCTGACCGACCCCTGCGTGGACTGCAAGGGCCGCGGGCTGATCGCCGAGAACCCCTGCGAGGTCTGCCACGGCAGCGGCCGCGCCAAGTCGTCCCGGACTATGCAGGTCCGCATCCCCGCCGGGGTGAGCGACGGCCAGCGGATCCGGCTGCGCGGCAAGGGGGCACCGGGCGAGCGCGGCGGACCGGCCGGCGATCTGTACGTGGTGGTCCACGTCGGGGAGCACCCGGTCTTCGGGCGCAGGGGCGACAACCTCACCGTCACGGTGCCGGTCTCCTTCACGGAGGCCGCGCTGGGCGGCGAGGTGAAGGTCCCGACCCTCGGCGGGCCTCCGGTCACCCTGAAACTGCCCGCGGGTACGCCGAACGGCCGTACGATGCGGGCCCGCGGCAAGGGCGCCGTCCGCAAGGACGGCACCCGGGGCGATCTGCTGGTCACCGTGGAGGTCTCGGTGCCCACGGAACTCGGCGACGAGGCGCGTGAGGCACTGGAGGCGTACCGCAAGGCGACTGAGGGTCACGACCCGCGGGCAGAACTGTTCCAGGCTGCGAAGGGAGCATGATGCGATGGACGGCCGACGTCGACAGCCCGGGTTCGGTGGCAGGGCCTATGAACTGACCGACGAGACGCCGGTGTACGTCATCTCGGTGGCGGCTCAGCTGTCCGGACTGCACCCGCAGACCCTTCGGCAGTACGACCGCCTCGGTCTGGTCTCCCCGGACCGCACGGCGGGGCGCGGCAGGCGCTATTCGGCCCGGGACATCGAACTGCTCCGCCAGGTCCAGTCCCTGTCCCAGGACGAGGGCATCAACCTGGCCGGAATCAAGCGCATCATCGAGCTGGAGAACCAGGTGACGGCCCTGCAGGCCAAGGTCGCGGAGCTGTCCGCGGCGGTCGAGGGCGCGGCGCTGGCCATGCAGCAGCGCGAGGCCCAGGTGCACGCGTCGTACCGGCGCGACCTGGTGCCCTACCAGGACGTGCAGCAGACGAGCGCGTTGGTGGTGTGGCGGCCGAAGCGGGACGGCTGAGCGTTCCCGCCGGTCGGTGGCGCAGGGAAGGCGGAGGAGGGACCGGGAGGTGTGGACCTCGCGGTCCCTCCTCACGCGCTCCGGGCCGCGGACCCGGCGGTGCGTACGCCCTCGTGGTCCGCTGCGGGCCGGTCGAGGGTCGACTCGCCCACCGGGGCGACCGGACTTCTGTGAGCAGGGCGCCAGGCGGTGGCGGGTCTCCCCGGTGAAGGCGTCCCCGGCGAAGGTGTCGACGCGGGAGGAGCCGCGCGGCAGCCGGCCCCCGCCGGGCGCGATCCATGCCGTCTCGCCGTGGTCGTTCCCCCGGGCACCCCACCGGCGTCCCCGGACCGCGACGCGATGTGCACCGGCGACAGGCCGAGCTCTACGGCGAGCCCCAGGGGGCCCGGTCACGGGTGCCCGTCGGGGGGTGCGGCTGCGGTTCCGTGCGGGGAGCGGGCGGTGCGCACCAGCGGAAGGCCGGATCCGGCCACTTCGACGACGCCCGCGGTGTGGTCGTGACGGACGGCGGGTCGGAGTCGGTCCGGTCCGTGGTCAATGATCCTGTTCCAGGATCCCGGACTGGGCGATGAGGTAGCCGAGTTGGGCCCGCGAGCCGCTGCCGAGGGCGGAGGCGAGCTTGGCGATGTGGGCCCGGCACGTGCGGACGTTCATCCCGAGACGGCGGGCGATGGCCTCGTCCACGTGGCCTTCGACGAGGAGTTTCGCGATGGAGCGCTGGACGCCGCTGACGCCGTCCGGTTCGGGGGCGTACGCGACGACCTGGTCGTCCCAGGCGATGCCGTGGAGCCAGAACTGCTCGAAGACACCGACGAGATACTGCACCAGACCCTCGTGGCGCAGCTCCAGGGCGACCCTGCGGTCGCTGCGTGCCGGGATGAAGGCCACCTTGCGGTCGACGATGATGAGCCGGTCGATGATCTCCTCGAGGGTGCGGAACTCCGCGCCGTAGGGGGCGACCCGCTCCACGTAGGCCATGGTGGCCGGGTGGTGACGTGCCGTGTGCTGGTACAGCGTGCGCATCGAGACGCCCCGGTCGACGAGCATCCCCACGCGTCGCAGCCCCTCCTGGAGGGTCGCCGGCCGGCGGCCGCTGCCCGGCTGCACCGTCAGCAGTTCCTCCCGGCACTCGGCGATGACCCGGTCCAGCGTCGCGTTGATGAGGTGGAGTCCCTCGAGGACGGTGATCGCATGTGTCGTGGACGGATCGTGTGCGTTCAGCGTCATGAATGGCTCGAACGACTCCGCCAGTGAGATGGTGAGCCGTCTCCGCTCCTGGATCTCCCGCTCTATGGGGTGCATCAGCTGGTGCAGGGCGACGGACGGCGGAACCGGACGAAGCCACTCGGTGTCGTCGGGGTCGGGGCGCAACATGCCCAGATCCATGAGGCACGGCGCGTCGGTCACCTCCGACCGGGCTATGCGGCCACTGCGCAGAGCGGACGCATACAGGTTCTTACCGGCCTCGCACAGCTCGTCGTGACTGTGCTTATCTCCCCCATCGCCCTGTTTCGTCTCCATATGCACCCCCCTCAGGGTCCTGAATTACAGGAACATGATGCCTGGCCGCGCTGGTGAAGGCGTTCGGAGTGAGCCATCGTTCTAGACGCGGGGGGAGGTAGTGATTAATAGAGGTGGAGATCGGCCATGACCAGGATGGTTCGTGCACTGTGCGCTATAGCCGTTGCGGCTGCTCTCGGCGGTCTCGCGGCGAGCGGTGAGCCGACGTGGGAGTCGGCGCCCACGACGGTGACCGCGACCCCGGGCGAACCCACTTGGGAGAGCGCGCCGGCGGACGCAGACGCATGAGCATGCCCCCGGACGATCGCGTCTTCCGGCGGGAGATGGCGACCGCGTACCGATCCGGGTGGCACTTCATCGACCTCGTCACGGCAATCCCCCACCGTGGCGACTCGCTGATGGTCACTCTCTTCGGGGAGCCGATCGTCGTCGCCCGCGAGGACGACGAGGACGTCCGCGCCTACCGGTGCCTTCGCCGGCCCCGCGGGGCCCCACGCCCCGTCCGCTGTGCCATCCGGTACGGCATGATCTTCGTCAATCTCGACCAGCGCGACCACCAGCTGGTCGAGCGCGAGACCACCACCGCCACCCCCCGCAGTGCCTGAGCGATTCCCCCGTCGTTCAAGATCGCTCAGGCGCTTCCCCCACACAGCGGCGCCATCGTGGACCTGAAACACGATGGCGCCGCTGTGCTGTGCGCGTGTGGCGGGGGGCGCGTCCGCTACGCCCGGCCCATCGCGCGGGTCAGCGCGATCTCGATGACCACGCGGTCCGGGTTCGGCGACGGCGTGCGGCCGTAGCGCTCCGCGTAGCGGGCGACCGCGTCGGCGACGGCCTCCGGGTCCGTGCGTACCGTGGCGCGACCCTCGAGCGTCGCCCAGCGGCCCTTGTCCACCTGGCAGACCGCGACCGCCGCCCCCTCGGGCCCGGCGGCCAGCACGTTGGCGACCTTGCGGCTGTTCTTGTTGGTGATCACCCGGGCGACGCCCTTCCCCCCGCCCTCCGGGTCGTACGTCACACCCACCGCCACGACGTGCGGAGTGCCGTCGGGGCGGGGAGTGGTGAGCGTGCACATGTGGTATTCGCGCCAGAAGCCGAGAAAGGACTCGTGGGGGCGGCTGGGGTCGATGGCCATGCCCGGAACATACCCGGGGGAGTACGCGTCGACGAATCCGGGAAGAGGAAGGTGTGAATAGTTGAGCGGATCCGGCTCAACTTTGTGTACCGTATAAGAGTCAGGGCGATACGCAGCCTAGGCGAGGAGGAGAAGCCGCACGTGGACGCTGAGCTGACCAACAGGAGCCGGGACGCGCTGAGCGCCGCGACCACCCGGGCCGTGTCCGAGGGACACGCCGACCTGACCCCCGCGCATCTGCTGCTGGCGCTGCTCGCGGGCCAGGACAACGAGAACATCACCGACCTGCTGGCGGCCGCCGACGCCGACCAGGCCGCGGTACGGTCGGGAGCGGAGCGCGTCCTCGCGGACCTGCCCAGCGTGACGGGATCGACCGTCGCGCCCCCGCAGCCCAACCGTGAGCTGCTCGCCGTCATCGCCGACGCCGACCGGAGGGCCAAGGAGCTCGGGGACGACTACCTCTCCACCGAGCACCTCCTCATCGGCGTCGCCGCCAAGGGCGGGCGGGCCGCCGAGGTGCTCTCCGGAGAGGGCGCCACCGCGAGGAGGCTGCAGGAGGCGTTCGAGAAGGCACGAGGAGGGCGCCGGGTGACCACGCCCGACCCCGAGGGCCAGTACAAGGCCCTGGAGAAGTTCGGCACCGACTTCACGGCCGCGGCCAGGGAGGGCAAACTCGATCCCGTCATCGGCCGCGACCAGGAGATCCGCCGGGTCGTCCAGGTGCTCTCCCGCCGTACCAAGAACAACCCCGTGCTGATCGGCGAGCCCGGCGTCGGCAAGACGGCCGTCGTCGAGGGCCTCGCCCAGCGCATCGTGAAGGGCGACGTACCGGAGTCCCTCCGCGACAAACGGCTGGTCGCCCTCGACCTCGGCGCCATGGTCGCCGGCGCGAAGTACCGCGGCGAGTTCGAGGAGCGGCTCAAGACCGTCCTCTCCGAGATCAAGGAGAGCGAGGGCCAGATCATCACCTTCATCGACGAGCTGCACACCGTCGTGGGCGCGGGCGCCGGCGGCGACTCCGCCATGGACGCCGGCAACATGCTGAAGCCGATGCTCGCCCGCGGCGAGCTGCGCATGGTCGGCGCCACGACCCTCGACGAGTACCGCGAGCGGATCGAGAAGGATCCGGCGCTGGAGCGCCGCTTCCAGCAGGTGCTGGTCGCCGAGCCCACGGTCGAGGACACCATCGCCATCCTCCGCGGCCTCAAGGGCCGCTACGAGGCCCACCACAAGGTGCAGATCGCGGACAGCGCCCTGGTGGCCGCCGCGACGCTATCCGACCGCTACATCACCTCCCGCTTCCTGCCCGACAAGGCCATCGACCTCGTCGACGAGTCCGCGTCCCGGCTCCGGATGGAGATCGACTCCTCCCCGGTCGAGATCGACGAGCTGCAGCGCTCCGTCGACCGGCTGCGCATGGAGGAGCTCGCACTCTCCAAGGAGACCGACGAGGCGAGTGTCCAGCGGCTGGAGAAGCTCCGCCGAGACCTCGCCGACAGGGAGGAGGAACTGCGCGGGCTGACGGCGCGCTGGGAGAAGGAGAAGCAGTCCCTCAACCGCGTCGGTGAGCTCAAGGAGAAGCTCGACGAGCTCCGCGGCCAGGCCGAGCGGGCCCAGCGCGACGGCGACTTCGACACCGCGTCCAAGCTGCTGTACGGGGAGATCCCGGCGCTGGAGCGGGAGCTGGAGGCCGCCAGCGAGGCCGAGGCCCGGCAGGAGGCCGCCAAGGACACCATGGTCAAGGAGGAGGTCGGCCCGGACGACATCGCCGACGTCGTCGCCTCCTGGACGGGCATCCCGGCCGGCCGGCTACTGGAGGGCGAGACCCAGAAGCTGCTGCGCATGGAGGCGGAAATCGGCAGGCGGCTGATCGGCCAGACCGAGGCCGTGCAGGCCGTGTCCGACGCCGTGCGCCGCTCCCGGGCCGGGATCGCCGATCCCGACCGTCCCACGGGCTCGTTCCTCTTCCTCGGCCCGACCGGTGTCGGCAAGACCGAGCTGGCCAAGGCGCTCGCGGACTTCCTCTTCGACGACGAGCGGGCCATGGTCCGCATCGACATGTCGGAGTACGGCGAGAAGCACAGCGTGGCGCGGCTCGTCGGTGCCCCGCCCGGGTACGTGGGCTACGAGGAGGGCGGCCAGCTCACCGAGGCGGTCCGCCGCCGCCCGTACAGCGTGGTGCTGCTCGACGAGGTGGAGAAGGCGCACCCCGAGGTCTTCGACGTCCTGCTGCAGGTCCTCGACGACGGCCGGCTGACCGACGGGCAGGGCCGGACGGTGGACTTCCGCAACACCATCCTGATCCTGACGTCCAACCTCGGCAGCCAGTACCTGGTGGAGCCGCTGACCGGAGCGGAGGAGAAGAAGCAGCAGGTCCTGGAAGTCGTACGGGCCTCGTTCAAGCCGGAGTTCCTGAACCGGCTGGACGACCTCGTCGTCTTCTCGGCCCTGGACAAGGAGGAGCTGACCCACATCGCCGAGCTCCAGATCACACGGCTCGCCAAGCGGCTCGCCGAACGCCGGCTCACCCTGGACGTCACCCCGGAGGCCCTGGAGTGGCTGGCCGACGAGGGCAACGACCCGGCCTACGGCGCGCGCCCGCTGCGCCGGCTGGTCCAGACGGCGATCGGCGACCGGCTCGCCAAGGAGATCCTCGCCGGTGAGGTGAAGGACGGGGACACGGTCCGCGTCGACCGTGCCGACGGCGGCCTGATCGTGGGTCCGGCGCAATGAGCCACGCCCGGGTGGGGGTTGCCAGCCCCCGCCCGGGATGGGGGAGGATGGCCGCATCCGTACGAAGGGAAACACCTGGTGAGCATCGACCCGTCCTCGATTCCGAACTTCGGGGGCCAGCCCCAGCCTCAGGCCGCGTCAGGACCAGCGGGCCCGGTCGTCCCCGACCAGGACCTGGTCAAGCAGCTCCTCGACCAGATGGAGCTGAAGTACGTCGTCGACGACGAGGGTGACCTCGCGGCGCCGTGGGAGGAGTTCCGCACGTACTTCATGTTCCGCGGCGAGAACGAGCAGCAGGTCTTCTCGGTGCGGACGTTCTACGACCGTCCCCACGCGCTCGAGGACAAGGCCCAGGTCCTCGATGCCGTCGATGACTGGAACCGCCGCACGCTGTGGCCGAAGGTCTACACGCACACCCACGAGGAGGAGGGACAGCCCACGACCGTCCGCCTCATCGGCGAGGCCCAGATGCTGATCGGCACGGGCGTCAGCCTCGAGCACTTCGTCTCGTCGACGGTCAGCTGGGTGCGCGCGGCCATCGAGTTCGACAAGTGGCTGGTGGAGCAGCTCGGCCTCACCCCGGCCGGGGAGCCGGCGGACGAGAAGCCCGCCGACGACGCCTGAACGGACCGGCGGTCCGAGCGCCCCGGCCGAAGGGGCGCCGCGGTGGTGAGCGCACCCCCGCGGGGCTCACAGCGCGATCGGGGCGACGGTCAGGTACGTCCCGTAGCAGAACGAGAGCCCGGCCAGGGCGGCGATCACCGTGATCGCCGCCCTGGGCCGGGCTCTTGCCAGTGCGGCGGCCAGCGGCAGCAGCAGCGGGAACGCCGGCAGCAGAAAGCGCGGCTTGGATTCGAAGAAACCGGAACCGCCGACTGTGATCAGCACCAGCACCCCCGTGTACACCAGCAGCGACATGGGCGGCCGGTCCAGCACGAAGAGGGCGAAGAGCAGGACGCCGGCCCCCGCGATCACCAGCGCCATCGGGAAGCCGAAGAACGTCGGTGCGGTCACCATGCTGCGGATGACCTTCAGCGACCCGAGTCCCAGGTCGAAGCGCGAGGTCCAGCCGCTCTGCACGGCGAAGTAGCCGCCGAGCACATCGCCCTTGCGCACTCCGACCCACAGCACGTAGCCCAGCCAGCCGGCGGGCGCCAGCGCGGCGGCGGCCCAGACCGGCGCCCGGCCGCCCTTCGTGCCCCGCCGTCTCCACAGCTCGCAGCCGGCCACCACGCAGACGGCCGCGGCGACCGCGATGCCGTTGGGCCGGGTCAGCCCGGCGAGCCCGGCGAGCGTTCCGGCCCACAGCCAGCGGCCGGTCGCCAGCGCGTACAGCGACCAGGCGGCGAACGCCGTGAGCAGCGGCTCGGTGTAGGCCATGGACAGGACGACCGAGTGCGGCAGCAGCCCCCACAGCAGCACGACGAGGGTCGCGAGCCCGCGTCCGTGGAGCCGCTCGACGACCGCGTAGATGCCCCATGCCGCCACGCCCGCCGCGGCCCACGAGAGCGCCATTCCCGCGGTGCCTCCCGTGACCGGCAGCGCGGACGTGACGGCCCGGATCAGTCCCGGGTAGAGCGGGAAGAAGGCGAGATCGGACTGGACTGCCCCGTCCGGCCAGTACACCGTGTGGCCGTAGCCGTTCGCGGCGATGCCGACGTACCACTTGGAGTCCCACGAGGTGGCGAGCAGCGCTCGCGGCGACCGGCCGATGTGCCACGCCCACAGGGCCGCCACGAGCATGCCGGTCAGCCGTGCGGCCGCGAACAGTCCCAGGGCGGGCGCCGCCCGGTGGAGCGCCGCGCGCGGGCGGGCGGGGGACCGGCGGTCGGCGGACGCTGCCTTGTCGAAGGTCTCGGCGAACAGGGGGCACCTCCGTGCACGCGCGGGTGCGGTCACCCCGACCTTCGGCGGTGCGCGGGCGGTGCGCGACCGCTGGCAGCCGCCCGGGTGGATCGCCCGCGCGGGCGGGCCGGAAACGCGTGTCGCCGTGACAGCGGACTGCCCGGACGCTAGGGCCGTCCCCCAGCTCCGCTCTTGCCCTCGGCCGTCACGCGAAGGCCACCTCCGACGTCCACATCGACTTCCCCGCCGACGAGAACTCCGCCCCCGATCTTGCGATCCTGCGCGAGGACGCACGCAAGGAAGGCAAGCGCTACAGCTTCGAGGACGTCCTGCTGATCTCCGAGGTCGTCTCGACCTCCTCCGCGCGCAAGGACTACGACGACTGCACCGCGAAGTACGGCCGCTATGGAATCCCGATCTACCTGGTCGTGGACCCCTACGCCCAGGAGGTCGTCCTTCACACCCAGCCGACCGCCACGGGTTACATCGCCGCACACACCCACAAGTACGGCACGGGCAAGTTCCCCATCCCCCTGGCCGACGGCCGCACCTTCACCTCGACCTCGACGAACTTCCGCGCCCGGAGCCCGAGGCGAACGCCCGCTGACGAGGGACTCCGGCCCGGTCGGGCCCGTGCTGTCGGCACCGCCGTCGCCGGACGTGGTCGTTCCTGGTCGGGCCGGGCCCGACGAGCTCAGGCAGTTGGCGGCACGGGCACCGGGTACCCACGGCGCTCGCGTCGGCCGCGCCCGGAAGGCTCGGCGCACTCGTGCAAGAGCGGCCGCAAGGGAGTGCCGGCCTGCATTCACCGATGAGCTGGGGCCTGGGCCCGAGGCCGAGGAGGACGACGATCCCGAGCGATGGCTGTACGTGCCGGCTCTGGGGTCCCGGGCAGGTTACCGGGACACGGAGCTGTTCATCGAAGAGGTCGAGGACGCAGCCCTTGCCGTCCGGGTTGATCGCTGATGGAAGCGTGTCCGCCGACAGGCGGGCCGCGTGACATGACTGCCGATCACCGGTGTCCGGGTCGACCGGGCGGCAGTCGAGTGCGGGTGCGCGGCGGCTCGGAGCAACCAGGGCGGGTGGCCGTTGCATCCGCTCGTGGGTCTGCGGCTGTCAGGCGGCCAGCGCCTTGAGTCGGGAGACGGCCTCCTCCAGTACGTCGACGCGCTTGCAGAAGGCGAACCGCACGAACGGCGCCCCGGCCTCTTGGTGGTCGTAGAAGACCGCGTTGGGGATCGCCACGACCCCGCAGCGTTCCGGCAGGGTGCGGCAGAACGCGAAGCCGTCCGACTCTCCGAGCGGCCGGATGTCGGTGGTGACGAAGTACGTCCCGGCGGGCCGGTACACCTCGAAGCCGGTCGCCGCGAGCCCCGAGCTCAGCAGGTCCCGCTTGGCCCTCAGGTCCTCCCGCAGTCCGTCGAAGTACGCGGCCGGGAGCGCGAGCGCCTCGGCGACCGCGTACTGGAACGGGCCCGACGAGACGTAGGTGAGGTACTGCTTGGCCGAGCGGACCGCCGTGACCAGTGGCGCCGCGGCGGTCACCCAGCCGACCTTCCAGCCGGTGAACGAGAACGTCTTGCCCGCCGAGCCGATGGTCACGGTGCGCCCGTGCATCCCCGGGAAGGTCGCGACCGGCGTGTGCTCGCCGTCGAAGACCAGATGCTCGTACACCTCATCGGTGACGACCAGCAGATCGCGTTCGACCGCCAGCTCCGCGACGGCCGCGAGTTCGTCCCGGGTGAGGACGGTGCCGGTCGGGTTGTGCGGGGTGTTCAGCAGGATGACGCGGGTGCGGTCGGTGACGGCGTCGCGCAGCTCGTCCAGGTCCAGCGCGTAGGCCCCGTCCCGGGGCCGGAGGGTGACGGGTACGCGGGTACCTCCGGCCATGGCGATGCAGGCGGCGTACGAGTCGTAGTACGGCTCCAGGGCGATCACCTCGTCTCCGGGCTCGACGAGGGCGAGCAGCGAGGCCGCGATCGCCTCGGTGGCGCCGGCGGTGACCAGCACCTCGGTGTCGGGGTCGTACCCGAGGCCGTACCGGTCCCACTGGTGGGCGGCGATCGCGGTGCGCAGCTCGGGCACGCCGGGGCCGGGCGGGTACTGGTTGCCGCGGCCGTCGCGCAGCGCGCGCACCGCCGCCTCCCGCACCTCCTCGGGGCCGTCGGCGTCCGGGAAGCCCTGGCCGAGGTTGATGGAGCCGGTGCGCACGGCCAGCGCGGACATCTCGGCGAAGATCGTCGTACCGAACTCGGCGAGGCGGCGGTTGAGCAGCGGCCGGGGGCCCGGTGCACTTCCTGGAGCTGTCATGCCGGCCATCCTGCGCGGAACCTCTGGACTAGCTCAAGTCCGCTTTGGGCCGTGCGGGCCGCGGGCATCCCCCAGGCATGCCGGAAGCAGCCTCGCTTCGGGGGCGAAGGAGGGTGAGGCCAAATGATCGGAATCGTGATCGCCATCGGGGTGATCGTCGCCATCGGGCTCGTGGTGGCGGCGTCGAACGGCAGGCGCGGGGGGCGCTCGCGTCGCAGCAGTGGCGGCAACAGCTGGTGGGCCGGCGGAGGCGGCGGTTCCTCCTGCGGCGGGGGCTCGTCATGTGGCGGAGGATCCTCGTGCGGTGGCGGTGGCGGTGGCGGTGGCGGTGGCGGTGGCTGCGGAGGCGGCAACTGACCACGACCCGACTGACCACGACCCGTACGACGGCGGGGCGGCTGACACGGGGCAGCCGGCTCGCCGGAGCCGGGGGCGCCCGGGCGGAGCGAACTTCCGCCGGGCGCCTTCCTGTTGACGGGCGATGCACTAATCCGCCGTCGTTGTGCACTTCCGTCATGGGTTTCTGTTGAACAGTTGAACCGTAAGGCCCCCCAGGGGATGGAATGCACGTCAAGTTGGGTAAAAGCACTGTGGACGCCGCGTACTTCATGGTTCCCTCGCTGTTGAGAACATCCAGCCCTCGGACCGTCTGTGGACCCGAGTCGGCAGATCCCCCACCCTCCCTGTGCTGCCTCCGGGGCGCCCCGGTCCACCCGTCACGCGTGTTTTGCGGAGCCGACCCATGCTCACGACCCTGAAGACCTCCTATACCGACACCCGCGCGGCCGACCTGGCCTGGGCACTGGGTCGGGAGCCGCTGCCCGCGCTCGCCGAGCTCGATCTGGAACTGGCTGGTACGAAGCTGCAGTTGAGACTTCTGGGCGCCTCGCACCAGGTGCTGCTCGAAGGGGAGCACGGCATCTGCTCCGAGACGGTGGCGTGCATGCCAGGCCGCAGCACACCGCTGCCCTTGGGCGTGGCGCGGCGGCTCGGGCACTGGGAGTACGAGTTCGCCGCGCGCGTGGAGACGCTGTCCGAGGGCTCTTTCGCGGGGCGCGCGCAGGAGTTGCTGGCGCTGGTGGCGGACCATCCGCACGGGTTGGCCGGCACGTTCCCCGGCTCGCCGCACGCGTTCACGGCGATGGTCGCCCAGCAGGTGGACGGCCAGGTGCGGTGGCGGACCTGGCACGCGTACCCGCAGGAGGGCCAGTTGGTAGTGACCCGCACCCACGTCGGCGCACGCGTGCCCGCCCCGCGCTGACCCCAACCGTCGCCGCGGCATTTCGGGGCGGTTGCACCCGTGTGGGTGACGCTTCGGTATGGATGAGTGACGTAGCGTTACGGCATGATCGACCAGCCTGTGTCAGCACCGGTGCAGGGCGGGATGCGGCCACCGCCCGTCCGTCCGGACACGGGCCGGTTCCTCGTCCTCCTCGTGGTCTTCGTCTGCGCCGCCTGCGGTCTGGTGTACGAGCTGGAACTGGTCGCCCTCGCCTCGTACTTGATCGGCGACTCCGTCACCCAGGCGTCCGTCGTCCTCTCGGTCATGGTCTTCGCGATGGGCGTCGGTTCGCTCCTCGCCAAGCGCCTGCGCTGCCACGCCGCCGTCGGCTTCGGACTGGTGGAGGCGGCGCTCGCGCTGATCGGCGGCTGCTCGGCCTTCGTGCTGTACGCGGCGTTCGCCTGGCTCGGTGAGGCCCGGTACGCGTTGGTTGCCTTCTCACTCGCGATCGGGGTGCTGATCGGCGCCGAGATCCCGTTGCTGATGAGTCTGATCCAGCGGGCGTCCCGGCGCGGCGGCCGGGGCGAGGAGGACGCCGCGGGCACGGTCGCCGACCTCTTCGCGGCCGACTACGTGGGCGCGCTCGTCGGCGGTCTCGCGTTCCCGTTCCTGCTGCTGCCATGGCTCGGCCAGCTGACCGGTGCGCTGCTCACGGGCGCGGTGAACGCGGTGGCGGGCGGGGCGCTGGTGCTGTGGCTGTTCCGGCGGGACATCTCGCCACGGTCGAGGTGGTGGCTGCTCGGGACGAACCTGACCGTCCTGGCCGTGCTGGCCACCGCCACGGCGCTGGTCGCCGACTTCGAGGCCGCCGCGCGGCGGGCCGTGTACGGCGAGCCGGTGCGGGTGGCCGTGCACACCGGGGTGCAGGAGGTCGTCCTCACCGGTGCGGAGGACGGGCCGGTCGATCTGTTCCTGGACGGCCGGCTGCAGATGAGCGGTGGGGCCGACGACCGGCACCACCGGGCGCTGGTGCATCCGGCGATGCGCCGGGGCCCGCACGCGCGGGTGCTGGTCCTCGGCGGCGGTGACGGAATGGCGGCGCGCGAGGTGCTGCGCCACCCGGGGGTGCGCTCGGTCACCGTGGTCGAACTGGACCCGGGGATGGTGCACCTGGCGCGCACCGATCCGGCGCTGTCCGCGCTGAACGGGCAGGTGTACCGGGACCCGCGGCTGAAGGTCGTGTACGCGGACGCGTTCCGCTGGCTGCGGGGCGCGTCGGCACCCCGCCACGCCTACGACGTGGTGGTCTCGGACCTGCCGGACCCGGGCGTCACGCCCAGCACCAAGCTGTACTCGCAGGAGTTCTACGGGCTCGCCGCCGGGGTCCTCGCGGACGGCGGACGGCTCGCCGTGCACGCGGGAGCGGTGGGGGCGCGCCCGCACGCGTACTGGACGGTCGAGTCCACGATCCGTGCCGCGGGCTTCACGACCCGGCCGTACCGCGCGCCTGGCCGGCCCGACCGCGGCTTCGTCCTCGCGGTCCCCGCGGCGCGGGGCGCCCCGCCGCCCCTCGGGCCCGGGGTGCTCGGCGTCGAGGACGAGCGTCCCCGGGACGTCCCGCCGTCGACGCTGCTGCGCCCGCGGTACGCCGAGTGAGGGCCGTGGACTGTGCCGGTTCCGCGCAGAAGGGCCCCCGTCGGGCCGGGGCTGAGTAGGCTCGGTTCCCATGGAGCATGAGGTGTTCGTTCCGGTACCGGCAGACAGGCTTCGGCGGACGCTGGCCGACCCCGCGCGGGTTGCCCGGTGCGTTCCGGGACTACAGCGGGACGCCGACGCGTCGGCGGGCCCGCTCGCGGGCCGCCTGAAGGTCCGTGTGGGCGGTCACACGATCACCTACCGCGGTGCGCTCCGGATCTCCGAACGGGACGGCGGCTTCGCCGTCGAGGGTGAGGGCACCGAGGCCCGTGGCCACGGCTCGGCCAAGCTGGCACTGACCCTCCGGCTCACCGAGGCGGAGGGCGGCACCGCGCTCGTCTTCACCGGAACGGCCCATGCGGACGGCCGTCTCGCCGAGGCGGCCCCCGGAAGGGCCGAACAGGCCGCGATCCGGCTGCTCGACCGCTTCGCGTCGTCCCTGGGTGCCACGGCGGAGGACGACACGCGCGGGGCGGCCGCCGCGGACGAGGACGCGGGCGCACCTGCCGGTCCGGACGAGTCCGGCAGCGCGTCCGCGGCCGGAGCCACACCCGCGAGCGACTCTGGCACGGCCGACAGGACCGCCCCGGTCGCCGACGCCGACGCGGCCGCCGACGCGGCCGCCGGCGGGGCCGACGCGGCAGGGCGGCCGGACGCGACGGCCGGAGGCGCGTCCCCTGCCCCGGGCGGTGACCCGGCGGGGGCTTCGGCGAACGGGAGCGATGCGCTCGAGGACGCGGCGGACGACCAGGACGAGAACGCGCCCCTGTTCGGGGTCGATGTGCCCCCCTCGTCGCTGGACCCCCTGGCCGACGAGGTGTTCGGCGAGGACGACGAGCCGCCCGCCGAAGCGGCCCACGCCCGCCGGACGATGATCGGCCGCAGTGCGGAGGAGGTGGACCACGCACCGCCGCGCGGCCGGTACGCACCCGTCCCGGCACCCCAGCCCACCTCCGCCGGAAGCACGCTGCGCTGGGTCGCCCCCGCCGCCGCGCTCGCCATCGCCTCCGCCGTCGTCGTCGGACGGGCACTGCGCCGCCGCAGGTAGCCGAGGGCCCCCGACCGGCCCACGCGACTCGGGCGCGCCCGGCCGTCCGCCAGTAGGGTCGGGGTGTGAGTAGCGAACAGAACGTCCGGCTCACCGCCGGCGACGTCGAGTTGACCGTCACTCCGCGCAACGGCTGCCGCATCGGCAGCTTGCGCATCGCGGGCACCGAGCTGCTGCGGCAGGGCGAGCGATACGGCTGCTTCCCGATGGTTCCCTGGTGCGGCCGTACCGAGAACGGCCGCTTCCGCAACGGCGGTGTGGAGCACCAGCTGCCCGTCAACAACCCGCCGCACGCCATCCACGGCACCGGCCGGGACACCGCGTGGCGGACCGCCCGTACCGGCCCCACCGAGGCCGTCTTCACCTACGAGCTCGGCGAACCCTGGCCGTACACGGGGCTCGTCACCCAGACGTTCGAGCTGAGCGAGGACTCACTGACGCTCCAACTCGGCGTGGAGACGTACGACGACTCGTTCCCCGCCCAGGCGGGCTGGCACCCGTGGTTCCAGCGCCACGCCTTCCCCGACGCCAAGGGGGTCCGGCTCGACTTCATCGCCGACTGGCAGGAGGAGCGTGGCTCCGACTACCTGCCCACCGGCCGGCGGATCGGGCCGACGCCCGGCCCCTGGGACGACTGCTTCGGCATGGAGGACGGTGTCGACGTCACCCTCACCTGGCCGGAACAGCTGGAACTGACGGTGAAGAGCCGAACCGAGTGGGTGGTCGTCTACGACGAGCAGGAGGAGGCGGTCTGCGTCGAGCCGCAGTCCGGCCCGCCGAACGGCCTCAACACGCACCCGCGCCTGGTCACGCCCATCGACCCCCTCGAGATCGCGACGACATGGTCGTGGCGACGGCTCGTCTAGCCCGTGCCGTGTCAGGCGGGGTCTGCCCGTCAGGGAGCGGCGTCCGGTGCACGGGGTCTCCCCCGGCCCTCCGGGCCGGGGGGAAGGATCGCAAGGCGCCGGATCGGCCTCGTGGTGGGCCCACTCGGTTGATCCGGCAACGCCGCGAGTCGCCGTGCCGGGCGCCGCGACGGGGCGAACGTCGCCTGATACGGCACCAGCGGCGGCGCCCTCCGGTGCCGGGCGGCCGGGCCGGGGTTCGGAGGCGACACCGGCGCGGGGCCCGCGCCGGTGGGCTCGGAGCGTGGCGGGCGCCGGAGGCGGTCCCGGCCGGGGCCGCAGAGCAGGGCCTAAGCTCATGGCCATGACTGACGTACGTGCTGAGCTGCTCCAGCAGATCAAGGACAAGGCCGTGGTGCACGGCAAAGTGACCCTCTCCTCGGGTCGTGAGGCCGACTACTACATCGACCTCCGCCGGATCACGCTGGACGGTGAGGCCGCGCCCATGGTCGGCCAGGTCATGCTCGATCTGACCAAGGACCTGGACTTCGACTGCGTCGGTGGTCTGACGCTGGGCGCCGACCCCGTCGCGACCGCGATGCTGCACGCCTCCGCCGCCCGCGGCGGGCGCCTGGACGCGTTCGTCGTGCGGAAGGCCCAGAAGACGCACGGGATGCAGCGGCGTATCGAGGGCGCGGACGTCAACGGCCGCCGCTGCCTCGTCGTCGAGGACACCTCCACGACCGGTGGTTCGCCGCTCACCGCGGTGGAGGCCGTTCGTGAGGCCGGCGGCGAGGTCGTCGCCGTGGCCACGATCGTGGACCGCGGCGCCGCAGGGGCGATCGCCGAGGCGGGGCTGCCCTATCTGACCGGATTCGAACTGTCGGACCTCGGTCTCGCCTGATTCCGGCGGCCGGATCTGACCTGCGCTTATCGCAAAGGGCGGGCGTTTCACGTGAAACGTCCCGCCCCTTGTCCCCTGAGCCCCCATGGGCGTCTGGGAAGATAGGTGCGACGATGACGTCGCCCCCAGGTCAGGGTGCCAAGCAACGCAAACCGCACATCACAAGGAGCGGACAGATGCCCATCGCAACCCCCGAGGTCTACAACGAGATGCTCGACCGGNTGGGAAGATAGGTGCGACGATGACGTCGCCCCCAGGTCAGGGTGCCAAGCAACGCAAACCGCACATCACAAGGAGCGGACAGATGCCCATCGCAACCCCCGAGGTCTACAACGAGATGCTCGACCGGGCGAAGGCAGGCAAGTTCGCCTACCCGGCCATCAACGTCACCTCGTCCCAGACCCTGCACGCTGCGCTGCGCGGTTTCGCGGAGGCCGAGAGCGACGGCATCGTCCAGATCTCCACCGGTGGTGCGGAGTTCCTGGGTGGCCAGTACAACAAGGACATGGTGACCGGCGCCGTCGCCCTCGCCGAGTTCGCGCACATCGTGGCCGACAAGTACCCGGTCAACATCGCCCTGCACACCGACCACTGCCCGAAGGACAAGCTGGACGGCTACGTCCGCCCGCTCCTGGCCATCTCCGAGCAGCGTGTCGCCCAGGGGCAGAACCCTCTCTTCCAGTCGCACATGTGGGACGGCTCGGCCGAGACCCTCGCCGACAACCTGTCCGTCGCCCAGGAACTGCTGGCCGGTGCGGCCGCCGCCAAGATCATCCTCGAGGTCGAGATCACCCCGACCGGCGGTGAGGAGGACGGCGTCTCGCACGAGATCAACGACGAGCTGTACACCACCGTCGAGGACGCCATCCGCACCGCCGAGGCGCTCGGCCTGGGCGAGAAGGGCCGCTACCTGCTGGCCGCGTCCTTCGGCAATGTCCACGGCGTCTACAAGCCGGGCAACGTCGTGCTCCGCCCCGAGCTGCTGAAGGAGCTCCAGGAGGGGGTCGGCGCCAAGTACGGCAAGTCCGAGCCGTTCGACTTCGTCTTCCACGGCGGCTCCGGCTCCACGGCCGAGGAGATCGCGGTCGCGCTGGAGAACGGCGTCGTCAAGATGAACCTCGACACCGACACCCAGTACGCCTTCACCCGCCCCGTCGCGGACCACATGTTCAAGAACTACGACGGTGTGCTGAAGGTCGACGGCGAGGTCGGCTCCAAGAAGACCTACGACCCGCGCACCTGGGGCAAGGCGGCCGAGGCGGGCATGTCGAAGCGTGTCCTCGAGGCCTGCCAGGTGCTGCGCGCCGCCGGCAACAGGATGAAGTAACCGGCGGCAGGCCGAGGCGAGCGGGACGAGACCCAGCCGACGTGAGGCCCGGTACCGGCGAACGGTGCCGGGCCTTCGTCCTGTCCGGAGGGATCCGACGTTGACGCACCACGCTCCGTACGACTTCGACACCCCCGTCGACCGGCGGGGCACCGCCAGCGTGCAGTGGGACGGTGCCGCCGACCGGTTCGGCGCGGACGGACTGCTGCCGTTCACCATCTCCGACATGGATTTCGCGTCGCCGCCGCAGGTGCTGGACGCGCTGCGCGAGCGCCTCGCACACGGGGTCTTCGGGTACACCGACTGGCGGCTCGGCGCGTTCCGCGAGGCGATACGCGGCTGGTACGCCCGGCGGCACGACACCGCGCTCGATCCGGAGCGGATCGTGTACGCACCGTCGGTCCTCAACCAGGTGTCGCAACTGCTGCGGATGTGGACGGAGCCGGGGGACGGGGTCGTCGTCCACACCCCCACGTACGACGGATTCCGCAAGGCGGTGACGGGCCTCGGGCGCCGGCTCCGGGGGGTCGCGGTGGGCGACGGGGCGGGGCTGGAGCGGGAGCTGGCCCGGACGGACGCGAAGGTGCTGATCCTATGCTCGCCCCACAACCCCACCGGACGGGTGTGGACCGAGGACGAGCTGAAGGGGTTCTCCCTGCTGGCGGAGACGTACGGGGTCGCCGTGATCTCGGACGAGATCCACGCGGACTTCGTGCACGACGGGCACCGGCACCTGCCGTGGACCCGGTTCGCGGACGACCGGGGGCGGTGGGCCCTGGTCACCTCGGCGTCGAAGGCGTTCAACTTCCCGGCGCTGAACGGCTCCTACGGGATCATCGGCGACCCGGAGGAGCATGCGGCGTTCGTCCGGCGGATGGAGACGGGTGAGGGGCTCGCCTCCCCGGCCGTGCTCTCGCTNTGCCGTGGACCCGGTTCGCGGACGACCGGGGGCGGTGGGCCCTGGTCACCTCGGCGTCGAAGGCGTTCAACTTCCCGGCGCTGAACGGCTCCTACGGGATCATCGGCGACCCGGAGGAGCATGCGGCGTTCGTCCGGCGGATGGAGACGGGTGAGGGGCTCGCCTCCCCGGCCGTGCTCTCGCTGACGGCGCACGTCGCCGCGTACCGGGACGGGGCCGGATGGCTGGACGCCGCCCGCGGCTATGTGGCGGGCAACCTGGCGATGCTGGAGGAGCGGCTGCGGTCGGCCTTCCCGGTCCTCGGCTGGGAGCCGCCGCAGGCGGGGTACCTGGCGTGGATCGACCTCCGGGCGCTGGGCGTGGACGACGAGGCGTTGCAGCGGGAGCTGGTCGAGCGGGAACGCGTCGCGATCATGCCGGGCGCGGTGTACGGGGCCCACGGCTTCGTCCGCCTCAATCTGGGGTGTCCCCGGTCCAAGGCGGAAGCGGGCGCGGAGGCGCTGGTGCGGGCCCTGACCCGGCTGGTCTGACGCCGCCGCCCGGGGCCGACCGGCTCGTGCCCCCGGCCGTGGGCCCGGCCGGGACCGGAGCGAGCCGAGCCCCCGGACCGGGTCCGGCCCTGGTCTCCGGCCCGCCCCGCGCGGGCCCTGTACCGAGCCGCTCCGGCCGCGGTTCCACGACCCGCAGCCGGGTCGCCGGGATAACCGTGGGGCGGAATGATTCGCCCTATGGACATCAGGCTCGCGTCGGCCACCGGGCGCTGGATCGTCCTGACGACCGTCCTCGGGTCCAGCATGGCCATGCTCGACTCCACCGTCGTCAATGTCGCCCTGCCCCACATCGGTGAGGACCTCGACGCCGATCTCGCCCAACTCCAGTGGACCGTCAACGCCTACATGCTCACCCTCGCGGGGCTGATCCTGCTGGGCGGGGCGCTGGGGGACCGGTACGGGCGCCGGCGCGTGTTCCTCGTCGGAGTGGTGTGGTTCGCGCTGGCGTCGCTCGCCTGCGGACTGGCGCCGAACGCCGGTGTGCTGATCGTCGCCCGGGCCCTGCAGGGCGTCGGCGGGGCGCTGCTCACTCCGGGGTCGCTCGCGCTGATCCAGGCGAGCTTCCACCCGGACGACCGGGCCAGGGCCGTGGGGCTGTGGTCCGGCTTCGGCGGCGTCGGCGCGGCGGTCGGGCCGTTCGTCGGCGGATGGCTCGTCGACGGCCCCGGCTGGCGGTGGGTCTTCCTGCTGAACGTGCCGCTGGCCGCCCTGTGCGTGCCCGTGGCGATGCGCCGTGTCCCCGAGTCGAAGGACCCCGCGGCGCACGGCCGTTTCGATGTGCTGGGCGCGGCGCTGGGGGCGCTGAGCCTCGCGCTGGTGACGTACGCGCTGATCGACGGCTCGTGGTGGACAGGGGTCGCCGGCGTGCTCACGGGCGCCGTGTTCGTCCGGCTGGAACAGCGCCGGAAGGATCCGATGCTGCCGGTGTCCATCTTCCGCTCCCGGCTGTTCACGGCGGTGAATCTGGTCACCGTCTGCGTGTACGCGGGGTTCAGCGGCTTCTTCTTCCTCACCGCCCTGCAACTCCAGGTCGTCTCGGGCTACTCGGCCCTGGCCGCCGGTACCGCGCTGCTGCCCACCACCGTGCTGATGCTGCTGCTCTCCGCAGAGGCCGGCCAGCTGGGCGAGCGGATCGGACCGCGCATCCCGCTCACCGTCGGGCCGCTGCTGTGCGCGGCCGGGATGCTGCTGATGCTGCGTGTCGGACCCGACGCCGCCTACGCCGCCGATGTGCTGCCCGCGCTGCTGGTGCTGGGCCTGGGGATGGTGATCCTGGTGGCCCCGCTGACCGCGACCGTGCTGGCGTCCGTGGACACCGCGCGGGCCGGGATCGCCAGCGGTGTCAACAACGCGGCGGCCCGGGCCGCCGGGTTGCTCGCCGTGGCCGCGCTGCCGATGCTGGCCGGGATGGGGCCGGAGGCGTACCGGATTCCGGAGCAGTTCGCGGCGGCCTTCGCCCGGGCGATGCCCCTGTGCGCGCTGATCCTCGTGGTGGGCGCGGTGCTGGCGTGGGCCATGGTGCGGCGGCCGGCGGAGGTGCCCGGCCATGCCGCATGCAAGGTGCACTGCGGTGTGGGCGCGCCACCTCTGGAGCCGGTGCCCGAGCCGGAGCGCGGGGACACCGGGGGCGGCCGGACGGATCGACGACCCGGATGACGCCGTGGCGGGGGTCACGGCCCCGGGACGACCGCCACCGCCCCATCCACACGGCGCCTCATCCACGCTCCGCCGCTCCGCCGCGTGCCGCCTCCGCCCGCCGTCTCCCCGCGGCCCTGCTCCGTCGCACGTCACGGCCCCCGTCCCGGCGCGTCCCGGACCCGGCCGGAGAGGACGACGCCGTCGCGGCACGGGCGGGCACCGGCTCCACGGATCCGCCGGCGACCTGTGACACTGAACCCATGGCCATCCACGAGAACCTGCTGGGGGGACCGCCCCCCACCCACCTGCCCGACGATCCCGAGCCGCGGGAGATGCTCGCGAACGGCACGGCCCCCGCCGATGTCGCCGCGAAGTACCCCACCTCCTCGCTCGCCTGGGCCCAGCTCGCCGACGAGGCGTTCGAGGCCGGGCGGGTCGTCGAGTCGTACGCGTACGCGCGTACGGGATACCACCGGGGCCTGGACGCGCTGCGCCGCAGCGGCTGGAAGGGCCACGGCCCGGTGCCGTGGGAGCACGAGCCGAACCGCGGCTTCCTGCGTGCCCTGCACGCGCTCGCCCGCGCCGCGCAGGCGATCGGCGAGCAGGGCGAGTACGAGCGCTGCAGCACGTTCCTGCGCGACTCGTCCGAGACGGCGGCCGACACTCTCGGCTGAGCCCCGCCGATCCGATCCGCACGAGGGGCGGGTGCCCCGACCGGGCACCCGCCCCTCGCGTCACCGGCGGGACCCGTGTTTATGATGCGCGCAGGGGACCGGGGCTCCGAGACCACCTACGGAAGGAGCGGACCGCTACCCGGACACATGTGTCAGGAGACGGCGAATGTCGCAATTTCCCGATGCCTCCGGAGCGGGTTCGGTCACCCCGAACCTCGACTTCGCGGGCACGACCCCGTACGAGGACTACGTCCAGGCGGACGTCCTCACCCACCTCCAGCACCCCCTCTCCGACGATCCCGGCGAGATGGTGTTCCTGGTGACCACCCAGGTGATGGAGCTCTGGTTCACCGTCATCGTCCACGAGTGGGAGACCGCCTCCCGGGCGCTGCGCCGCGACGAGGTGCCCGTCGCGATGGACGCGCTGAAGCGCTCCGTGCGGGAGCTGGACGCGCTCAACGCCTCCTGGCGGCCGCTCGCGCAACTCACCCCCGTGCAGTTCAACGCCTACCGCAGCGCCCTCGGCGAGGGCTCCGGCTTCCAGTCCGCGATGTACCGGCGGATGGAGTTCCTGCTCGGTGAGAAGTCCGCGTCCATGCTGGTGCCGCACCGCGGCGCCCCGCGCGTCCACGCCGAGTTGGAGAAGGCCCTGCACGAGCCGAGCCTCTACGACGAGGTGCTCCGGCTGCTCGCCCGCCGCGGCCTGCCCGTTCCGCGGTCCGTCCTCGACCGCGACCTGTCGCAGCGCTACGAGCCGTCGCCCGAGGTCGAGCGGGTGTGGGCGGAGGTGTACGCGAGCGAGGACCAGGACGCCGAGCTCGTCCGCCTCGGCGAGGCGCTGACCGACGTCGGTGAACTGGTGTGGCGCTGGCGCAACGACCACCTCGTCGCCACCCGGCGCGCCATGGGCGCCAAGGCGGGTACCGGGGGCTCCGCCGGCGTCGCCTGGCTGGAGAAGCGTGCCGCCAAGAACGTGTTCCCCGAGCTGTGGACGGCGCGCAGCCATGTCTGAGACGCGTCTGACGGAGCGGGCCGCGAAGCTGGACGCGGCGGATGGACTGGCCGAGCGGCGTGAGCTGTTCGCGCTCGACGACGGCACGGTCTACCTGGACGGGAACTCGCTCGGCGCCCTGCCGCGCCACGTCCGGGACCGGATGGCCGACGTCATCGGCAGGCAGTGGGGCGAACTGCGCATCCGCTCCTGGGACGAGAGCGGCTGGTGGACGGCGCCGGAGCGGATCGGCGAGCGGATAGCCCCACTCGTCGGGGCCGCCCCCGGTCAGGTCGTCGTCGGCGACTCCACGAGCGTGAACGTCTTCAAGGCCGTGGTCGCGGCGGTGCGGATGGCGCCCGAGGGCCGTGACGAGATCCTCGTCGACGCCACGACCTTCCCCACCGACGGGTACATCGCCGAGTCGGCCGCCCGGCTCACCGGCCACCGGACGGTCGTCGTCGACCCCGCCGACGTTCCGGACGCGGTGGGCCCGCGCACGGCCGCCGCGCTGGTGAACCACGTCGACTACCGCACCGGCCGCCTCCACGACCTGCCCGGGATCACGGCCGCACTGCACCAGCGGGGCGCGCTCGCCGTCTGGGACCTGTGCCACAGCGCGGGCGCGCTGCCCGTCGGCCTCGACGAGCACGGGGTGGACCTCGCGGTCGGCTGCACGTACAAGTACCTCAACGGCGGGCCGGGTTCGCCCGCGTACCTGTACGTGGCCGAACGCCACCAGGACCGCTTCGACTCGCCGCTGCCCGGCTGGAACTCGCACGCCGACCCCTTCGGGATGACCCGCGGCTACACACCGGCCGAGGGTGCGGTGCGCGGCCGGGTCGGCACGCCCGACATCCTCTCGATGCTGGCGCTGGAGGCGGCGCTCGACGTGTGGGACGGGGTCACGGTGGAGGCGGTGCGGGCCAAGAGCCTCGCCCTCACCGACTTCTTCCTCGAGTGCGTCGAGGCGTACGTGCCGCGCGGCAGGGTCACCTCGCTCACCCCGGCCGCGCACGCCGAGCGGGGCAGCCAGGTGGCGCTGGCCTGCCCCGACGCACCCGCGGTCATGGAGTCCCTGATCGCACGCGGTGTGGTCGGCGATCTGCGCCGCCCCGACGTGCTGCGCTTCGGCTTCACCCCGCTGTACGTCGGCTTCGCGGACACCGAGCGCGCGGCACGGGTCCTCGCCGAGGTCCTGGCCGCGGCGAACTCCGCGGCCGGCGGCTGATCACAGGGGCCGAGTCGGCCTGGTACCGTCCCGGCTGGCCAGGCCGACTCGGCCCCCTCACCGAAAGGTTGGAGCAGCATGCCGGACCCCGCCGCCGCTCGCGACGCCGCCGAGGAGGCCTCGGCCCTGTCGCACCCGGCCGTCGCACCGGACGCCTCGGCGGCCTACGGCGAACACCCGGACCAGGTCGTCGACTTCTACGCGCCGCGTGAGGGCCGGGAGCCGGCGCCGCTCGTGGTGGTGCTGCACGGCGGGGCGTGGCGGGCGCCGTACGACCGGCAGCACGTCACCCCGTTCGCGGACTTCCTGGCGCGGCGCGGTTTCGCCGTGGCGAACGTGGAGTACCGCAGGGGTGCGTCGCTGCCCCAGCAGCGCGGCGAGGAGGGCGGCGGCGGGCCGGTCGCCGGGCGCTGGCCGGAGACGTTCGACGACGTCGCGGCGGCGATGGACGCGCTGCCGGAGCTGGCCCGCACGGCGCTGCCGCAGGCCGACCCGCGGCGCACGGTCCTCACCGGCCATTCGGCGGGCGGGCATCTCGCGCTGTGGGCGGCCGCCCGGCACGTGCTGCCGGCGGGTTCGCCCTGGCGGCTCCCGGCCGCGCCGCGGTTGCGCGGGGTCGTCGCACTGGCGCCGATCGCCGACCTGGGGCGGGCGGCCGAGCTGGACGTCTGCGGCGGGGCGGTGCACCAGCTCCTCGGCGGGGACGCGGAGTTCGAGGCGCGCGCGGGCTCCGCGGATCCGGCCGTGCTGCTGCCCACCGGGATCGCCACGGCCGTCGTCCAGGGCCGCGAGGACACCGTCGTCCCACAGGCCGTCGCCGAGTCCTTCGTCGACGCGGCCGCGAAGGCGGGCGAGACGGTCGGTCTCACCCTGCTCGGCGACGTCGGCCACTTCCCGCTCATCGACCCGTCGGCGGACGCCTGTGCGGTGGTGGCGGAGGAGATCGCGCAGCTCGCCTGGTGACGGCTTCCGCCCCGCCCCGGCGGGCGCGGCGGTCGCCACCGGGTGCCGTGCACGGAAGAGACGCGGACGGAAGGTGTCCGCAAGCCTTCCTACGGTGAGCGCATGACGAACCCCACGCACCCCCAGAAGATCCTCGTCGCCGGAGCCACCGGGACGGTCGGCCGCCAGGTCGTCGCCCAACTGCTCGACCGCGGGCACACGGTCCGCGCCCTGACCCGCGACCCCGGCCGGGCCCGCGCCTCGCTGCCTGCGGGCGCCGAGGCGGTCCGCGGCGACCTCACCGATCCGGCGAGCCTGGCACCGGCCCTGGGGGGTGTCACCGGACTGCACCTCATCACCTTCGGCGGGGAGTACACGGCCCCGCTGGAGACCGGACCGGAGATCGTCGCACTCGCCCGTGAGGCCGGGGTGCGGCGGATCACCGTGCTGAACGGCGGCGGTGACACCCCGCTCCAGGACGCCGTGCAGAAGAGCGGTCTCGCCTGGACGGTGCTGATGCCGGTCGAGTTCATGGCGAACGCACTGGCGTGGGCCGACGGGATCCGCGCCGAGGACACGGTCGGCGAGCCGTTCATCGACCGGCTCAGCGCCATGGTCCACGAGGCCGACATCGGAGCCGTCGCCGCGGTCGCCCTCACCGAGGACGGCCACGACCGGGAGACGTACCTGATCACCGGGCCCGAGGTGCTGAGCCTGCAGGACAAGGTGGACACGCTCGCGAAGGCCCGGGGCCGGGACATCGCACTGACGGAACTCACCCCGGACGAGGCGGTCTCGAGGTGGCGGGCCGCCGGTCTGCCGCAGGACGCGGTCGACTTCCTGCTCGACGTGTACGGCAACACCCCGCCCGAGGGCCGGACCGTCGTCGACACCGTGCGGAGGGTCACCGGCCGCCCGGCGCGGACCTTCGCCGAGTGGGCCGCCGAGCACGCGCCCGCGTTCCGTGCCTGACCCGGGAGGACCCGAGTAGTACCTGGGACGGACGCGGAAGGATCCCCACCACAGGTGACGACCGCGTCCGTACTCCGGCCGTACCTTTGCTGACGTGACCGACACGCCGACCACGCAGCGCATACCGCGCACCGCAGCCGACAGCCGCAGCCCCGAGTTCCGCCTGGCCATGGGCGCGCTCGGCGGGCTGCGGCAGGACCTCATCCACGACGCCTTCGCGTACCGGCCGCTGGCTCCGCTGGCGGGCGACGGACCGGTGGTCCGGCGGCTGCCGGCGCGGATCCGCCGGTACGCCGCCTGGACCCCGCACGCGGTCGTCGCGGGCGGCGCCCTGCTGGTGCTGCTCATCGGCGCCTCCACCACCGCCGATGCCTTCGGCCTCGTCCTCCTCGTCCTCGCGGCGGTTCCCGCGGCCACGGTGCTGATGACGCTGGTCCGTCCGGTGCTGGCCTTCTGGGCCTCGCTCGCCACGACGCCGTTCCTCGCGGTCCTCGCCGGAACATGGGGCGAGTGGCCGTGGGCACCGGCCACCATGGCCTCCCATCTCGCCGTGCTCACCGTCGTCGCGGCACGGACCCGGCCGCGGGCCGCCTTCTGGATGTGGCTGCTGACCGGGACGTACGGCCTGTTCGCCGAGTCCGTCCTCGGCCGCGGCTATCCCGGCGTCACCGCACCGCTGATGTTCGTCGCCGCCGTCGCGCTGCTCGTCGTGGCACTGGCGCAGGTCCGCAGGGACGCGGAGCGCGAGGTCGCGGCCCAGCAGAGCGTCACCGCCGTCGAGCGCGACCGGCGCACCCTGCTGGAGGAGCGCACCACCATCGCCCGCGAACTGCACGACGTGGTCGCCCACCACATGTCGGTCGTCGCCATCCAGGCGGAGGCCGCTCCCTACCGCGTGGAGAACCCGCCGCCCGAGCTCGAGCAGGCGTTCGCGACGATCAGGGAGAACGCCGTGGCCGCGCTCGCCGAACTGCGCCGCGTCCTCGGTGTCGTACGGGCGGAGGACTACGAGGCCCCCGACGCGCCCCAGCCGACCCTCGCCGATCTCGACGGTCTGCTGGGGAACGTCCGGGACGCCGGCCTCGAGGTCTCACTCGCGGTCACCGGAGCGGTCCGGCCGCTCCCCCCGGGCGTCGAGCTCTCGGCGTACCGCATCGTCCAGGAGGCCCTGAGCAACGCTCTGCGCCATGCGCCGGGCGCGTCCGCGAAGGTCGAGGTGTCGTACGTCCTCGGCGGGCTCGGCGTCCGCGTCGTCAACGCCCCGGCCCGCGGCCCGGTGAAACCCGCGCGTCACCCCGCCGGCTCCTCCGAACGAGGGCTCCGCCCGCCCCTCTCCACCGGAACCGGCCACGGCCTCACGGGGATGCGCGAGCGCGTCTCCATGCTGAACGGCGAGATGACCACCGGCCCCACGGAGGACGGCGGCTACGAGGTCGCCGTGTTCCTCCCCGTCGCGAAGGACGAGACCGCATGACCATCCGCGTCCTCATCGTCGACGACCAGGCGATGGTCCGCGAGGGCTTCTCCGTCCTGCTGAACGCCATGCCCGACATCGAGGTGATCGGCGAGGCGGTCAACGGCCGGGAGGCGGTCGCGCAGGTCGACGCCCTGCGCCCCGACGTGGTCCTGATGGACATCCGCATGCCCGAGCTCAACGGCATCGAGGCCACCCGGGAGATCGTCGCGGCCGACAGCGACGCGAAGGTGCTGGTGCTGACGACCTTCGACCTGGACGAGTACGTGTACCAGGCGCTGCGCGCCGGTGCCTCCGGCTTCCTGCTGAAGGACGCCTCCGCCCGCCAACTGGCTGACGGGGTACGGGTGGTGGCGGCCGGCGAGGCCCTGCTCGCGCCGACCGTCACTCGCAGGCTGATCACGGAGTTCTCCCGGATCTCGGCGGAGCCCAGGACGCCCGCCCTCGCCCGGATCGGCGATCTGACCGAACGCGAGACGGAGGTACTCGTCCTGATCGCGCAGGGTCTGTCGAACGCGGAGATCGCCTCGCACCTCGTCGTCGCGGAGTCCACGATCAAGACCCACGTCAGCAGGATCCTGGTGAAGCTGGGGTTGCGCGACCGGACGCAGGCGGCGGTGTTCGCCTACGAGGCGAGGCTGGTCACGCCGGGCTGACGGCCGTTGCCGGCAGGGCGTACCCCACGGGAGGTCTGCGCACGTCGCGGACGGCGGGCGGGGTTCGGGCGGGTGGGGCGGCTCAGCGCGGC
Organism: Streptomyces sp. HNM0645; assembly: GCF_030056615.1. Taxonomy (NCBI): domain Bacteria; kingdom Bacillati; phylum Actinomycetota; class Actinomycetes; order Kitasatosporales; family Streptomycetaceae; genus Streptomyces; species Streptomyces sp. HNM0645. The sequence continues at coordinate 164,724 of NZ_JASHLT010000006.1, read as the reverse complement.
GGGCGCGGCGGGGGATCCGGGGGCCGCGGTGGTGTGCCGGGCGGTCCCGGTGCATGTGGCGGGGCGTGCGGGGGCGCTCCGGGCGGCGGTCCGGGCTCGTGCGGCGGGGGATCCGGGGGCCGCGGTGGTGTGCCGGGCGGTCCCGGTGCATGTGGCGGGGCGTGCGGGGGCGCTCCGGGCGGCGGTCCGGGCTCGTGCGGCGGGGGATCCGGGGGCCGCGGTGGTGTGCCGGGCGGGTGCGTCGGTTCCGGCGGCAGGCTCCCGAGCTCCGGCGCCGGTTCCGGCCACACGAGCAGTACGGGGCAGGGGGCGTGGTCCACGACGAACCGCGCGGCCGGGCCCAGGCTGCGCGGCCCGAGGTGCCCGCGGTCCCCGTCCCTGGCGACGACGAGCAGATCGGCGCCCTCGGCCGCAGCGACGACCTCCCGCTCCGCCCGGCCGGTGCGTTCCAGCCGTGTGCACGGCCGGCCGAACCGCTCCGCCGCCATGGCGAGCAGCCGTACGGCGGAGTCGGCCCCGAGGCTCTCCACCCGGTCCCCCGGATCGTCCTCGTGGTGGCCCCGCCCGAGCAGTCCGGCGAACGCTCCGTGCGCGACGCCCGCCGAGGCCGGTTCGCTGACGTGCAGCAGCGTCACGTCCTCGCCCTCGGCGGCACGGGCGCGCACGGCCTCGACGCACGCGGGCCAGGTGCCCTCGACGATCCAGGCGATCACGGGCATGGGAATCAGCCTCCCGGGCCTTGGAGCACGAGCAGTGACGCCCACAGTGCCACGACCGACAGCACGAGTGCGGCCGGTACCGTGAGCAGACCGAGCCGGGTGAACTCTCCGAGGTCCACCTCGTGTTCGTGCTGGTGCAGGATCCGGCGCCACAGCAGCGTGGCCAGCGATCCCGCGTAGGTCAGATTGGGGCCGATGTTGACGCCCAGCAGGACGGCCAGCACCGCGCCGGGTCCGGCGGGGGCGGCCAGGGGGAGCAGCACCAGCACCGCGGGCAGATTGTTGATCAGATTGGCGAGCAGGGCGGCCAGGGCCGCGAGCGCGAGCAGTTCCGGCAGCGACGTGCCGGACGGGACGATCTGCCCGAGGACGTCCGCGAGACCGTTGTCGACGACCGCGCGGACCACGATGCCGAGTCCGAGGACGAACGCGAGGAACGGCAGGGAGGCGGCGTTCACGATGCCGCGCACGGTGCTGCGCCTGCGGGCGGCCGCGTGGACGCCGAGGACGAGTGCTCCCGCGGCGGCCGCCCAGGCGGGTTCGAGACCCAGCGCGGAGGCTGCGACGAAGCCGGCCAGTGTGCAGCCCACGGTGGCGAGCGCGAAGACCGGCAGGGCGACGGGTGCGCCGGACGTCCCGGCGCCGGCCCCGGTGTTCAGGTCCGCGGCGAAGAACCGGCGGAGGACGACGTACTCGACGGCGATCGCGGCCAGCCACGGCAGGGCCATCAGCCCGGCGAACCGGGTGAAGCCCAGACCGCTGGCCGAGAACGCCAGCAGGTTCGTCAGGTTGGACACGGGCAGCAGCAGCGATGCCGTGTTCGACAGATGGGTGCACGCGTAGACGTGGGGCTTCGGCCTGACGCCCATCCGGGCGGCGGTCGCGAAGACGACGGGGGTGAGCAGCACGACCGTCGCGTCGAGGCTGAGCACCGCGGTGATCACCGAGGCGAGCCCGAAGACGGACGCGAGCAGCCGCCCCGGCCGCCCCGCCGACCGCCGCGCCATCCAGGCACCGCAGGCACGGAACAGCCCTTCGTCGTCGCACAACCGGGCCAGTACCAGTACCGCGGCCAGGAAGCCGATCACCGGGCCGAGTCGTGCCGCCTCCTCGGCCGCGTGACCCGGGGAGATCGCGCCGGCGGCGATCAGCACGGCGGCCGCCGGTACGGCGACGGCGGCTTCCGGCAGGCCGAAGGGCCTGGCCACCGCGCAGGCGAGCACGAGGAGCAGCAGGAGGACGGACAGTGCCTCCGCGAGGGGGGTGGACAGGATCGGTGCCTCCAGGACGGTATGTGCGGTGGTGACCCGGCGCGGTCGGGTCGGCACGCATGGTGACCTCCCTCATCGAACCACCCGGGGACCCCTCCCGAACCGCGCCGCGGGCGGCTAGCGTCCGCGTATGGATGCCGCTGTCTTCGCTCCCTGGTCGCCCGCCTTCACCGCGGACCCGTATCCGGCATACGCCGAACTCCGCGCCCGGGGGCGGGTGCACTGGTTCGAGCCCACGCGGCAGTGGCTCGTGCCGCACCACGCCAACGTGTCCGCGCTGCTGCGGGACCGCCGGCTCGGCCGTACGTATCTGCACCGCTTCACGCACGAGGAGTTCGGGCGCACGCCCCCGCCGCCGGGGCACGAGCCCTTCCACACGCTGAACGACAACGGGTTGCTGGACCTGGAGGCACCCGACCACACGCGGATCCGGCGGCTGGTGACCAAGGCGTTCACCCCCCGCACGGTGCAGGCGCTGGAGCCGACCGTGCGCAGGCTGGCCGCCGAACTGGTGGCCGGGCTGGTGAAGAACGGCGGCGGCGACCTGCTGGCGGAGGTCGCCGAGCCGCTGCCGGTCGCGGTCATCGCGGAGATGCTGGGGATACCGGAGTCCGACCGGGGCCTGCTGCGGCCCTGGTCCGCGGACATCTGCGGGATGTTCGAGCTGAACCCGTCCGAGGAGACCGCGGCGCGCGCCGTCCGGGCCTCGGTGGAGTTCTCCGCGTATCTGCGGGAGCTGATCGCCGCGCGCCGCGCCGAGCCGGGCGGGGACCTGGTCTCGGCGCTGATCTCGGCGCACGACGAGGGGGAGACGCTCAGTGAGCAGGAGCTGGTGTCCACCTGCGTGCTGCTGCTCAACGCGGGTCACGAGGCGACCGTCAACACCACCGCCAACGGCTGGTGGACGCTGTTCCGCCACCCGGGCGAACTGGCGCGGCTGCGGGCCGACCACGCGCTGCTGTCCACGGCCGTGGAAGAGCTGATGCGGTACGACACCCCGCTCCAGATGTTCGAGCGCTGGGTGCTCGACGACATCGAGATCGGCGGCACGGTCGTCCCGCGAGGCTCGGAGCTGGCCCTGCTCTTCGGCTCGGCCAACCGGGATCCGTCCCGCTTCGAGCGCCCCGGCGACCTCGACCTCGGCCGCGCCGACAACCCGCACATCACGTTCGGAGCCGGAATCCACTACTGCCTGGGCGCTCCCCTGGCCCGGGTCGAACTGACCGCCTCCTTCGGCGAACTGCTGCGGCAGGCACCGACGATGCGGCTCGCGGCGGAGCCGGAGTGGAAGCCGGGCTATGTGATCAGAGGGCTGCGGGAGCTGCGCGTGGAGCTGTGAGGTGCTCCCGTGCGTGCGGTCTCAGTAGACGAACTCCGGTCGCTCGTACGGTATCCACCAGCTGGTCAGGCCCCAGACACCGAGGGCGAGCACGGCCACCGCGGCCACCGCGGCGAGCCAGGGGCGGTGCAGCCACCGCAGACCGGCGGCCCAGACGGCGAGCGGCAGCAGTGCTCCGCCCAGGGCGATCAGGGGGAGGTCGACGTAGAGCACGCTCAGGTCCCGGTGCCAATGCTCGAAGCCGCCGTCGATGCTGATCCTGGCCAGTGGTGCCCAGGCGAGCAGCGCGGTGGCCGCGCCCCCGGCCGCGAGGAGGCAGCCCGCGGAGCCCTTGGTCTCTTCCCTCATGACTGCCACGGACGCGGGAGCGTCCCCGGTGGTTCCGGAGACCGGCGGGGTGGGCCTCGGCGCCCCCGCTCCACGACGGTTGGGACGCCGGGTGCCCGGGAGGGCGGTGGTCAGGTCTGCAGGTCCCGGCGGCGGAAGGCCGCGAGTCCGGCGGCCACCAGGGCCACTGCCAGCGCCGTCAGCAGCAGCACCGGCGGCCAGTCCATCCGTGGCCCCGGGAGCCTCGGCAGATGGCCGAAGGGCGAGAGGTCCAGCACGGCCCGGGGCAGGTCGAGTGCCGGGCCGACCCAGCCGAGCGCGAGGCACAGCCCCGCCACGGCCCAGCCCGCCGCCGCAGCCCTGGGGACGGCCCCGTACAGCAGCAGCGCCACGCCCGCGAGCGTCCACACGGCCGGCACCTGGGCGAGCGCGGCGCCCGTGATCGCGGGCAGGTCCCCGCCGTGGCCGAGGGCCAGGCCCGCCCCGGCGAGCAGCATGATCAGTACGGTGCCGCCGAAGGCGACGGCCAGATGACCGGCGGCCCAGGCGGTCCTGCCGACGGCGTTCGCGAGGACCGGTTCCGCGCGCTGGGAGGTCTCCTCGCCGTGCATGCGCAGGACGGACCCGACCGCGTACAGGGCGGCGATCAGCCCGAACATGCCGACCATCGCGGCGAGGAAGGCGTCGGTGAGTGCCGACTGCCCGCCCATCCGCTGGAAGATCTCCTTGGCCTGCTCGTTGTCGCCGACCATGTCGGCCGCGCCGCTCGCCATCCCGCCGAAGACGATCCCGGCGAGCAGGAAGCCCCCTGCCCAGCCGAGCAGGGTGCCGCGTTGCAGCCGCCAGGCGAGCCCGCCCGCAGTGGTGAGCTTCCCCTCGGTCGGTCCGGGACGGGTCGGCAGGAAGCTCATGCCGACGTCGCGTCGCCCGGCCAGCGTGTACGCGATGACACCCTGGACACCTCCGGCGGCGGCGATCAGCAGGATCACCCACCAGCGCTCGCCGCCGAAGGCCCGGACGTTCTCGGCCCAGCCGATCGGCGAGAGCCAGGTCAGCACGGACGATCCGTCGACGGTGCTCGCGTCACCCGCCGCACGCAGCACGAACGCAAGCCCCAGCACGCCGGCCGTCATTCCCTTGGCGGGCCTGGCGCTCTCGGTCAGCTGGGCGACGATCGCCGCCGTCGTGGCGAACAGCACGCCGGTCCCACCCACCGCGAGCCCGAGGGCGAGCGCGCCCGCGGATCCCTGCCCTGACAGCCCGGCGGTGATCAGCAGCGCGACCGACGTGTTGGCGATCACCGCGGTGAGAAGAGCCGCGGTGAGCGGCGCCCGTCGCCCCACCATCGCCGACGAGATCAGTTCCTGACGTCCTGTTTCCTCCTCCTCTCGGGTGTGGCGGACCACGATGATCAGGCTCATCACCGCCGCGAGCACGGCGGCGAAGGTGGCGAACCGCCAGGCGACCAGCCCTCCGATGCTGTCGTCGAACACCGGCCCGTAAAGGCTGCGCAGTGAGCTGTTCGCGGACATCGACTCGGCGAGCTGTGTGCGCTTGGCGGCGGTGTCGTACAGCGTCTGGAGCGATCCGACACCGCTGACGACCATCGCGCCGATCACCACCACCCAGATGGGCAGCATGAGCCGGTCGCGGCGCAGGGCGAGCCTGACCAGTGTCCCCGTGCCCGCCAGTGGCCGTGCTCCGCCCCTGTGCGAGGGGAGTGCCGTGGTCCGTGCGACGGCGGTCATCGTGACATCGCCTCTTCCGCGCCCGTGCCCGTGCCGTGTGCATCGGTTTGGTAGTGGCGGAGGAACAGCTCCTCCAGCGTGGGCGGGGTGCTGGTCAGCGACCGCACACCCGACTCGGTGAGCGAGCGCAGCACCGGATCCAGCTTGTCCGTGTCGACCTGGAACCGCACCCGGCATCCGGCGCCTTCGGAGGAGACGGCCGGGCCCTGGACGTCGAGGTCGTGCACACCGGGCAGTCGTGCGAGCCCGTCGGGCGGGCCCGCGAGATCGGCGCTGACGCTGGTGCGGGTGAGGTGCCGCAGGTCGGCGAGCGAACCGCTCTCCACCGTCCGCCCCTTGCGGATGATGCTGACACGGTCGCACAGCGCCTCGACCTCGCTGAGCACATGGCTCGAGAGCAGGACCGTCCGGCCGCGGTCGCGCTCCTCGGCGACGCAGCTCTGGAAGACCTCCTCCATCAGCGGGTCGAGCCCGCTCGTCGGTTCGTCCAGGATCAGCACGTCGACCTCGGAGGCGAACGCGGCGACCAGGGCCACCTTCTGACGGTTGCCCTTGGAGTACGTACGCCCCTTCTTGGTGGGGTCGAGCTCGAACCGCTCGGTCAGCCGGTTCCGGCGTGCCCTGTCGAGTCCGCCGCGCAGCCGGCCGTAGAGGTCGATGACCTCGCCGCCGGACAGGTTGCGCCAGAGCGTCACGTCCCCGGGGACGTACGCGATCCGGCGGTGCAGTTCGACGGCGTCCCTCCAGGGATCCATGCCCAGCAGCCGGGCTGCGCCGGAGTCGGCGCGCAGCAGTCCCAGCAGGATGCGGATGGTGGTGGACTTCCCGGCGCCGTTGGGCCCGAGGAAGCCGTGGACCTCGCCGGTTCCGACCGACAGGTCGAGACCGTCCAGTGCGAGTGCCCGGCCGAACGACTTGTGCAGTCCGGCGACACTGATGGCCTTCGTCATGATTCAGAAGCTAAGCTATCTTCATAAGTTTGTGAAGTTAAGGAAGCGTATAAACTCGGATCCGGGTCCGTGAACAGGGGAGATGATCCGGGGATGACGCCGATGACGGAGAAGGCCAGGGACGCAGAGGCGGTCTCGCGCTTCGTGGAACGCTTCGCGGCCCAGCTCGTCGAGGCCGGCATGACGCGCATGCCCGCCAGGGTCTTCGCCGCGCTGCTCTCCTCCGACTCCGGCGCGCTGACCTCCGCCGAGCTCGGAGAGCAACTGCAGGTCAGCCCTGCGGCGGTGTCCGGCGCCGTGCGCTATCTGTCGCAGCAGCACATGGTCTCGCGGGAACGCGAGCCCGGTTCCCGCCGCGAGCGCTACCGGGTCCACAGCGACCAGTGGTACGAGGCGCTCACCAACCGCGATGCCGTTCTGAAGCGCTGGTCGGAATCCCTGCGAGAAGGGGTGACGAGCCTCGGCGCCGAGACGCCGGCGGGCCGCCGGCTCGCGGAGACCGTCGCGTTCTTCGACTTCGTCCAGGACGAGCTCACGGCGATGATGGAGCGCTGGCGGGAGCACCGCGAGCGGATGCTCGACCGTCCCTGACACGGGTTCCCGGCTCCACGGCGATGCGGCACTCCCCGGTCCGGAGGACGGCCGCCGACGGCCATGACGGACCGGCCGTCCGGGTCACCGTACCGGCGGCCCTCGCCGACGCGATGCGTCGCTGAGAGAACCGGCCGCCCCACAGCACCCGACCCCGTCCGTACGGCGCGCGCGTACGACGGCACCGGTACGGCGCCCGCCGAAGGATGCGGTGGCGGGCGCCGGCGGACGGTCACGTCACTCCCCGGCGGTCCGCGGCCCCGGCAGGGTCAGTGACCACGCCCGGGGCCGCAGGGTCCAGGTGCGTCGCCGGACCGGTCCGGCGACGAGGGCGTCTGCGCGGTAGCGGAAGTCGGCACCCGAGACGGTGACGACCTTGGCCAGGCTCCGTACGGGGCCCGGGTCGGATCTGCGGTGCACGGTCACCTCCGCGGCGCCTTCGGCCGCGCGGACGCGTACGTCCTCGACCGGCTCGTCCAGATCGCTCAGCAGCACTCCGTCCGCCTCCACCCGCAGCCGGTGCGTCCGTACACCCGGAGGCGCCGGTGGAACGGGACGGACGAACGTGCGCACCAGGGAGCGGCAGGTGTGCCACACCGAGCCGGTCCGCCCCGGTGCCCCCGCGGCGGCAGGACCCGCCGGGATGTGCAGATCGGCCAGCACCACCCCGTCGCTGTCGTCGGCGAGCAGGTCCAGCGGATGAGCGGCTCCGTCGAGGACCGCCCGGGCGGCCGCCACCGCGCCGGTCGGCACACCCAGCGACCGGGCCACTTCCACGGACGTGCCGCCCCCGACCGGGACCAGCGAAAGGGCCTCGTCGGCGAGCTCCCGCGCCCGGTGCAGCAGGCCCACGGTGCGCAGCAGCGCGCGGTCGTCACCGATCACGACGGGGCGCCGGGACCCCCTGCGGGCGAGGGCACGGGAAAATTCCTCGGGACCGTCGGGCAGGCAGATCTTCGCCGCCGATCCGGCACACAGCACATCCTTCGCGATACGAACGGACTCGCCGTCGAAACGGCGGGCGACCGGGTCGATGACCACCAGGAGCTGGTCGGGAGCCGACACCTCGGTCCTTCCTCGGGTAGCATCTTTGTGCAAGAGCCCCTTGCGCTATTGCGCCAGGGGCTTCGTCTATTCCGGGGCACACCGGTTGGCGGCTCAGGCCCCCGACCATGGACATGCCCCGCCCGGAAGGGGTGTACGCCTGTGCCCGCACTTGTGCTGCTCGGTGCTCAGTGGGGTGACGAAGGCAAGGGAAAGGCCACCGACCTCCTCGGTGGATCCGTGGATTACGTGGTGCGTTACCAGGGTGGTAACAACGCCGGCCACACCGTGGTGGTCGGTGACCAGAAGTATGCGCTCCACCTCCTCCCTTCCGGAATCCTCTCGCCGGGATGCACCCCGGTCATCGGCAACGGAGTCGTCGTCGACCCGGCGGTCCTGCTCTCCGAGCTGAGCGGGCTGAACGAGCGTGGCGTCGACACGTCCAAGCTTCTGATCAGCGGAAACGCCCATCTGATCACCTCGTACAACGTCACGCTCGACAAGGTGACGGAACGCTTCCTCGGCAAGCGCAAGATCGGCACCACCGGCCGCGGCATCGGCCCGACGTACGCCGACAAGATCAACCGAGTCGGCATCCGGGTCCAGGACCTGTACGACGAGTCGATCCTGACGCAGAAGGTCGAGGCGGCGCTGGAGCAGAAGAACCAGCTCCTGGCCAAGGTCTTCAACCGCCGCGCCATCGAGACGGACCGCGTCGTCGAGGAGATGCTCGGCTTCGCCGACCAGATCCGGCCGTACGTCGCCGACACCACGCTGATCCTGAACAACGCCCTCGACGACGGCAAGGTCGTCCTCTTCGAGGGCGGCCAGGGCACGCTCCTCGACGTGGACCACGGCACGTATCCCTTCGTCACCTCCTCGAACCCGACGGCGGGCGGCGCCTGCACGGGCGCGGGCGTGGGCCCGACGAAGATCAGCCGGGTCATCGGCATCCTCAAGGCCTACACGACCCGTGTCGGCGCCGGCCCGTTCCCGACCGAGCTGTTCGACGAGGACGGCGAGGCGCTGCGCCGCATCGGCGGTGAGCGCGGTGTCACCACCGGCCGCGACCGCCGCTGCGGCTGGTTCGACGCGGTCATCGCCCGCTACGCGACCCGCGTCAACGGACTGACCGACTTCTTCCTCACCAAGCTCGACGTGCTGACCGGCTGGGAGCAGATCCCGGTCTGCGTCGCGTACGAGATCGACGGCAGGCGCGTCGAGGAGCTGCCGTACTCGCAGACCGACTTCCACCACGCCAAGCCGGTCTACGAGTACCTGCCGGGCTGGTCCGAGGACATCACCAAGGCCAAGTCCTTCGCCGACCTGCCGAAGAACGCGCAGGGTTATGTGAAGGCCCTGGAGGAGATGTCCGGGGCGCCGATCTCCGCGATCGGCGTCGGCCCGGGCCGTGACGAGACGATCGAGATCAACTCGTTCCTGTAGGTCCGCGGGACCCCTCGCGGCACGTCGCCGTTACCACGGCCGGTGGCCGGTGAGCCGAGTGCTCGCCGGCCACCGGCCTGTTCGCCGCTCACGCGGCCTCCGCCCGGCCCTCGGCCTCTCCCCGGGGCCGCGGCTGAGACCGGCCCGCGGCTTCCGCGTCTGCTCTCCCGGCGGCGTCCCCCGGGCCCACGTCCGTTCCCCGCCTCACGTCCGTTCCGCCTCACGTCCGTGTCCTGCCGAGCGCCGCGGCGACCGCCAGGTACGGCAGGGCGAGCAGGGCGAACACGGTGCCGTGCGGCGCGTGAGCGGACAGCCCCGCGTACGTCCCGTAGACCAGCAGTGTGGTGAGTCCCGTCCCGAGACCCGCGAGGGAGGTCACGGTGGCCCGGCTCGGGCCGGTGATCGCCTCCTGCAGCCGGGCGTCGGCCAGCACATCGGTCAGCTGGAAGACCAGGAACGCCGCCCCCACCAGGACGAACCCACCGGGGCCGCCGTTCAGCGCACCCGCGGCGAGCGCCGCGGCGCCCGCCGCGACGGCGGCCCCGAGCGCCCGCCCGGAGAGCCGCTCGCCCGGCCCCACCAGCAGCGAACCGACCGTCACCCCGACCCAGACCACCAGGACCAGCAGCGGGACCGTCGCCGTCGCGACACCGGTGGCGGCGGCCAGCAGTGGTACGTACTCGTCGAGCGCGCCCCAGACCGAGGTGACGACGACGGACAGCAGCAGGGCGTGCCGCACCCGACGGCTGCCGCGCACCTCGGTGAACCCCGCCCGCAGGGCCGCCGTGTACGCCCCGCGGCGAGTGCGCCGTTGTGCACCCCGGTCGGTGGGCCCTCGGTGTTCGGGCAGCGTCGCGCCCACGGCGGCGCACAGCAGACAGGCGGCGACGCCGGCCGCGCCGACCAGCAGCTCGCCGCCCCAGGCGAAGGCCGGTGCCGCCACCGCGGTGGCCGTGGCGGTCGCGCCCATGCTCACGGCGGCGGCGCGCCCCATGATCCGGCCGTAGCGTGAAGCGGCACCGAGCCGTTCGAGCTCGTCGTGAACCAGGGCCTCCATGGCACCGGAGCGGAGCGACCCCCCGGCACCCCACAGCACGAATCCGGCGGCGTACGCGCCGTACGAGGGGAACAGGACCCACAGGGCGAACCCGGCAGCCGTGAGCAGCGGCCCGGTGACGGTCATCAGCCTGCGGGACACGGTGTCGGCCCAGACACCCGACGGGACCTCGACCAGCAGTCCGGTCAGTGACCAGAGGGCGAACAGGGACGAGATCTGGGCGGTGTCCAGGCCGTGCCGGGCGAAGAGCAGTGCGTAGACGGGGTAGAGCAGGACGAAGTCCTCGAGTCCCGCGTAGAGGTAGAGCGTTCGCTCGAGCCGGCGCACACCGGCCCGGAGCGGGGGAGGGCAGGACGAAGTGAGGGGCATGGGTGGTGGTCCTTCTGCGGAACGGACGGGGACGCCGGGTGCTCACCCGCCGCGGCGGTCCGCGACTGCCCGTTCCAGGACCTGCTGCCGTGCGTCAATGTCGTCGGCTCACGCGCCCGAGTCTGGCACAGGACGGCGCTGCGCGGCCCGGGGTTTCCCGGGCCGCCCCGGCCGACCGGCCCGCCCCGGCGGGCGATGACGCACGGCCGGACGGCCCCCGCGCACCGCGCGGGGGCCCCGTCCCGCGGAGCCGTGCTCCTGCGCGACGGGACGGTGCTTCTGACCGGGGGTCCGTCTCCCGCCGTGGACGACCGTGACCGTGCGCGACGGGCGGTGCCGCACGGGCCGGCCCCTCGACGCCGAACTCCCTTCTGTACGCCCCCCCCGGTGCCCGCCGCGGCAACGGGGAGGCGGGGTTCAGGCCATTCCTGGTCCAGTCCTGGTCTAGACCTTGACAGGTTCAGACCAATACCTGTTCAGTGCTCAACACGCCATAGGGCGACACGACTTGGGAATCCCGTCCCGCGTTCCTCCCCCGCCCCGCATCCCCCACAGCCCCCACAGGGAAAGGACGATAACGTTGTCGCGTCGCATCATCACCCTGCTCGCCGCCTTCGTGGCGGTGCTCGGACTCACTGCCCTCGTCCCCTCGACCGCGTCCGCGGCCGCATGCGCCGCGGCCTGGAACTCCTCGTCCGTCTACACCGGCGGCATGACCGCGTCCCACAACGGCCGCAACTGGCAGGCCAGGTGGTGGACCCAGAACGAGACCCCCGGTTCCGCCGAGGTCTGGGCCGACCGGGGCGCCTGCGGCGGCGGTGGCGGCAACCCGAACCCGGATCCCTCGGGCTTCGTCGTCAGCGAGTCGCAGTTCAACCAGATGTTCCCGAACCGGAATTCCTTCTACACGTACAGCGGGCTGACCGCGGCGATGAGTGCGTACCCGGCCTTCGCCAAGACCGGCAGCGACACGGTCCGGAAGCAGGAGGCCGCCGCCTTCCTCGCCAACGTCGCGCACGAGACGGGCGGCCTGGTCCACATCGTGGAGCAGAACACCGCCAACTATCCGCACTACTGCGACCGCGGCCAGCCCTACGGCTGCCCGGCGGGCCAGGCCGCCTACTACGGCCGCGGCCCGATCCAGCTCAGCTGGAACTTCAACTACAAGGCCGCCGGTGACGCCCTCGGCATCGACCTGCTGGGCAACCCCTGGCGCGTGGAGCGGGAGTCCGCCGTCGCCTGGAAGACCGGCCTCTGGTACTGGAACACCCAGAGCGGCCCCGGCACGATGACCGGCCACAACGCCATGGTCAGCCAGGCCGGGTTCGGCCACTCGATCCGCTCGATCAACGGCTCCCTGGAGTGCGACGGCAAGAACCCGGCGCAGGTCCAGAGCCGTGTGAACAACTACCAGCGCTTCACCCGGATCCTCGGCGTGCCGACGGGCGGGAACCTGTACTGCTGACGCGTTCGGCGGATCGGCAGGAGTGGGCGGCCCGTGCCGCCCGCTCCGTCGTTCCCGGCCCGCGGGGCGGCCAGGTGGGTGCGCCCGTTGCGCCGCCGTCCCCGACTGATTCGGCTGACACGCAGTGAGGCGTAGCCACCGGTGCGTACCGAGTTCGCGCACCGCACGCGACTCCCGGACCGCGATCCCGCCCTCGGCGCCGCGCCGGGTCAGCCTGCTGGTGAACGGCCCGGCGCCTTCGCGAGCTCCTGGGTGGGATCCGCGCGCGACGTCGGCGTGGGACGCTCCTGGCCGGGGCGTTGGAGCCACCTGCGCGGGGCCGTCCCGCCCGCATCTCGTAGGCTCCCGGCCATGAGCGACGGGGAATCCGGCAGACGGGTCATAGACGGGCGCTTCGAGCTGGAGGCGCGGCTCGGTGGCGGCGGTATGGGCATGGTGTGGCGGGCGCGCGATCTGGTCCTGGACCGGTCCGTGGCGCTCAAGGAGGTACGGCCGCCCGATCCGGGTCTCGCCGAGTACGACCCGCAGGGCGCGGCGATGCTCCGGGCCCGGGTGCTGCGCGAGGCACGGGCGCTCGCCCGCGTCGACCACCCCAATGTGGTGACCATCCACCACGTGGTGGACGGCGGGGAGCACACCTACCCGTGGCTCGTCATGGAGCTGGTGACCGGCGGATCACTCCAGGACCGGCTGGAGAAGGGGCCGCTGGCGCCCGCCGAGGCCGCCCGTCTCGGCCGCGAGGTGCTGGCCGCGCTGCGTGCCGCGCACGACGTCGGCATCCAGCACCGGGACGTGAAGCCCGCCAACGTCCTGATGCGCCCCGACGGACGTCCCGTCCTCACCGACTTCGGTATCGCGGCCATCAGGGAGTCGACGGCGCTGACCGCGACCGGGTCCATCATCGGCACGCCCGACTACATGGCGCCCGAGCGCATCTCCGGTAGCGAGGGCGGCCCGGGTTCCGATCTGTGGTCGCTGGCGATGATGCTGTACGTCGCCGTCGAGGGGCGTCACCCGTTGCGCAGGGGCAGCACCCTCGCGACGCTGGCGGCCCTCCTCAGCGAGGAGCTTCCGCCGCCTGTCCAGGCCGGATCGCTGACCGGTTTCCTGAGCGCCGCGCTCGTCAAGGACCCGGCCGGCCGGGCGGACGCGGAGACCGCCGACCGGATGCTCGCGGAAGCGGCCGAGGGCCGGGACTCGGCTCCCGGCGCGCCGGGTCCGCCGAGTGTTCCGACTGCTCCGGGCGGGGCGGGCGGAACCACGTCGTACCGGCTGTCACCTCCGCCGGGGCGGACGGCCGCACCGACCGCGGCTCCGGGCGGGTTCGGACCGCCCGCGGGCTTCGGGCCGCCGATGGGCTTCGGGCCGTCGGCTCCGCACGACGCCGTGCCGGGTCCGGTCGGACCGCCGACCCCCTATCCGGCGGGCCCCACACGGCAGACGCCGGCGGGACCGGGCGGCCGTGCGAAGGGCCGGGTCGCGATCGCCGCGGCCGCCGTCGCGACCGTGCTGGCAGGCGCCCTGGTGTGGACCCTGCTGCCGGAGGGCGGTGGCAAGGGCGGCGAGGAGGCGGCGAGTTCACCCGGCCCCGCCGCGACCGCGACGAAGGCCGCCACGCCCGCACCGTCCGGGGCGGCCCCTTCGGCATCGGCTTCGGCGTCCCAGGCCGACGCGAAGACCGATCTGCTGACCCCGGACGGCATCCGGACGGCGGTGAAGGAGATCAAGGCCGCGACCGGGACGGACCGCGCGGCCGACTTCACCGTCTACGCGGACTACGTGTCCGCGGAGATCATGGTCAAGGGCAGCGACACCAAGTACGACAGCTACACCTACCGCCCGGGCCAGGGCGTGCGGAAGGGCATCATCAGCGGCTCCCTGATCAGTGGCGACCGCCCGTTCAGCCTGGACGACTTCGACTGGGACGTCGTCCCCGCCCTGCTCAAGCGGGCGGAGAAGGACCTGAACGTGAAGCGGCCGACCATGCGTTACGTCCTGGTCCGTCCGGCCGACGACACCTTCGGCACCCCGCTGGGGCTGGCCGTCTATCGCGTGGACGACCATGTCGCCGGCTATCTGGAGGCCGATCTGAAGGGCAAGGTGACCCGGGTGATGCCGGCCCAGGACTGACCGGCTCCCGGGCCTGTCGGCTACGCCCCGGCGGCGTGGCCGACGAACGACGCCCAAGCCCCGGGGGCCACGGTGAAGACCGGGCCCTCGGGGTCCTTGGAGTCGCGGACATGGACGGCGTGGGGGCAGGCGGCGACCTCGACGCAGGCGCCGGTGCAGTCGCTGCTGTAGGACGACTTGCGCCAGTCGAAGGCCACTTCGACGCACTCGCCGCCGCCGCTGTCGCTGTAGCTCGACTTGAACCAGCGCAGGCTGTCGGTCATCTCTGCTCTCCCGCCAACTGCTCGATGAGGCCCAGCGATTCACGAGGACCCAGGGCCTGTGCCCGGATCTTCGCATAACGCTGTGCGTACGTACTCACCTTTCCGGGGTCCTTGATCAGCAGGCTCTCGCCCTGAATCTCCAGATAGACCAGGTGGTCGTGCTCCGGGGTCTCCACCAGGGTCATCCCGCCTCGGTCACCCGCATGTTCACCGCCCAGCCCCGCCTCCAGCGGCAGCACCTGCAACGTCACGTTACGCCGCCGCGCGCACTGCGCAAGGTGCCGCATCTGGCCACGCATGACCTCATGGCTGCCGATCGTCCGCCGTAACACCGACTCCTCCAGCACCACCTCGATCAGCGCCACCGGCTCCCGCTCGAACAGCGCCCGCCGCGCCAACCGCGCCTCCACCAGCTCCTCCACCCGCTGCTCCGGCAGCGGCGGATATCCGCCGCCGATCAGGGCCCGCACGTAGTCCTCCGTCTGGAACAGTCCGTGCACCACGAGCGTCGCGTACAGATGGAGTCCGATCGCCTTCTGCTCCAGCAGCGCGTAGTCCTTGAACTGCGCCGGGTACTTCTCCAGCCGTACGTACGTCCTCGCCTGCTCGAAGATGTCCATCCCGTCGCCGAGCACCCGCTCCAGCTGCACCAGCATCGCGTCGCTCGCCGGCTGCGCGCCCGTCTCCATCGCGCTCACCGCCGAACCCGTGAAGCCGATCTCCTTCCCGAGCTGCTCCTGCGTCCAGCCTTTCCGTACGCGCAACTTGCGGGCGACGTCCGCCACGAGCCGTGCCGTCGGACCCGCCAGTTGCTTGTTCTCCGCTCGCGCCATTGCGATCACCATTCGACTCAACCGGACTCAACCGGTCTCAATCCGTCCCCGCCGAATTCGACCTTGATCAAGGCAGGTCCGCGCAGGTCAAAGGGTGTCCGACCTGCCTCGCAAGGCTATGGAGAACGCTATCCGGGCGGCATCACACTGTCGCCGTGAATACGGATAATCGACGAGTGGACATGGACTGGATCCCGGTCTCCGGATTCCGGCTCCGCAAGGCGGGCGTGCATTTCGACGCCGTACGCGTCGACGGCGACGACGGACGCCGACTGGCCGATCTGCTGGACCGTATGACGGGCGGCGACCCCGGTCCCATCGTCACCGAGGCGAACGGCTGCCGCGGCGTCTACTTCCTGCTCCCGGCGGCCAGTACGGCCCACCGCTCGTGGCCGCGCGGGGTGACCCGTTACAACTCGGTTGCCGGAGGCGTCGGTTACGTACCCGTCCCGGCGCTCGACGGGCCGACATGGCCTCTGGCCTGGCGCGTCCCGCCCGTCGCGAACGACCGCTTCGTGCACCCGCTGCTGCTGCGCACGGCGGCCTGCGAGCTGCTGGGCTGACAGCGTCCCCGTGGCGGCGGCCTGTGGACCGGCATCGCCATGGGGCTCTCCGGCGCTCGCGCCGGCGGGCTGTCCCGGCTGCGGAGTGTGACGGGATTGATGCCGGCGGCCCTTCCCGTACACCCGCGCATCCGTACCCGTACAAAACGGTCATGCATGGGAAGATTGCCGCATGAACGGCCGGGATCTCGTGACGCTGTTCGTCTGCGGCGACGTCATGCCGGGCCGGGGCGTCGACCAGATCCTTCCGCACCCCGGTGATCCCGCGCTGCGGGAGAGCTACATCCGGGACGCCCGGGACTACGTGGCGCTCGCGGAGGCGGTGAACGGGGCGATCCCGCGCCCCGTCGACTACACCTGGCCCTGGGGCGCGGCGCTCGGCGTGCTGGACCGGTTCGACCCGGACGTCCGTGTGATCGACCTGGAGAGCAGCGTCACGACCAGCGACGACTTCGCCTCGGGCAAGGCGGTGACGTACCGGATGCACCCGGACAACCTGCCGTTCCTGGCGGCCGCGCGGCCCGACGTGTGCGCGCTCGCCAACAACCACGTGCTGGACTTCGGGCGGCGCGGCCTGGAGGAGACCGTGGACGTGCTCGGCCGCGCCGGTCTCGGGCCGGCCGGGGCCGGACGGGACCGGGCCGAGGCGCAGCGGCCGGTCGCGGTCCCCACCAGGAGCGGGGGCCGGGTGCTGGTCCTGTCGTGCGGGATGGCGTCGGCCGGGGTTCCCTCGCGCTGGGCGGCGGCCGAGGAAAGGCCGGGCGTCGACTACGTCCCCGACCTGTCGGTCCGCAGCGCCGACGTGCTCGTCCGGCGGCTGCGCGAGGTGCGCGAGCCCGGCGACCTCGCGGTCGTGTCGATCCACTGGGGATCGAACTGGGGGTACGGGGTGTCGCAGAGCCAGAGCGCTTTCGCCCACCGGCTCGTCGAGGGCGGCGTGGACCTCGTCCACGGCCACTCCTCCCACCATCCCCGGCCGATCCAGGTGCACCGCGGCAAGCTCATCCTGTACGGCTGCGGCGACCTCATCGACGACTACGAGGGCATCACGGGCTACGAGCGTTACCGCGACGACCTGCGGCTGCTCTACTTCCCCACGCTGGACGCGGCTACCGGCGAGCTGGCGGCCCTGCGGATCGTGCCCATGCAGGCGCGGCGGATGACCCTCCACCATGCGTCGCCGCCGGACTCCGGATGGCTGTGCGAGGTGCTGAGCAGGGCCGGGCGCGCTTTCGGCACCCAGGTGGAGCCCGAGCTCGGCGGGGACGGGACGCTCGCCCTCCGCTGGAACCGCCGCTGAGCCCGCCCCCACCCCCGGTACGTCCCGGTGTGCGTCTGCCGTGCTCCGCCCGTGTCGCCCGTACCCGGCCGGCCGCGGCCCGCCTCGGGCTCAGCCCACCTTCGTGTATGTCAGCGGCTGTCCCCCCGAGCCGACGAGCTCGCGCACGATCGTCCGGTCGTCGGGCATGTCGAGACGGCTCCACTGGCCCGGCGAGCAGCTCCGGCGGTCGCCGAAGGTGACCTGCGTCGGGCCGAGTTCGAGGGGCGGGCCGGAGGCGCGCAGGGTGGCGGACCAGCGGCAGTCGTAGTTGGCTCCCCGCCCGGTCAGCGTCATGACGGTGTCGCCGGCGGAGCCGCTGGTGATGGTCATGATCCGCGTGTTGGTGTTGCCGTCCGCGGTGGTGAACTCGGCCTGCCAGGTGCCCGTGTACTCCTCCGGCACGATCCCGGCGCGTGCGGTGGGGGAGGGCTCCGTCGTCGCGGGCGTGTCGTCGGCGGTCGGCCCGCCTTGTCCCCCGGAGGCGTCGGGCGAGCGGGGCGCTGACGTCGACGGGCCCGGTGCGGCGGGGGAAGTCGTGTGCTCGCCGTTCATGAGCGCGTAGACCGAGCTGCCGGCCGCCACCGCGACCACCACCGCCACGGCGACGAGGGCCACCGTGCCCCGTCTGTCACTGCGCTGCGCCCCGGGCACCGACGGCGGGCCGAACTGCGGGTAGGTGCCGTACGGAGGGGCCGCGGGGCGCGGGGCGGGTGCCGGGTGGTGCGTCGCCCATCCGGGAGGCGGGGACGGTGTGGGGGTGGGCGCCGGGCCCGGGGGAGGAGTCGGAGGGCCGGCCATCGTGGGAAGGGCGTGCACACCCGGCACACCCGTCGCGCCCCGGGCGCCGCCCGGGTGTCCCGGAGCGGAGGGCAGGTCACCGGGCGGTGGTGTGCCGCCCGCGGCGGCCCGCGCGCCGTCGACGGGGAACTGCGCCGGGGAGCCCTGTGCCGGGGCGTCGTGCGCGGCGGGACCCGGTGCCGGCGGGCTTTGCGCGGTGCCCGGGGAGCGCTGACCGAATCCGGGCGCCTGCGCCCCTGCCGCAGGGCCTGCCCCCGTGGTGTCCGTGAAGCTCTCCGGGTGCTCGACCTCCAGCAGTTTCACCGCGTGGCTGCCGAGTTGGGCGATCAGGGTCCCCGGGAGCCACGGCACGCTGGAGTCCTCCGACACGCCCCCCGCCCGCTCCCGGATCCGCTCCAGCGTGGGCCGGGCCCCGGGCTCCTTGCGCAGGCAGTCCCGTATCAGCTCCCGCAGCGACTCCGGGACCCCGGACAGATCCGGCTCCTCCTCGGCGATGCGGAACATCTGCGCGTGGACGCCGCTGTCCGCGGAGCCGAACGGCAGCCGCCCGCCCGCCGCGTACGCCAGGACCGAGCCGAGGCAGAACACGTCGCAGGCCGGGGTGATCCGGTCGCCCCGGACCTGTTCGGGGGCCATGAACCCGGGTGAACCGACCAGCGCCCCGGTGCGGGTCAGCCCGCCGTCCGCGACGGTCTCCAGGGCGCGGGCGATGCCGAAGTCGATGACCCGGGGCCCGTCGATGGTGATCAGGACGTTGGACGGCTTCAGGTCGCGGTGCACGATGCCCGCGCTGTGGATGTCCGTCAGCGCACGGGCCAGTCCGGCGGCGAGGGTACGTACGGAGTGCTCGGGCAGCGGCCCGTGGGCCGGGCCGCCCTGTCCGCCGGAGATCACGGAGTGGAGGGACGGCCCGGCGACATAGCCCGTCGCCACCCACGGCACCTCGGCCTCGGTGTCCGCGTCCAGCACCGGAGCCGTCCACGCTCCGCCGACCCGGCGGGCGGCCGCGACCTCCTGCCGGAACCGGCTGCGGAACTCCTCCTGCTCGGCGAGCTCCCGCCGTACCAGTTTGACGGCGACCGTACGGCCCCGGTCGGAGCGGGCCAGATAGACGTGCCCCATGCCGCCGGCGCCCAGGCGGGCCAGCAGTCGGTACGCCCCGATGCGGCGCGGATCTCCGGATGCCAGCTGCTCCATGGCCGAGCGCCCCTCCCCCGACATACGTGGACGTACACGCACGTGTGCGTGTACGTGTGCGCGCGTACGGATCTGTGCGCGTGCCCGATCGCACGAGAATAGTGCGCCCCGAGCCGGCGCCCACAGGCAACCGCGTCCCCGCCGGGATCAGGCCGGATCGCACCCGCGTTCCGGCCTGTTGCGACCCCGTCCGCACCAGGAGGGAGTCGCCGGGAGCGGACACCCGCTCGGAGGGACACCTGCGTGAGGAGACACCTGCGGCCGTTCCGCCGGTTCCCGGACGGTCGCCGTACGGCCGGGCGGTGGACGGACGAACACGCCACGACGGTCCGCGGCACGGCATGCCGGACCGCGATCGCACGGTACGACGGATCGACGGATCGACGGATCGGGAGGCGGGAGGCGGGAGGCGGGATCAGGCCTGCGGGTTCCGGGAGCCGGGCGCCCCTCGGGGAGCGGGTCCTCTCGGGGGCGGAGGGCGCGTCAGCGGCTCGCCCCCGCGGGCCCGTCCCCGCCCGCGGTCTCCTGCCGCCCGTCGGATGCCAGCGCCTCCATCGCGGCGGAGAGCCGCTCCAGCACCCGTACCGTCTCCGTGAACTGCTCGTCGCCGAGCCGGTCCGCGAGACGCCCCGCGAACTCGGCGTGCCCCGGGTTGATCCTGTCGATCGCGGCCCTGCCCTCGTCGGTGGGCCGGAGCAGCTTGGCGCGGCGGTGCGCCGGGTTCGGTACGTACTCGGCGAGGCCCTTGCCGACGAGCAGGTCCGCGATCCGCTGCACGCTCTGCCGGGTGATGCCCATGGCACGGGCGATACCGGCAACCGGGAGAGGCTCGGGCAGCACGGCACCGAGGACCTGCCACCAGGCGGAGGTCAGCCCGGCCGGGCGGGCCAACTCCTCCGCGACGCCCAGGAACTGTCCGTTGAGCCGGAAGACGCTGATGGCGGCGGTGCTGAGCATCTCCTGCCTCTCCCGGGCCGACCGCTTCGAAGCCGGCTCCCGGGCGGGTGCGACGGCCGTTCCGTGGTCCGGCCCGTTGCGCGGTCCATGGTCCGGGCTGCCGCCCGGTGCCTGCGCCGGTCCGGGTATCGGGGCGGCGTCGGGCCCCCGAGGCGCCCGGATCCGCTCGTGGTCCGTACGGGCCGGTGCGCGGTGCGGGCCGTGGCCCGCACCGTCGCGTCTGCCGCCCGTCATGCGTTGAGCTCCTCGAACGCCTCCGGGTCGGAGTCGTGGAACAGCCGGTACCAGGCGTCGAGCTTGCCGTCCTCGAACGCCCCGAGCCTGCCGAGCACTTCGCGGGCGAACGCCACCGGTTCGGTCGGGCCGGCGGTGATCAGGTCGCCGTCGGTCACGGCGTCGGAGTCGACGTAGTAGTCGCCGCCCTCGTAGCCCGTGGCGGCCAGGTAGAACGAGACGGCGCTGGTGTGCTTCCGGTCGTCCAGCAGTCCCTCGCGGGCCAGCCCGGCCGTGGCGCCGCAGATCGCGGCGACGGGCACCCCCGCGTCCAGGAACTCCCGCGCCTTGCGGGCGAACGGCGCCAGCTCGTCGTCCGTGTCCCACAGGTCGGCCCCGGTGAGGATGAGCAGCTCGCTGTCCTCGGGCCGCAGGGTGTCGAGGCCCAGGTCGGGCTGGATGCGCAGACCGCCGATCGTGGTGACCGGCCTGTCCGTGTCGGGGCCGACCGTGCGCACGGTGTGGCCGGTGCGGGCGAGCCAGGCGGTCGCGTGCCCCGTCTCCCAGTCGGCGAACGTGTCGTAGACGGCGACGTGGACCGCCCGCCCGGCCGGCGCGGTATCGGCGACGGCGGTGGTGCTGCTGGCGGATGACGTGTCGGCGGTCATGCCGGCCTCCCTGGCCCTGCGGTAGGAATTCCCCGATGACAGTAGACTGTCATAACGACAGCGTGCTGTCAAGCGCCCCGGGTCGTGTTCCCGTGCCGCGACACCTTGCCCATGAAAGTGGCCGAGGCCATACAAGGTGGCCATGTCGGCTCCGAGCCGCGCCTCCTTAACCTGGCCGTATGACCCCTCATGTCGAACCCGACCCGCAGGCCGGCGCGGCCGTGAAGGCTGCCGACCGTGCCCACGTCTTCCATTCGTGGTCCGCCCAGGGCCTGATCGACCCGCTCGCCGTGGCCGGCGCGGAGGGTTCGTACTTCTGGGACTACGACGGCAACCGCTACCTCGACTTCACCAGCGGCCTCGTCTACACCAACATCGGCTACCAGCACCCGAGGGTCGTCGAGGCGATCCAGGAACAGGCCGGCCGGCTGGCCACCTTCGCCCCGGCGTTCGCCGTCGACGTCCGGTCCGAAGCCGCCCGCCTGATAGCCGAGCGCACCCCCGGCGACCTGGACAAGATCTTCTTCACCAGCGGCGGCGCCGAGGCGGTCGAGAACGCGGTGCGCATGGCCCGGCTGCACACCGGCCGGGCGAAGGTCCTCGCCGCGTACCGCTCCTACCACGGCGCCACCTCCACCGCGATCAACCTCACCGGGGACCCGCGCCGCTGGGCCTCCGACACCGCCTCCGCAGGTGTCGTCCACTTCTGGGCGCCGTTCCTGTACCGGTCGCCGTTCTACGCCTCCACCGAGGCGGAGGAGTGCGCGCGGGCGCTGCAGCACCTGGAGGACACGATCGCCTTCGAGGGCCCGCAGACCGTCGCGGCCATCGTGCTGGAGACCGTCCCCGGCACCGCGGGCATCATGACCCCGCCGCCCGGCTACCTCGCCGGCGTCCGCGAGATCTGCGACCGGTACGGCATCGTGTTCGTCCTCGACGAGGTCATGGCGGGCTTCGGACGCACCGGTGCCTGGTTCGCCGCCCAGCACTACGACGTCGTGCCCGACCTGATGACCTTCGCCAAGGGCGTGAACTCCGGCTACGTGCCGCTCGGCGGCGTCGCCATCTCCGCCGAGATCGCGGCGACCTTCGACAAGCGCCCCTACCCCGGCGGCCTCACCTACTCCGGCCACCCGCTCGCCTGCGCCGCCGCCGTCGCCACGATCCGGGCGATGGAGGACGAGCAGGTCGTCGAGCACGCCGCCCGCATCGGCGAGCACGTCCTCGGCCCCGGCCTGCGCGAGCTCGCCGAACGTCATCCCTCCGTCGGCGAGGTGCGCGGCCTCGGCGCGTTCTGGGCCCTGGACCTGGTGCGCAACCGGGACACCCGGGAACCGCTGGTGCCCTACAACGCGACCGGCGAAGCGGCCGCCCCGATGGCCGCCTTCGGCGCGGCCTGCAAGAAGAACGGCCTGTGGCCCTTCATCAACATGAACCGCACCCACGCCGTCCCCGCCTGCAACATCACCGAGGCCGAGGCCAAGGAGGGCCTCGCCGCCCTCGACGCCGCCCTCACCGTCGCCGACGAGCACACCGTCTGACGCGGCGGCCGACAGGACACGCCGTCCGACGCGCCCCGGCCCCGTGCGCCCCGTCACGGGGCCGGGGCCGGGTTGCCTCGGCCCTTCCGCCTGCGCCGGGGCCGGGGGCCTTTACCCTCCGCCGGGACCGGGGCGGCGGGCACCGGGCGGCCCGTCCGGGGCGGACGGGTCCGGGACCCGGGGCCGCGCCCGAGCGGTCGGGCTCGCGCGGGGCCCGGGAGGCGCGGTGCGTCCGGGGCGGGCCCCGGGACGACGTGGGGCGGGCCGGGGCGGGGCCGTCGCGGGGCTTAGGGTGTCCGCAACCGGACGGAGGGGACCGACATCATGCCCGCGAGCGGAGCTGTCACCCGCAACACCCTGCGGCAGCAGATCGCCGGCGCGTTGCGGGACGAAGTGCTGGCCGGACGGCTGCTTCCCGGACAGGAGTTCACGGTCAAGCAGATCGCCGAGCAGTACGGCGTCTCCGCCACGCCCGTCCGCGAGGCC
Source organism: Streptomyces sp. HNM0645 (assembly GCF_030056615.1). Lineage (NCBI taxonomy): Bacteria > Bacillati > Actinomycetota > Actinomycetes > Kitasatosporales > Streptomycetaceae > Streptomyces > Streptomyces sp. HNM0645. Next base: position 141,428 of record NZ_JASHLT010000006.1, on the reverse strand, counting down.
CTCGTCGACCTCGCGGGACAGGGCCTGCTCGACTCCAACCAGCACCGCGGCTTCCAGGTGCACCGCTTCTCCGTCGAGGACTTCCGCGGCATGATCGAGGCCCGCTCGCTCATCATGGACGGCATCTTCCGCGAGGGCGGCGCCCCCCGTGCGCAGCCGGCGACGGGCGCGGCCCTGGTCTCCGTCCGCCGCCGGGCGGAGGAGGCGGCACGGGCCGCCCGCTGCGGGGACCTGACCGTCCTCATCGGCTACGACCTGCGGTTCTGGCGTGAGCTGGGCGCCCTCGTCACCAACCGCTACATCGCCGGGTTCCTCGACCGGCTCCGCGTGCAGTCCTGGGTCTTCGCCGTGCCCCGGCTCCGGGCCGATCCCGAGTTCGGGGACTGGCTGTGGAGCGGCCACGAGCAGCTCGTCGACGCGATCACCGGCGGCGACGCCACGGGCGCCCGGGCACTGATCGCGGTGGACGACGACCTCGCCCTGCGCTGGGCGGAGCGCCTGGAGCGGCGTGCGGAGTGAGAACGGCGGAACCGGCGGGGATCGCGGCCCCGGTGGGGACGGCGGAACGCACGGGCGACCCGGACCGGCGGTACGGGCGCGGGCAGGGCACTCTGAGCGGCCGGAAGTGTCACCGGCGGGGGACTCCCGGCGGCGGCAGCGGCGCCCTCGGAGGACCCGCCCTCGGAGCACCCGCCGTCCGGGGGCCGGGCACCGGCGGGAACTCGCGGGCCCCGGGACCGCGCGGACCGGCCGAGGATGGGTATGTGACCTGCAGACCCCCGGACCGGTGCCGCCACCCGGGCCGGGCCGTCGTCGGCGACGGCTGACTGTGCGCGATGTGCTAGTAGCACTACGCTGTCCCGACCATCGCACAACCTGCTACGACTCCGATGGAGAGCGAGCCCGTCTTGGCCTGTGACCTCTGGCTGGTCCCCCTCGTCGATGTGCTGTGCCACAGCCCCGACAACCCCTTCGCCGAGGAGATCGCCTCGTACGACAAGGCCCTCACCGAGGCCGGTCTGCCCAACGTTCCCGTCTTCGCCTACATGCCGGGCCTCTCGGGCGACGTCGCCCCGGTCGCCGGCTTCGACTACGACGCCCTGCACTTCCTGCGCCGGGCGTACCTCCTCCAGCTCTGCGGGCTGGCGGTGACGCCCGTCGACGAGCTGGGCGGCGACTACGAGCAGCTGCTGGAGATGTTCGAGTCCACGGCCCAGCAGTCCCATCTGGTGTGGCACTACGACCACGCCGGTGCCTACGTTCCCGTCGACTTCCCCGAGCCCCTGTCCAACGAGGAACTCCTCGCCGGCGGCGGCCCGCTGGGCTCCTCCCAGGGCCTGCTGCGCGAACTCGAGTACGTGGCCCCGTCCATCGGCATCGACCCCGCCAACCCCCCGTCCGCCCCGGCCCCGCCCACCCGCCCCACCTCCCTGGAGGAGCCGGCGGGCCCCATCCCCTACGACGACAGCCCGTTCGCCCGTGAACGCCATGTCTGGCTGGGGCTGCACGCGGCGGCGACCCGGAGCCTGGGCCAGGGCTCGATGATCATCTTCAGCTGACCGCGTGTCCGCGACCCCGTCCGCACCAGGAGGGAGTCGCCGGACGGCGCCCCGCGCACGTGAGGGCGGCCCGCGCACCGTGTGCGCGGGCCGCCCTCTTCGCGTACGGCGGGTCAGCCGATGGCGGTGTGACCGCTCCAGCTGGTCCCGACACTGGTGTTGATGACGTTGAACATCGCGGTGGAACTGAGCCGGACGGTGCCGCTCCCGAGGTACACCGAGGCGTTGCCGTCCGAACGTACGGCCCAGACGTCGGGTACTCCGTCGCCGGTCACATCGGGCGTGCCCAGGACGAACGGCACGTCGTCCGAGTGCCATCCCGCGCTGCCGTAGAGGAAGTCGACCCCGCCCTCGGCGGCCGTCTGCACGGCGAACGAGGACAGATCGGTACCGGCGCCGGCGAGCTTGCCCTGCCGGAGGTAGATCCTGCCGGTGCTGTCGGTCCGGTAGACGAGATCCAGCCCGGCGCCGCCCCTTACGTCGTCGACCTGCACGAGATCCCGCTGCGACCAGTCGTCCCCGCTGAGCTGGGTGACGGCGCTGAAACTCGACCCCGTGTACCCGGTGAAGGCCCACAGGCCGCTGCCGGCCGTGGCGAGCAGGTCGGGGCGTCCGTCGCCGGTGGCGTCACCGACGGACAGGATCTGGGTGAGCGTCCCGGGGGCCGGGGCGCCGCCCGGGAGCAGCATCTCCCGGCGTTGCCCGACGTCGAAGCCGCCGTATCCGTCTCCGGGGTAGACGTAGGTCGACATGCCCAACCGTGTCGCGAAGGGAACCACCGACCAGACCCCGGACTTCGACCGACTGCGGGTGGAGACCATCCGCACGGAGACGGGTGCCGAGATACACGTCGACTACTCCGACCCGTGCCCCGTCGGCACGACCCACCCCGCACCCTCCGCCAATACCTCCCGTTGCTTCCCGGTCCACTGGTCGCCCGACCCGGACCTGGAGACACCGCCGCTGGAGTGGTTCAACAAGTACGTCGTCGACAGCGTCACCGAGAAGGACCGGGTCGCGCGGCAGCCCGACGTGGTCACCGAGTACACCTACGAGGGCGGCGCCGCCTGGGCCAAGGGCACCGACGAGTTCACCAAGTCGGAGCTGCGCACGTACGACCAGTGGCGCGGCTACGCCGGCGTGGTCGTGAAAAAGGGCGTCACCGCCAACGCGGGCGAGTCCGACGCGACCGAGCAGTCCCAGACCCGTACCCGCTACTTCCGCGGCATGTCCGGCGACGCCGGCCGCACCGCGGTCACCGTGAAGGACTCCACGGGCACCGAGACCCTGGGCGAGGATCTGCCGGCCCACCAGGGCCGGGTCGCGGAGACCATCACCTACACCAAGGCTGGCGGCAGCGTCGTCGCGCGCGAACTGACCTGGCCGTACAGCAGGAAGACCGCCTCCCGGGCGCGGGAGGGCCTGCCCGCGCTGGAGGCGTACCGCACGGGCACGACCCGGACGGACTCGATCCAGACGGTCAGCGGTGGTGCCACCCGGACGGTACGGGCGACGACGACGTACGAGTCCACCCACGACCTCCCGGTCACCACGTACACCCGCAGCCTCACCCCCGACGGCTCGGGCGGCTGGACCACGGGCGACCGGACATGCGCGACGACCTCGTACGTCCACAACATCGGCAAGCACCTGATCGGTCTGCCCGAGCGGTCCCGCACGACGGTGGGCGACTGCGCCGCGGCCGCTTCCGCGACCGGCGACCAGGTCGTCTCCGACGTCCGCACCTCGTACGACGCGCTGGGTGCCTTCGGCACCAACCCGGTCAAGGGCCTGCCGTTCCAGGCCGACACGGTCGACGCCGCCGGAACCGGCTGGGTCACCTCCCAGCGGACGACGTACGACGCGCTGGGCCGCGTCACCAAGGTCACCGATGCCGCGGGCAACTCCACCACCACCGCCTACAGCCCCGTCACCGGGCCGGCCTTCGAGGTCACGGCGACCAACGCGTTGGGACACACCTCCACTTCGGACTCGGACCCCGCCCGCGGCACCGTGCTGTCCGTCACCGACCCCAACGGCCGCAAGACCACCAGCAGTTACGACAACCTCGGTCGAGTCACCGGTGTCTGGTCCCCGACGCGCACCCAGGGCACGGACAGCGCGTCGGCACTCTTCACGTACCAGATCGCGGACAACAAGCCGCCGGCCGTCACCACCCGCACCCTGCGCGACAACGGCACGTACGAGGACACGGTCGCGATCTACGACGGTCTGCTGCGGCCGCGCCAGACCCAGGCGGAGGCGCTCGGCGGCGGCCGGATCGTCACCGACACCCTGTACAACGCGGGCGGCACGGTCCGCCAGACCAACAACGGCTACCTCGCGGAGGGCGAGCCGGAGGCGCTGCTCTTCTTCCCGGAAACCGTGTTCGAGGTGCCGAACTCCACGGAGACGGCGTACGACGGCCTCGGCCGGGCGATCCGCACGACGACGCTCCACGAGGACGTGCCGCAGCACTCGGCCACGGTCCAGTACTCCGGTGACTGGACGCTGACCCGCACGGGCATGTCGGCCGACGGCACGACGCCGCTGTCGGGCAGCCGCGCGGCGAAGACCTGGACGGACGCGCTGGGCCGGACCTCCCTGATCCAGCACTTCACCGCGACCGACCTCACGACCGTGACCGACACCTCGTACGTGTACGACCCGCGCGGCAAGCTCGCCCAGGTCACGGACGCCGAGGGCAACGACTGGACGTACACCTACGACGCGCGCGGCCGGCTGACGGCGTCGACGGACCCGGACATGGGATCGGCGACGTTCGGCTACAACGCCCTCGACCAGCGGGTCTGGTCGAAGGACGGCCAGGGCCGCGAGCAGCACACGGTCTACGACGTCCTCGGCCGGCAGACCGAGCTCCGCGACGATTCACCGACCGGGTCCCTCGTGGCCAAGTGGACGTTCGACTCGCTGCCGGGAGCCAAGGGCCACCCGGTCGCCTCCACCCGCTATCACAACGGTGCCGCGTTCACGAGCGAGGTGACCGGTTACGACAGCGAGTACCGGCCGACGGGCTCGAAGACCACGATCCCGTCGACGTCTGTGACGACGGGCCTGGCGGGCACCTACGCCTACACCCACTCCTACACCGAGACGGGCAGGCTCCAGTCGGTCCAGCTTCCGGCGACGCCCGGTGGTCTGGCGGCGGAGAAGGTGATCACCCGCTACGACGGCGAGGGTGCACCGGTCACCACGTCGGGACTCGCCTGGTACACGGCCGACACCCGCTACAGCCCCTACGGAGAGGTGCTGCGCACGGTCTCCGGGGAGGCGCCGCGGCGTGTGTGGACGACCAACATCTACAACGCCAACACCGGCCGCATCCACCAGTCGGTCACGGACCGCGAGACGCTCAACCCGTCCCGGATCTCGGCACTGACGTACGGCTACGACACCGTCGGCAACATCACCTCGATCACCGACACCCAGTCGTCGTCACGCGTGGACCGCCAGTGCTTCGCCTACGACCCGATGGGCCGCCTGGTCCACGCCTGGACGGGCACCACGGGCTGCCCGGCCGCCTCGGGCGCCCAGGGCTCGGGCCCCGACCGCGCCGAGGTGTCCCCGGGCATCGACGGCGGCGGCTACTGGCAGTCGTACGCGTTCGACGCGATCGGCAACCGCACGCGGATGACCGTCCACGACCTCGCCGACGCGGACCTGGACGACGTCCACACCTATACCCACGGCACCACCATCGGCGGCTCCCAGCCCGCACCCACGGTCCAGCCCCACACCCTCACCAAGGTCGAGTCGACCGTGCGCGAGCCCGGCTCGACGGTGGACTCGCAGCAGACCTACGCCTACGACAGCTTCGGCAACACCACCCAGCGGGTGATCGGCGGTGACACCCAGGCCCTGACGTGGGACCGCCGCAACAAGCTCACGTCGGTCGACACGGACAACAACGGCACACCCAACGTCACGTACCTGTACGACGCCTCGGGCAACCGCCTGATCGAGGACGACGGCACCACCCGCACCCTCTACCTCGGCGAAGCCGAGATCACCGTCAACACCTCCGGTCAGGCCATGGACGCCCGCCGCTACTACAGCCACCCGGGCACCCCGACCACGGTCCGCAGCACGGGCGGCAAGACCACGGGCCACAGTCTGACCGTCCTGCTCACCGACCACCACAACACGGCCACGAACTCGGTCAACCAGACCGCCGGCCAGGGAATCCTGCGCCGCAAGTACGACCCGTACGGCAACCCCCGCGGCACCGAGCCTGCCAACTGGCCCGACCGCCACACCTACCTGGGCGTCGGCATCGACGACCCCGCCACGGGCCTGACCCACATCGGCGCCCGCGAGTACGACTCCACCACCGGCCGCTTCATCAGCGCCGACCCGCTCATCGACATGACCGACCCGATGCAGATGAACGGATACACGTACGCCAACGGCAGCCCGGTGTCGTACTCCGACCCAACGGGATTGCGTCCGATCACTGACTGTGAGCGCGGCTGCAGCGATGGAAAGGGCGGCTACACCAGGGACTACATGACCATGGGCCCCAACGGCACATGGATCTACAACTCCACGAAGACGCAGATCTCGACGGGCAACAACAGGCGCACCACGGTCACGGTCAAGACCAGGTACGGCGGCGGCGTCAACGAGAGACACGTCAGGATCCAGCAGGAGCAGATGAAGTGCGCCAGCCGAAAGGACGGCGTCGGCTGCCAGTGGGTTCCGAAGCAGGAGAGGGACTGGAACAGGGCCGAGGCCCATCGCGCCCTCGACGCGGCCGGCTTCACTCCCGGGCTCGGAGCCGCCGCTGACGTCGGCAACGCCGTCCTCTATGCCACGGAGGGCAACTGGAGCGAGGCCGGCTGGAGCCTGGTCGCCCTGGTCCCCGTGCTCGGAGACGGCATTGCTGCCAGCCGTAAGGGCGGCAAGTTCCTTGACTGGATCATGTCCGCGCCTCCCTGCAGCGCTCGCAAGCACAGCTTCGTCGCGGGCACCGAAGTCCTGATGGAGGATGGCGAGACCAAGCCCATCGAGGATCTGGAAGTCGGCGACAAGGTTGTTGCCACCGACCCCGTATCAGGGCAGACGGCACTCAAGACGGTCACCGCCACGATCCTGACGGAGGACGACAAGTCCTACGTGGACCTGACGGTCTCCACGGAAGACGGCGCAGAGATCGTCGCCACGACGGACCACCATCCCTTCTGGTCCGAATCGGAGCAGGCCTGGCTCGACGCCGGGGACCTCGAGCCGGGCATGACGCTGCGCACCGACGACGGCGCCACGGTCTCCATAACGGCGACCCGCACTTACGGTGCTTATCAGGACACGTACAACCTCACTGTTGCGGACGTTCACACGTACTATGTGCTGGCGGGGCAGACTCCGGTCCTCGTACACAATTCGGGTGGACTCTGTCCGAAAATCCTGGACGAGACCTACAAGTCGGCGAGTACGCCAGCAAAGCTGGAGCATGTTATCGACCCGGAGAAGCATGGCTTCGCTGACCTAGTCGCTCGTTCTGGCGGCCGCGAGCAGGCAATGCGACGTATCGTGGACAGTCTGGGAGATGTAAGCGACCTTCCGGCAGCGGGGCGATTTGAAGTGGGTCGAGTCATTGATGGTGAGAACGTGACTATTCGAGGAGCTGTCGTAAACGGCGTTCCGAGAATCGGCACGGCGTTCAACCCCGATAAGTTCCCTGGAGGCAAGTGATGCGGGTTCCCGTTGAACCGCGCCCGCTGACCACTAAGGAGCGGGCAGTAGCGGAGCAGATCCTGCAACTGGATTTCCCTGGAGCGGCAGAGCTCCGCCATCAGCTTGATCGGGTTTGGGTGGTGGCCCTGTGGGGATCCAATTCTGCAAGTGTTGACTTGCGAGTCACGGATGACGCGCCTCCTGCTCCTATCTCGGATGGGGTTGTGCCGGTAACTTGCACGGTTATTGACGAGGGGGGTGAGCTTATTGGCGAAATCATTCTCTGGACTGAAACGGGCATGTTGTCCGGCCTTGAATACGCCTGGTATGGCGATGAACCCCCGACTTCGCTCCCAGAGGTGGATCGAATAGTCATGTCATAGAATCTGATCGGATCTACTTCCGAGCACGAATGGGAAGCCCCGCCGGGATCCGGCGGGGCTTCTGGGGTGTTTGACGCTGAGGTTGAAAGGGTGGGGTGACAGGGGGCGTTGGCGGTGCTACATCCTCGTCATGAGGTACGCGGATGGCGGCGGTCTGACCGCCGCGGGGCGGGCGAAGCGTGAGGCGGTGCGTTTCGATGCCGTGGAGATGTTCGAGCAAGGGGTGCGGCCGCCGGAGGTGGCCCGCCGGTTACGGGTGTCGCGGAAGTCGGCCTACGCCTGGCACGCGGCCTGGCGGGACGGCGGCAGATCAGCCCTGGCCTCGAAGGGGCCTGGTGGCTTTCCCTGTCAGCTCAGCGACGACCAGACCGATTGCCTGCAGGCCGAGTTGGAGGCCGGACCGGCTACCGCGCCTCCGGCGGGCGCTGCCTCGGCATGTTCGGCCGGGTGGGCGGGTGCGGCAGGGGGAAGCGGCCCGACGGGTGGCTGTGGTCGGGGCGCGACGGCACCGGTGCCGACTGCATCAGCAGCGGGGCCGGACCGGCCCGGAACTCCAGCATCCAGTCGGCCGTCTCGGCGCGGACCAGTTCCGTCAGATCCTCCGAGAAGCGGCGCAGCACGGTGAGACACCGCTCCGCCGCCTCGCTCGCCGTGCCCTCCGTGGGTCCGAGGACCTCGCGGACGCTCTCGGATGCCCAGTCGAACTGAAGGCCCTGGAGTCTGCGGTGCACCGCCTGTGCCGCGGCCATGTCCCTCGTCCAGCCCGAGGTCAGGCCGAAGTACCGGTCGCAGGCCACGCAGGCGGCGCCCAGCAGCAGCGACAGGTACCCCCAGCCCGCCGCGCCGGTCAGCGTCCCCGTCAGGTCCAGGAGGGGCAGCGCGGCCCCCGCTACCACGCCCAGGGCCGTGCCGGCGCGCAGCGCACGAGCGGCGCGTCGTTTGCGTACCCGGTCGGCCAGATACCAGTCCGCGGTCCGCAGCGCGTTGGCCTCCACCCAGCGGTACAGCTCGTCGAGGCGCTCCGCCGGCTCGCCCCAGTCGCCGAGCGGGAACGGCCGGCCGGCCAGGTCGCGGTCGCGGTCGTGGTCGCGGCGCGGGATGCTTCCGGAGTCCGGGGCGCCGCCGTTCTCCGGGACCCCGGCCCCGTCCTCCTCCCGGGCCGACCCCCCAGGCTGCATCTCCGGCTGACTCACCGGGGCACTCCTCTGCGCTCTGCGTGACTACGGGTGCGTGACTGCGGCTGTGCGTGACTGCGGCTGTGCGTGACTGCGGCGGCGACTGCGGACGACGTCGGTACGCGGCCTCGGGCGCAGTCGTGCCAACCCTGCGTGACGTGCGGTGTACGTGGGGTTCTGGTGCGCAGGTTCTTCCTACCGCCGAACGGTGGGCCGGGGGAGCGGAATCCCGGTAAATCCGCCCGCACGAGCGTCCTGATCCGGTAGGCGAAGGACGTGCCTTCTCCCGCGGAAGTCACTCGAAAGAGTCGGTGCCCACTGGGCGGGGCATGCCGTCCCCCGACCACGTAGGCTCGGTTTACCGAACAATCGACGTCGAAATGCCAGGAGTGACCGTGATTCCCGGTGGTGGCCAGCCCAATATGCAGCAGTTGCTTCAGCAGGCCCAGAAGATGCAGCAGGACCTCGCCCGTGCGCAGGAGGAGCTGGCGGCGACCGAGGTCGAAGGCCAGGCGGGCGGTGGTCTCGTGAAGGCGACCGTCACCGGCTCCGGCGAGCTGCGCGGCCTCGTCATCGACCCCGGGGCGGTCGACCCGGACGACACCGAGACCCTCGCCGACCTCGTCGTCGCCGCCGTCCAGGCCGCGAACGAGAACGCACAGCAGCTGCAGCAGCAGAAGCTCGGTCCGCTCGCTCAGGGACTCGGCGGCGGCGGGATCCCCGGGCTCTCCTTCTGACGCCCTTTCGCGTCGGTCTTGACCCTGGTCGGACCGGACCAACTACCGTAACCGTCGAAGTAATTCCGAGAGAGGCGTTCCGTTGTACGAAGGCGTGGTTCAGGACCTCATCGACGAACTGGGCAGGCTGCCCGGCGTCGGTCCCAAGAGCGCGCAGCGGATCGCCTTCCACATCCTCCAGGCCGAGCCGGCCGACGTCCGGCGCCTCGCGCACGCGCTGCTCGAGGTGAAGGACAAGGTCCGCTTCTGCGCGGTGTGCGGGAACGTCGCGCAGCAGGAGCAGTGCACCATCTGCCGGGACGCGCGCCGCGACCCGGCGGTCATCTGCGTGGTCGAAGAGCCCAAGGACGTCGTCGCGATCGAGCGGACCCGGGAGTTCCGCGGTCGCTACCACGTACTGGGCGGCGCGATCAGCCCGATCGAAGGCGTCGGCCCGGACGACCTGCGCATCCGCGAGCTTCTCGCGAGGCTTGCGGACGGCACGGTCACCGAGCTGATCCTGGCGACCGACCCCAATCTCGAGGGCGAGGCGACCGCCACGTACCTGGCGCGCATGGTCAAGCCCATGGGGCTGAAGGTGACGCGTCTCGCCAGCGGGCTTCCCGTTGGCGGCGATCTGGAATACGCCGACGAGGTCACGCTCGGGCGTGCCTTCGAGGGGAGACGACTTCTCGATGTCTGACGCAACGCTGCACTCCGTCACGCAGGACCCGGACGACTTCGCGGTCCAGATCGCCGACTCGATCGAGAGTTTCATCGTGGCCACCACCGAGGTGGCGCGGGGCGACGAGCCGGACAGCGCCGTGCCGTTCCTGCTGCTGGAGGTCTCCCAGCTGCTGCTCGCGGGCGGCCGGCTGGGCGCCCACGAGGACATCGTCCCCGAGGAGCGCTACGAGACGGACACCGGACCGGACGTGGACGTCGACGACCTGCGCGAGCGGTTCGCCCGGCTCCTCGACCCGGTCGACGTCTTCTCCGAGGTCTTCGACCCCTACGAGCCCCGCAAGGCACCGGTGCCGTTCCGGATCTCCGACAACCTCGCGGACATCGTCACCGATCTGCGCCACGGCCTCGCCCACTACCGCGCGGGCCGCACGACCGAGGCGCTGTGGTGGTGGCAGTTCTCCTACTTCTCCAACTGGGGCCCGACCGCCTCGGCGACGCTGCGCGCACTGCAGTCCCTGGTCTCCCATGTGCGCCTCGACCAGCCGCTGCAGGAACTGGACGGGCTGGACACCGACGAGGACCTCGCCGAGGACGACCTCGCCGAGGAGGCGGGGCGCGTGATGGCGGAGGAGATCGCGAGGCCGCTCGGGTTGCGGAAGGCTCCCGCGGCCCAGTGATCCGGCCCCTCCCCGCTTCCCCTCGCCCGAGGGGGCGGGTACCCGCCCGCCGGTACGGGGTGTGCACCGTCGCCACCGGGGGCCGGTCGGCGCCTACCTTCCAGAAGCCTGCGCCGACCCCCGGGTTGCGCCTGCGCGGACCCGCGGCCGGCACCGCCGGAGCACGCGCGAACATGTGACGCCGCCCACAGAACCGCGTACCCCGTGAGGCCTTGGGCAGATGCATCCTCGGGCAGCCCGGCCTTGCCGGTGATCACGACGTGAGCGGGACATCTCGCGATGTGATACGGCGGCGGCGATTCCGGGCTGCTCGTTAAACTGACGCAGACCGCAGTGATGACTGCGGCCAGAGACCGAGCGAGGAGCGCACGTGGGCCTTGTCGTGCAGAAGTACGGAGGCTCCTCCGTAGCCGATGCCGAGGGCATCAAGCGGGTCGCCAAGCGGATCGTCGATGCCAAGAAGAACGGCCACCAGGTGGTCGTCGTGGTCTCGGCGATGGGTGACACGACGGACGAGTTGATCGATCTCGCCGAGCAGGTATCCCCGATCCCTGCCGGCCGCGAGTTCGACATGCTGCTGACCGCCGGAGAGCGGATCTCCATGGCCCTGCTGGCGATGGCGATCAAAAACCTGGGCCACGAGGCCCAGTCGTTCACCGGCAGCCAGGCCGGCGTGATCACCGACTCGGTCCACAACAAGGCGCGCATCATCGATGTCACGCCGGGGCGGATCCGGACGGCGCTGGACGAGGGCAACATCGCCATCGTCGCCGGCTTCCAGGGAGTGTCCCAGGACAAGAAGGACATCACCACCCTCGGTCGGGGCGGCTCGGACACCACCGCCGTCGCGCTGGCCGCGGCGCTGGACGCCGAGGTCTGCGAGATCTACACCGACGTCGACGGCGTCTTCACCGCCGACCCGCGCGTGGTGAAGAAGGCCCGCAAGATCGACTGGATCTCGTTCGAGGACATGCTGGAGCTCGCGAGCTCCGGTTCCAAGGTGCTCCTGCACCGGTGCGTGGAGTACGCACGCCGCTACAACATCCCGATCCACGTCCGCTCGTCCTTCTCGGGGCTGCGGGGCACCTGGGTCAGCAACGAACCGCACGCCGAGCAAGGAGCCCGCAAGGTGGAGCAGGCCATCATCTCCGGAGTCGCCCACGACACCTCCGAGGCGAAGATCACCGTCGTCGGCGTCCCGGACAAGCCGGGCGAGGCCGCCGCAATCTTCCGCACCATCGCGGACAACGAGATCAATATCGACATGGTGGTGCAGAACGTCTCCGCCGCGTCCACGGGCCTCACCGACATCTCCTTCACCCTCCCGAAGACCGAGGGCCGCAAGGCGATCGACGCGCTCGAGAAGACCAAGAGCGCCATCGGTTTCGAGTCGCTGCGCTACGACGACCAGATCGCCAAGATCTCGCTCGTCGGCGCGGGCATGAAGACCAACCCGGGTGTCACCGCCTCCTTCTTCGAGGCGCTGTCCGACGCCGGCGTGAACATCGAGCTGATCTCCACCTCCGAGATCCGGATCTCGGTCGTGACCCGCGCCGACGATGTCAAGGAGGCCGTCCGGGCCGTCCACACCGCCTTCGGCCTCGACAGCGACTCCGACGAGGCCGTCGTCTACGGAGGCACCGGCCGGTGACAGCTCGGCGCGCGACGGTGGTCGCGCGATGAACCGCAAGCCGACGCTGGCGGTCGTGGGCGCGACCGGGGCCGTCGGCGCGGTGATGCTCCAGATCGTGTCCCAGCGCGCGGACGTCTGGGGCGAGATACGCCTGGTCGCCTCACCGCGTTCGGCCGGCCGCAAGCTGGCCGTCCGCGGCGAGGAGACCGAGGTCGTAGCCCTCTCCGAGGCGGCGCTGACGGGGGTCGACGTGGCGCTGTTCCTGGTGCCGGCCCCGGTCGCCGCCCAGTGGGCGCCGGTCGCCGCCGCCAAGGGGGCGGTGGTCGTGGACAACTCGGCAGCCTTCCGGCTGGATCCCGACGTCCCTCTCGTCGTACCCGAGATCAATCCGCATGCCGTGCGGCTCCGGCCGCGCGGCATCGTCGCGAGTCCGGGCTGCACCACCCTGGCGATGATCGTCACCGTGGGCGCGCTGCACGCCGAGTTCTGCGTGGACGAACTCGTGGTCTCCGCCCTCCAGGCGGTCAGCGGTGCCGGACAGTGCGGTGTCGAGGCGCTCCGCACCCAGCTCGCACTGGTCGCGGACACCGAACTGGGCACCGGTCCCGGCGATGTGCGCCGGGCGGTCGGCGACGGACTCGGCCCGTTCCCCGCGCCCACGGCGCTGAACGTGGTCCCCTGGTCCGGGGCGCTGGAGGGCTACGGCTGGTCCTCCGAGGAACTCGCGATCCGGGCCGAGACCCGCAAGCTCCTGGATCTGCCCGAACTCCGGGTCTCCGCGACCTGTGTGCGTGTGCCGGTCGTCACGGCCCACTCGGTCTCGGTGCACGCGCGTTTCGAGCACGAGGTCTCCGTCGAGCGCGCCCACGACATCCTCGCCACGGCGCCGGGCGTGGTGCTCTTCGACGACCCCGAGGCCGGTGAATTCCCCACGCCCGCCGATGTGGTGGGCACCGATCCGACCTGGGTCGGGCGCGTCCGGCGGGCCATGGACGACCCGAGGGCCCTGGATCTCTTCGTCTGCGGGGACAACCTCCGCAAGGGTGCCGCCCTGAACACCGCTCAGTTGGCAGAGGCGATCGCCCGCGAATTCTGAGCAGAGTGTCGGTGCTTCTTTGTAGGATCTGTGAACCCCCTGTGATCAAACAACCGGGACGTGCCCCTTGAACTGGGGTGATGGCATGTCCGACGATGCATTTGCGCCACTGTGCAACCGGTTGCTGTGCGGGGAGCGTCTATGCGGTCGCCCCTTCGCGGTGCCGCGATAAGCCATGACAAATGGGGCATTGGGGAAGATCGGGAGCGCATGAGGGTATACGGTGCGTCGTCACGGGCGATGGTGTGCGCGTACAACCCTGAGGGGGGTCGGCAAGTCCAACAGGCGTGGCAGAGGTACTCGACATCACCGCGGTGGCCCCGGTCCGCGGCAGGGCGTTCGCTCCGGCCCGGCCCCCGGGTCCGCCCCCGATCCGGGGCGCCGGCAGGGCTCCGGCACGCGGCATCACGGTGCTCCCGCTCCGGGGTCCCCGCCCTTCGCCGGTCCCCGGCAGGGGCACCGGTGGCGGGATGCCGGTGATCGCTCCCATGCCGGCTGCACACTCTGCCCCCATACCGTCCCAGCGCGACAGTGCTGAGGATGCGGTGGCCGCGGGCACCACGGTCGACCATCTCACCGAGACCTACCGCGCCCACTACCGGTCGCTGCTCGGTCTCGCGGCCCTGCTGCTGGACGACACCGCGTCCTGCGAGGACGTCGTCCAGGAGGCGTTCATCCGCGTCCACTCGGCGCGCCGCCGCGTCCGTGACCCGGAGAAGACCCTCGCCTATCTGCGGCAGACGGTCGTCAACCTGTCCCGGTCCGCGCTGCGCCGGCGGATCCTCGGGCTGAAGCTGCTCTCCAAGCCGATGCCCGACATGGCGAGCGCGGAGGAGGGCGCGTACGACCAGCTGGAGCGGGACGCGCTCATCAAGGCCATGAAGGGCCTCCAGCGGCGGCAGCGCGAGGTGCTGGTGCTCCGCTACTTCGCCGACATGACGGAGGCCCAGGTCGCCGAGACGCTCGGCATATCGCTGGGCTCGGTGAAGGCCTACGGCTCACGGGGCATCGCGGCCTTGCGCGTTGCCATGGAGGCCACGGCATGACCAGGCACGGACGCGGGCACGAGCACGGCCGCGAGAACGCCCCGCGGGACGAGCTCCGAGGGAAGGGCGCCACGCGGGGCACATCCGGTGGTGAAGCACCGGACGGGAAGCACACGACTGAGCTTTACGGGCCGGACGGGCCGTTGAACGACCGGACTGGGAAAGAGACTGTGAACGACGGGCCGCAGAACGGAACGGGCGAGCAGGGGCTCGGGGGTGAGGCAACCCGGGGCGACCTGCCCGCCGGCGCGGACACCCCCGCCGACGACCTGCCGGGCCGGGACCGCCTGCTCCGTGACCTGCTGGGCGGACCGGGCCAGGACGGACCCGGCCGGGACGGACCGACGTCGGCCGGGACCGGCCACGAGGCCCCGGAGGACCAGGACGAACCGGCCCTGCGGCGGCTCCTCCACGACACCGTCGGCGCCCTCGAACCCACCGACGGTGCGCTGGAGCATCTGCGCCGGGCCGTGCCGGCGCGGCGCGCACGCAAGCGCCAGGCCGTGGTCGGCCTTGCGGCGTCCGTGATCCTGCTCGGCACCGCCGTCCCCGCCTTCGTCCACGTGGCGAGCTCGGGCGGTCTCGACGACCACCCGGTGAACGCCGGGCACGGTGAGCAGGCCCAGGGCGGCACCGGCGAGCAGGACCGCCTCGACGGCGGGCAGGCGGCGAACGGCGACCCCGCCGGGCGGCAGCCGAGCGTCCCCGGTGCGCCGAGCGCCCCCCAGCAGTCGCCGACCCCGGGTGCCGCCGCGACCGAGGGGACCCCGGGCGGCACGGGGACCACCCCGACCGACAGCGCCGTCGCCTCCACACCCGCCTGTGAAGCCGGCCAGCTCGGTGTGAGCGCGGCGCAGGCCGGCGCCGCCGAGGCCGACGGCAAGGTGTACGGCACGTTCCGCATTTCCAACGTCTCCCCGAGCGAGTGCTCGATCGGGGCGGCGGGCGCGGTGGGCTTCCGTACGGCGGGCGCCGCGGACGCCACGAAGATCAGTGTGGTCACGCACACCACCGGGGACGCGGCGAGCGGACTGCCCGACCCGTCCCAGGAGGTCAGCGCCGTGGTGCTCGAGCCCGAGGCGTCGTACGAGGTGAAGTTCGCCTTCGTCCCCTCGGAGACCTGTCCGACGACCGGTGCCTCGCCCGACCCCACGCCCACGGACGGCACTTCGGGCACGACCGACGGCGCGGGCACGGCTTCGAACACCGAGCCCCAGCTCGACGACGGGACCGTCGCGGACGGCAGCATCTCGGTGGTGCACACCCCCGAGCCGGGCGGCCCGAACGCGGAGGCCACGATCTCCAACGCGTGCGCCGGCACGATCTACCGCACGGGCGTCCTCAACCCGTCCTGACCGCACGCCGGTCGAGACCCGGCGTGGGCCGGTGACGGTCCACCGGTGTGGATGCGCTGACCGGTCACCGGCGTGCGCCATGCACTGTGCAACGGCGCGTGCCGGACCGGAGGGCCTTCCCGCCTAGCGGGGCGTGGTGGTACCCGGCGGCTCACCGGCCGTGCCGCCGGGTGAGCCGGGCAGTTGCCGGACCTCATCGCTTCCTCCCGTGGAGGCCGGGTCACGCCGTGCTGTGGAGCCGCGTCACACCGGGTCGAGACCGAGCGCCTGGTCCTTGGCCGCCTCCGCCTCGCGGCGCACGAAGCGGAACCACATGAACAGCACGAAGCCCGCGAAGGCGAACCACTCCAGCGTGTATCCGAGGTTCTGGAACGCCTTGAGGTCGAGCCCGCTGCCCTGCGGCGCGGCCGCGGGCACCGGACGCATCCCGTCCGGCGCCGCGGTGAGCGTGATCCACGCGTCGTACACATCGTCCGGGACGAGGTTCACCAGCGAGGCGGCACTGATGATGCCGAGCTGACCGCTCGGCAGGCCGCCCGCGGTGCGCACCCCGTCGCTGCCCTGCGTCTCCGACGCCTGCAGCGCTCCCGTGACCGTCACCTCACCGGCGGGAGCGGCCGGTGCCGTCGCCCCGGTGGGCAGCCAGCCCCGCACCACCGGCAGCGCCCTGCCGTCGTCGGTGTGGAGCAGCGTCAGAACGTACGAGCCGCGCCGGCCGTCCAGTTCCCGGCCAGGCACGAGGAACTGCTCGCCGTACCGGCCGGCGGCCGTGGCGAGCCGCCCCGAGGTGTTCTTGTCCACGGGCAGCAGCTCCGCGAGCGGTGCCGCGGCCCGCTCGCCCGGCTCCGGGCCCTGCTCGGCGGCCCGGTGGGCGTCGACGCGGTCCTCGAACCGGCCGAGCTGCCAGGTCCCCATGAAGATGCAGAAAGGGATCGCCAGCGCGACGAAGACATTGATCCCCCACCAGCGGGGCGTCAGCAGGAACCGGTACACACCTCCACGGTACGGAACGCCCCGCTTTCCCCCTCTCCCGGGTCCCGTTTGGCGCCCCGCCCGGCCGCTCCCGGAGGCTGCCCGCTCGGGCGGCCTCCGGGACCCGTGGGCGGCCGGGACCCGTGGCGCCCGTGAAGCGCCACCGCTACCGCAGGTGCCGCTCGGCGAAGGCCAACTCCAGCCGTACCTGCTTGATCCGCTCCTCCACCACCAGCGAGCCGTGACCCGCGTCGTACCGGTACACCTCGTGGACCGCGCCGCGGGCCGCGAGGCGGTCCACGTAGTTCTCCACCTGGCGGATCGGGCAGCGCGGGTCGTTGACCCCGGCCGAGATGTACACCGGAGCCGTGACCGCGTCCACGTACGTCAGCGGGGACGAGGCCTCGTAGCGCTCGGGGACCTCCTCCGGTGTGCCGCCCAGCAGTGTGCGGTCCATCGCCTTCAGGGCCTCCATCTCGTCGTGGTACGCCGTGACGTAGTCCGCGACGGGCACCGCCGCCAGGCCCAGGGCCCAGGAACCGGGCTGTGTGCCGAGTCCGAGCAGGGTGAGGTAGCCGCCCCACGAGCCGCCCGACAGCACCAGCTTCGCCGGGTCGGCCACGCCGGAGGCCACGGCCCATTCGCGGACCGCCGCGATGTCCTCCAACTCGATCAGACCGACGCGGTGCTTCAGGGCATCGGTCCACGCCCGCCCGTAACCGGTCGAGCCCCGGTAGTTGACCCGGATCACCGCATAGCCGTGGTCCACCCACGCCGCCGGCGCGGCCGCGAAGGCGTCGCTGTCGTGCCAGGTCGGGCCGCCGTGTATGTCGAAGACGGTGGGGAAGGGCCCCTCGCCCTCGGGCCGCTGCACCAGCGCGTGGATCCGGCCGCCGGGGCCCTCCACCCACACGTCCTCCACAGCGACCGAACCGGGCGCCTTCATACCCGGCGGATCCAGCACTTCCCGGCCCGTCGTGGAGCGGACCTTCGGCGGCTGCGCCGCGCACGACCACACGTACTCCACCGTCCCGTCCGGCCTGGCCGTCGCGCCCGAGACCGTCCCCGCCGGGGTCTCCACCCGGGTCAGCTCGCGCGTGGCCGGGTCGAACCGCCACAGATCGCTGCGCGCCTCGAAGCTGTGCGCGACGAGCAGCGCGGAGCCGTCCGGATACCACTCGGCGCTCACATCGCCCGGCAGGTCGATCGCGAGGTCGGTCTCCTCGCCCGTCGCCACGTCCCACAGCATGGGCTCCCAGCGCCCCCGCCGCTGGTGGCCGACCAGCAGCCGGGTGTCCCCCTGGACCGGGGCGAAACCGAGCACCTCCAGCCCCAGCTCCACCGAGCCGCCCTCGGTGTCGTCCAGCTCGCACACCGTCGTGCCGTCCAGCCGGACGACCCGCAGCGCCGAGTGCATCGCGTCGCCGTGCTCGGTGTGCTCCAGCGCGAGCAGTGTCCCGTCGTGGGACAGATCGCCGACGCCCGCCGACTCCCGGTGCCGGTAGATCTCCACCGGTGCCCCGCCGGGCCGCACGACGTGGATCGTCGTCCCGTCCTCGTCCGTGGACCGGCCCACCACGGCCGTGCCGTCCCGGCCGAGGGCGACGCCCGCGCTGTACGAGGGCGCGAGGCCCGGCGCGGCGGGTTCGTCCGGCCCGCCGCCGAAGGGCTGCCGCATCCAGACGCCGAACTCGTCGCCGTCCGTGTCCGAGAACCACCAGATCCATGCGCCGTCCGGGGTGAGTATCCCGTCCGTCGTCCCGTTCGGCCGGTGCGTCGCCTGGCGCTGTTCGCCGGTGGCGCGGTCCCAGGCGTACAGCTCGTACGTCCCCGTCGCGTTCGAGACGAAGAGGGCGTGGTCCGGGGCGTCCTCCGCCCAGTCGGGCAGCGAGACCCGGGGCGCGCGGAACCGCTGCTCCCAGGCCGGCATGTCCGCGGGCCCGCCCGCGGACGCCGCCGTGCGCTCCCCGGCGGGGGCCGCGGGAACGGCGGCGGGAGCGTCGGACGCCGTGGATTCGGTGATCTCAGTCATGCCCACCATTCTGCGCCGCCGCGCCCACAATCCGTTCGCCCCGCCCCCAGCCTGTGGACAACCTCCGCGACATGTACTCACCAACCCCTCCCGACCGGTGCGAGGCCGCCGCCGGCGGTTGGCCGAAGCGGTGGGCCGAAGGGGCTGCGTCGCAGGCCCCGCGCACCCGTCCTGCCGCGGACGCGTCCGGTCAGGGGATGACGGGACTGCGGCGTTCCAGAAGGACCACGTCCCGCCACACGCCGTGGTGGCGGCCGATCCGTTCGCGCGTGCCGATGACCCGGAAGCCCACGCTCCGGTGGAGGGCGAGGCTGGCCTCGTTCTCGGGGAAGACGCCGGACTGGATCGTCCAGATGCCGGCCGCCTCGGTCGAGGCGACGAGCCGCTGCAGCAGGGCGCGGGCCACCCCCCGGCCGCGGGCGGCGGGGTGGACGTACACCGAGTGCTCGACGACTCCCGCGTAGGCGCAGCGGTCGGAGACGGCCGACGCCGCGACCCAGCCGAGCACGTGTCCGACACGGGCGGCGGCGACTCCCTTGGTGTCCGCGGCGCCCGTGGCCTCCGGGCGTGCCGGGGGTGTGGCCGGCGTCTGCACGGAGTCCCGCAGGGCGACGAACCGATGCTCCGTCAGTCTGGCCGCGTCGAACTCGGCCCAGGCCGGAGTGCGGGTCTCGAAGGTCGCGTCGCCCTCGTCGATGCCGAGCCGGTAGACGGCGAGGACCTCCTCCGCGTGCGCGGCTGTCATCGGCACGACGATCACGGCGGCCCCTCCGGTGCGTACTTGCGGCGTGAGGACACCATCATGCGGCCACGGCCACGGCCACGGCCACCGGGCTCCGGGGCGGAGGGCTAGCTCATGCGCTTGAGCGTCGCGTAGACGACGAGATTGCCGAGGTAGCCCGTCTTCTTGGTGTAGCCCCCGCCGCACGTGATCACCCGCAACTGGGGGACAGCGGCGCCCGCATACACCTTCTTGCTGGGGAAGGAGTGCTTCGAGTACACCTCGACGGCGTCCACGGAGAAGTGCGCCGTGCGCCCGTCGAGCCGGGTGACCTGGATGTCGCTGCCCTTGGTGAGCGCGCCCAGCCGGTAGAAGACGGCGCGGCCGGTGGGGGTGTCGACATGCCCGGCCACGACGGCCGCGCCGACCTCGCCCGGCGCCGGCCCTCTGGAGTACCAGCCCGCGATCTGGGCCTTGTCGACCGGCGGCACCTCAAGCACGCCGTTCTTGCCCAGGGCGAGGTTCATCACCGGGGTGTCCACACGGATGGCGGGGATGCGCAGCCTCACCGGTACGGAACGCTGCCGGGACCCGGGCGGGGTCTTGGGCGCGGCGGCGCGCGGGGCGGCCAGAAGTGGCGGGACGGCCGGGACGTGGGAGACCGCCGGGCCCGGCACCGGTGCGGTGAAGGCCTGGGCGGCGGACGGCTGGGGAGCCGTCTCGCCGCGCAGCCCGTGAATCAGCAAGCCGACGCCGACCAGCAGCATGACGCAGAAGACCCCGGTCGACGTGAAGGGGGAGGGGTGCTTGCGTCCCATAGTGGTGCGGGCTCCGGTCTCGGTTACGGAGGCGGCGGGTCCCGTCGGCCGACGCCGGGGGACGCTCAGACCGCCGAACCGTTGCCGTGACGACGCCGCAGTGTCAGGACGCCGCCCGCCGTCGCGGTGAGAACGAGCGCGGCCCCGATGGCCATCTCCGTGCTGTTCATCCCGCCGCCACCGCCGAATCCACCGCTCACCGCACCGTTCGGACGCCCGGCGACCTCGAATTCGGACTCGACCCGGACCCCGGGAGGGCACTTGACCGTGACGCTGTACGTGCCTTCCTTCGCGTTGTCGGGAACGGTGAACGTGCCCTTCAGTTCCCCTTCGCTGCCGCTCTCGGTCAGATTGATCTGACCTCCGATCTCCGCCTGTCCCTTGGCGTAGGTCGCGGCCGGATCGCACACCCCAGACGTACTGACGGTGATGGTCGATCCGGGATATCCCACCTCGGGACTGACCGTGACCTCGGACCCTTCGGCGACTGCCGCGGGAGCCGGGATGCCAAGTGCGGCCAGGGCCAGGGCACTTCCTGCGAGAAGACGTGCGGTACGCATTTTCACCACCCTCCGAGTGGCGCGGGCCAGGACTCGTTGCCCCGACGAGGACGCCGCGCTTCAGGGGGAAAGGCAACCAGTTCTTGTGATCAAACGACTGCAGCGAAATGGCCCGACGATTCCGCGTGGTTCTCGTGTCGTGACATTCCCACAGGTCGCGGCGCCTGCAATAGGCTCAAGGACGGAATATCGAAACGACGTGGCGATCGGGTGGCGACACGCGCGTCGCAGGCGCCGCCGGGCGTGTCGCAAGGCCGGCCGGAGGCCGATGCCACCCGACGGACACTGCTGGGTGACCGGGCCCGGGCGGATGCCCGACCGGGGTCCGGGTTCCACACGAGCCGCGCTGCCGCGAACGCCCCGTGAAACCGCCTCAGGAGACTCCGCGGCAGGAGTACGCCGGACGACGGACCGGAAGGGAGGCCGAAGGGCATGAGCGCACTTGCCGGCGCCCGCATCGCCACCAGGCTCCCCGCCCAGGATC
Source organism: Streptomyces sp. HNM0645 (assembly GCF_030056615.1). Taxonomy (NCBI): domain Bacteria; kingdom Bacillati; phylum Actinomycetota; class Actinomycetes; order Kitasatosporales; family Streptomycetaceae; genus Streptomyces; species Streptomyces sp. HNM0645. Next base: position 119,820 of record NZ_JASHLT010000006.1, on the reverse strand, counting down.
TCGACAGGGCCCGGCGGTTCCATTCCGAGAAGCTCGGCCTCGACCCCGTCGACGAACGCCCCGGCGGCCTGCTGTACCGGTGCGGCGGTTCGGACTTCGCGCTCTTCCGGTCCGCGGGCGCCTCGCCGGGTACCTTCGCGCAGATGGCCTTCGAGGCCGACGACATCGACGCGGCCGTCACCGAGCTCAAGGGTCGGGGAGTGGTCTTCGAGACCGTCGACCTGCCCGGGCTGAGGACGGTGGACGGGATCGCCGACATCGAGGGCAACTACCCGGGAAAGGGGCGCCCGAGGCGAACGCGGCGCCTGGCTCCGGGACAGCGAGGGCAACATCCTGGGGGTCGGACAGCCGGTGCGGTGAGGAACTCCCGCTGGAGCGCATCGCGCATCTGGTCGGGCACACCAGTCAGGCGACGACAGAGGCCGTCCATCGGAAGCGGCGCCGGCCGGTCATCACTGAGGGCGCAGAGGCCATGGACGTGATCTTTGCCCAGCGGCGCGGGGTGACCGCCCGCCGGGCTTGATCAGAACCCGTTGGCCCCCTGTGTGGCCCCCCGGGGCACGACAGAGGCCCATTCGCGATCACGCGAATGCGCTTAGCCTCGCCAGCGAGGCCAACGCACAAGGTACGGACAGACGTTGAGGTCTGGAGTGTGTCCAAGGGCGGTCGGCTTGCGGCAGGATTGCACAGTACTGGCAAGGTCGAAGTCGGGTTACCAGCGAGTCGGAGAGGGCTGCTCATGAGCGGTACATCACGGTCGCGTCACGACAGGATAGAGCCGGGGCCGCCGTCCGAGCGCGGCTCCGATCGCTTCAGCGACGATCCCCCTGATCCCCTCGCCTCGCTGCTGGCCAAGGTCAACAATGGGGAACGCATCTCGACTCCTGGACACAATGCGGGCGGCGAAGACCGCGACCCCCGCGACGAGGAATGGCGGGAACATGATCGCCACGGCCCCTATGCGCAGGGGCGTCGCCGGAAGAACTAACGCACAGGGCGGAGCCCCCGTCTGCGGCAGCGCAGGCGGGGGGCATGGCGTGAGGGCTGCTCACGCGGGCTGGAGCGGGCGGCTCGCAAATCGACGAACGACGGCGCGCGCCCGGCGACAGCTCGCCCACGTACAGGCACATATGGCCCGACCGTCTCAACGCGGTGGCCGACCAACTCTACCGGTGCAGTTGGGAGCACCTGGAGGACGAACACGGCTTCCTGACAGACCAAGCGATCGACCCTGAAGAGGACCCTCTGGAGACCAGCCCGGCCGAGAGTTCCAGTGGCGAGGGGACAGCGGTCAGGGGTGACTGAGGGCGAACGCCCGTGCGGGGAAGCCCGAACCGCCCAGTGGCCGGGGCCAGGTGGCGACGATCAGGGCACCCGCCTCCGGGAGCCGGTCCAGGTTGGTCATCAGCTCGAGCTGCCAGCGGTCACGCCCCAGGACGTACGCCTCCAGGGCGCAGTCGCCCGCGGAGCCGGCGATGCCCGGGTCGGTGTCCGACTGCTCGTGTCCGATGGCGGCGGCGTCCACCTCTTCGAACAGGTACTGCAGGACCTCCGCCGACCAGCCCGGCGTGTGGCTGACGCCGTCCTCGTCCCGGTTGGTCATGGCGACGGGGTCCGGCCGGCGCCGGCTCCACCCCGTGCGCAGGGCGACGAACGACCCGGCCGGCACGCGGCCGTTCCTGCGCTCCCAGGAGCGCACGTCGTCGAGGGTGGGCGTGGTGTCGGGGTCGGTGCGGACGCGGTCCGCCACGTCGAGCACCACCAGGGGCAGGATCATCTCCTCGACCGGGATCCGGTCCAACGTGCGGGCCCCGGCCACGAAGTGCGACGGCGGGTCGACATGAGTGCCCCACTGGCCGACCAGCGTGTAGCGGTGCACGGTGAAGTCGTCGCCTCCTTCCAGGCTGAACACCGTCTCGCGCCGCTCGTCCCCGAACCCCGGGAAGTGCGGCTGCCCGGACCGGAAGGGGTGAGTGAGGTCGGTGCGGACCGCCGTTTCGATCAGGTCGCGGTGTGCCGACCACAGCCGGTGCTCCGGCGCACGGGCGCTCATCGGGCTTCCTCCGGCGGGGTGGTGGCCGCCGCGACAGGGGCCGCCGGGGCGGGGGCGGCACCCGCCGGGACCCCGGAGACCGCTGCGCCGCCCGCGATGGCTGCGGGACCGGGTTCGCCGGCGGCGGGTTCCCCGGAGTGCGCTTTCCCGAGTGCCGGCTTCCCGGCGTTCGCCGCGGCCGGCCGCCGTGTCATCCCCACTCCCAGCAGGACGACGGCCATACCCAGTACCACCCGCATACCGAGGTCCTCTCCGAGGACGACGGCGCCGAGCAGCACGGAGACGACGGGCAGCAGATAGCCGACCACGGCGGCGTTGGTGGCCCCCTCGTCGTTGATGATCCGGTAGGTGAGATGGAAGGTGATCGCGGTGCAGAGGACGCTGAGGGCGACGGCGGCCGTCACCACCGTGAGGCTGGGGTCGATCCGCTCCAGCCCGCCGACGGGCATCGCGACGGTGGTCAGCCCGGTCGCGGCGAGGAGTTGGGCCGCGGAGAGCGAGATGGTCGGGGTCCCCTTGCGGACCAGCGTGCGGCCCATATAGGTGAACGCGACGGCGTAACTGGCGGCCGCGCCGAGGATGGCGAGGGCGCCCCAGCCGGCGTCGCCGGTGGTCTGCCAGGGGGCGAAGATGACGATCGTGCCCGCGAAGCCGAGCAGCAGGCCGGTCAGCCGCACCCGGTGGATTCCCCGCTCCGAGCCGAGGGCCAGACCGAGGGCGATCGACCAGAGTGGTGTCGTCGCGTTGAGGACGCCCGCGAGACCGGAGTCGACGGTCTGCTGACCGAGGCTGAACAGCGCGAAGGGGAGGGCGTTGCAGAAGAACGCCGCGACCGCTATGTGCCGCCACACGGCAGCGCCCCGGGGCAACCGGTGCCCCGTCGTGTAGCAGGCGACCACGAGGACGAGGGCTCCCAGCCCGCACCGGACGAACGTGACCTGGAGCGGTGAGAGCCCCCTCAGTGCCAGTTCGATCCAGAGGAACGTGGAACCCCAGAGCAGGGCGAGCACGGCCACCCGCAAGCCGCCCCACAGACTCTGTGCGCTGCTGTTCACGATGCTTCCTCCACCGGGTTCGTCCGTCGTTGCGGGACGGGGTCGGCTGTCACGGGGTGGTGCGTGGCGGTGCCCGCTCCTCGAAGGTGCCTCAGTCGAGCCTTACGGACAAGCGAATGGTTCTACTCGTTCTGTTAAGCTGTGCTACATGCTTGATGTGAGGCGACTGCAAGTCCTGCGTGCGGTGGTCACGAGTGGCACGGTCACCGCCGCCGCGGCCAATCTCGGTTACACGCCCTCGGCCGTCAGCCAGCAGGTGGCGGCCCTGGAGAAGCAGGCCGGCACCCCCCTGCTCGAACGGGTCGGCCGGGGGGTGCGCCCCACGGCCGCGGGGCTGCTGCTGACCGAGCACGCGGCCCTGATCGGTGCGGCGGTCTCCCAGGCCGAGACGGCGCTCGCCGATCTCCGGGCCGGGCGGACCGGCCGTCTGGCGGTCCGCTACTTCGCCACGGCGGGTTCCACGCTGGTGGCGCCCGCCCTGGCCGGGGTCCGGGCGCAGCATCCCGGCGTCCGTATCGACCTCGAACTCAACGACGTGGACGAGCCGTTCCACGACGTGGCGCCGGGCCGGACCGACCTGGCCGTCGTCGTGCAGGCGCGGGGCAGTGTCGGTCCCGGCTTCCGGGTCGTCCACCTCCTCGACGATCCGTACGACGCCGTCCTGCCGCTCGGTCACGTGCTTGCCGCCAGGGAGGTCGTCGACCTGCACGAGCTCTCCGGTGAACAGTGGGTCGGCAGTGAGCCGCCCGGTCCGTGCCTGGAGCCGGTGATCGACTCCTGCGCGGCAGCGGGTTTCAGCCCGGACTTCGTGATCCGGAGTGAGGACTACGCCACCGCTCAGGGGTTCGTCGCGGCCGGGCTCGGAGTCGGACTGATGCCGAGGCTGGGACTCCGCAACCGGCATCCGGGTGTCGTCGTGCGCCCGGTCCGCAACCCCGAGCCGCTCCGGGTCATCTCGGCCGTTGTGCGGGAGACCGCACTCGAACAGCCCGCGCTGCGGGGGCTGTTGGACGCACTGCGGGCCGCCGCCGACCCGTCCGCGGGCACCGGCCTGTCCGCGGGGTAGCACGCCCGAGCGCCGGGCCCGACCGGTCTGCCGCGCCCGGTCCGTCCGCCGCTGCCGCGGCGGACCGAGTCCCGCACACGGGCCGTGCCCCGGCGGTGCGGGCGGCGGGCGCGCACGTCAGGCGGTGCGGGAGAAGTGGGCGGGCGGTGCGGCCAGCGTGACCACGGCCGAGAAGATCTCCCGGTAGGAGCGGTGGGCGGTTCCTTGCGTGTAGTGCCCTGGCTCCCATCCTGACGGCCGGTTCGAAACCCTTCTGATCCGTAGCTCTATAGAAATCGGCCATTGGAGGTCATACAGGCTGCTGAGAGGGCCTTGAGAGCGGGTGCTGGGCACTGACGGCTGCGGGGGTTGCTGTACTCCGCTGCTGTACAACGGCATCGAGCGATATCCCGATCAGTAGGCGCGTACATCTGGTGTGTGTGACATGGGGGGTGCAGATGAGGTTGCGCGCAGGCAGGGTGATACTCGCCGTCGCGGTGTGGACGGCCGTGGTCGGGTGCGGCAGCAGGGGGACACCTACTGTCCTCTCATCTGCGGAGCTGCAGAGTCGGTGGTGATCATGGGCAACGGCCGGACCTGACGAAACCGATCCCATCGCAGACCAGAATGGAAGCTCATGCGCTCGGTACCAACCGGACGACGTGTGGTTCCTTGCCGGCATGTACGGGGGGTCGGCCGAGCGGGCCTGCGCTCTTCCCTTCGGGCGGCCGCTCGCCTTCCCTGTCGTGAACGCATGGGGTACTTCTCAGGAAAGCGCGGACTTCATGGCGAGCGCCAACGGGTGGGCCGTCCTGGACGGCAAGCGGCTGGATCCGGAGACCTATCGTGGAGAGACGATTCAGATAAGATCTTTCGCGGGCCGTCACGTCATAGGCGTGGGCGGTGGTCTCAATACCACCGGGTGCGGATTGTGGGTCCAGTTGCCGCCTCTGGAGCCGGGCGCACACGTCCTGAAGATTCGTGGTGGGTCTGGCAGCCTCCGGGTCAGCGTCGACTATGCGCTGATCGTCGATGCGGGGCGGAACGGCCTTTGAGAGGCATACAGGGGCAATCTCGGGCCTGGTGAACCCGACCGGCCGCTGAAGTTCCTCGCCGAACTGGCCCAAGCCCAGATCACTGACCACGCCCGGCGTATGATCCGCACCGCCTGGACACTTGGCGCCCGCCCCGCGCTGGCGGACCTCCGACTGCGGGCCTGGGCCCACATGCTCGGCTTCCGCGGCTACTTCTCCACCAAGTCCCGCCGCTACTCCACCACTCTCGGCGCGCTCCGCGACGCTCGCGCCGAATGGCGCCGTGCCCAAGCGGCTCCGCCGGTCCCGCAGGACGGCGAATCCACGCTCGTCCTCGCCCACTGGGTCTTCGCCGGCACCGGCCTGTCCCGCGGCGAAGCCTGGCTCGCCGCATCCCTCGAACCCGCCCCCGGAACGGAAGGAGAACCGACCCATGCGTGACGAGGAGTTGTTGTCAAGGATGCGGTGACGGACTGGCTCACCGACGGCCGGACGGGCCTCGACCCCAGCACCGTCGAGACGTCCACTCTCCTGAGCCGGAAGCACGTTGTTCCGTCGCTCGGTGCTCGGAAGCTCCGTGATCTCAGCGCGGAAGACGTGGATCGCTGGCTCGCCACCAAGGCCAAGGCGCTCAGCACCCGGACCCTCCAGACGATCCACTCGTGCCTGAACCGCGCGGTCAGGCGGGCCATGGCCCGGGACAAGGTGAAGCGCAACGTCGTAGAGCTGTGCTTGGTGCCCCAGGGCCGGGCAGGGCGACCGTCGAAGGCGCTCACGTTCGCCCAGGCAGACGCCGTGCTCAAGGGCGCCGCAGGTACCTCGATGCACGCCTACATCGTCGTCGCCCTGCTGACCCGCGCCCGCACCGAGGAGCTTCGGGCCCTCACCTGGGATCACGTCTTTCTGAAGGGCCGGCCGGACTTCGATCCGCCCCAGCCTCCGCACATCGCCGTCTTGCGTTCGGTCCGGCGGAGCGGCGACACCAAGACCCGGAAGTCGCGGCGGACGCTCGCTTTACCGGCGCGCTGCGTCGAGGCCCTGCGGCAACGATTCGAAGACCCGGGCCGGGAGCGGCTCGCAGCCGACGAGAAGTGGGAGGAACACGGGCTCGTCTTCTCCTCGGCCGTGGGCAGGCCGCTCGACGCGGCCAACGTCCGTCGGGCCTTCCGCCAGGCGCTCAAGGACATCGACGGGGTCGACGCCGAGGAGTGGACGCCCCGGGAGCTCCGGCACAGCTTCGTCTCGCTGCTCTCTGACCGGGGCGTCCCGCTGGAGGAGATCTCCCGGCTCGTCGGGCACTCCGGTACCGCCGTGACCGAGGAGGTCTACCGGAGGCAGATCCGACCCGTGATCCAGACCGGCGCCGTGGTCATGGACGGGATCTTCGGCGCTGATCCGCAGCGGCCGTGGACACGCGGGAACCGGTAGTCACGCAGATAGACACGCAGACGAAACAGATGAGGCACCTACTGATTTCAGTAGGTGCCTCATCTGGTACTTCACTGTCGGGGTGGCGGGATTTGAACCCACGACCTCTTCGTCCCGAATTAGGTCCGATCATGTTGCCCACCAGCTGCGAAGGATGTATGCCCAGGTCAGGCTGTTGGTGGCCGTTGGTCTCGGGTGGTGTCGCGAGGGCTCTGGGAGAAGATCTTCTCCCAGATTTCTCCCAAGCGGTGGGGTGACAGCGTGACAGTTGCTTCAGGATGTCGCGTTACGAAGGCGAATTTGCATGCTGCGGTACGCCGTCAGCGGCAGCACGGCGCATGGCGTACCACCGTCTATGCATTGCTTGCGCAGAGGATCGGTTGAACCGTCCTTTCAAGTACCTCGACGTCTCTCTGCTCTGGCTGAGGAGTTGGCTGAACCCGTGGGCGTATCTGCACGTTTGGAGCAAGAATGGCGGCCTGGTAGATCAACAAGGCGCAGGGGGCGAAGTTCTGTATGACGAGCCAGGTGGAAGTAGGCGGCCTGAGGATCGCCAAGGCGCTGTCGTACGTGTGTGGGCATCGGGACGAACTCGCCGCGCTGCTTGATGAGGACGACGCCGCCTTGCGTGCTGTCGAATCCGCAGTCGGCATGCCGCCCGCGGATGACGTCTCGCTCACTGCCCTTCTGGACGCCTTGCATGCAGCGGTTCGACGCGCAGGCGACCCGTCCGGGGTGTATGGGGGTACGGGCCGCAGCGTGATGCCGGCCGGTGTTGCTGATCTGGCCGTTGTGTACCGGTGCCCCTTGCAGCTGTGCATCGGTCGATCCGGTCAGGAAGTGGACGACGACGTGCCGCGCTGCCAGTTCGCTTCCGGCGAGACGGCGCTGATCCGAGAGAGGCTCCCGTAGTGGGAGGGCTGCTCAGTGAACTCAGCAAGAAGCTGGCCGAGCGGTGGCTGACCCTCCTCGTACTCCCCGGCGCGCTCTACTTGGCAGTCGCCGCAACCGGACACACCCTTGGGCAGAGCGCCGCGCTGGACGTGGGGCGGCTCACTCACGCGATCTCGGACACTGCCCGGGCTCCCCAGGTGACCACGGTAGGCGGCCAGGTCGTGCTGCTCGCTGCCATCCTGGCCGGTGCGGCCGCCGCCGGTCTGGCCGCCCAGTCCCTCGGCTCCGTTGTCGAGCGTGTGGCCCTGGCTGCCGACTGGGGCACATGGCCGTGGTTGTTCGGCGAGTTGGCCGAACGTCACGTGGCACGCCGACAGCGTCGCTGGGACGCGGCACGTGCTGAGTACGAAGCCCTACGGCTACTGGAACGCGCTCCGCGACCGGCCGACCGTCCCAGGCCCCGGGAGCGCCACCGTGCTGCCCACAAGTGCGAACGTATCTCCGTGGAGCGGCCTGAACGGCCGACCTGGAGTGGTGACCGGATCCACGCCACTGCTGTTCGGCTGGACCGATACGCAAATGTCAATCTCCTTGTCCTCTGGCCACACCTCTGGCTCGTGCTGCCGGAAGAGATACGCGGCGAGATCGGCAGAGCCCGCGCCGCGTTGACGCGAGCTGCCGTCCTCAGTGGCTGGGCCCTGCTCTATCTGCCCCTGGCCTGGTGGTGGTGGCCCGCGGTGCCGCTCGCCGCCACGCTGGTGGTCATTTCGGCACGTCGCCTCCGTACTGCCTCGGACACCTACGCCACGCTGCTGGAGGCATCCGTGCGCCTTCACCTGACGGACTTGGCCGACAAGCTGCGCATCGAGGAACAGCCGATGGGCCCTCCGCTCGGTGGCGCGGTCATGCGACGGCTGAGCAGCCCGGCGCCTGCGACGGAACCGGCTTCGTGAGCTCCGTGGAATTCAGAGACTCGCCTCGGCAGTCCTGGGCGGTGCGGCAATCAGATCTACCGGAGACGGAGATCGGGAAGTGACAGGACGGTTTATGCAGGGGCGTGAGCAGGATTTCGCAAGGAAAAGCGAAGTGGAGAAGCGCATTGCCGTAGTGGAGTTACGGCTGGACCGGCTCGCCCGCGAACAAGATCCTCGGGTGGTGCTGGAGTCGGAAGCACTGGTCGAAGCCCGTCAGCTTGCCTCGATACTCCACGATGACGAGTCCGATCTGGAAGGTTACTACCTCCTCGGTTGGTTGCATGTCTCCAGGTACAAGGCACTTCCCGAAGGGGCTGGGCAGCGGGACAGAGAGGAAGCCGTCGCGAAGTTCACGCCCTGCTTCGTGTTCGGCGCAGATGAGGAGGATCTGCCGGACGAACTCCTTCCAGATGTGGCCCAGCGCGCGCTCGGCTTCGTCTGGAGGATCCAGCAAGGGATGAGTGCTTCGCCGAGCCCGGCTCTGCGCGCAAGAGTGACCGATCTCCTGCGCCGTATCGCGGCCGCTATTCCCCGTGGAAAAAGCGAGTACGCGGAAACGCTGTCCAATCTTTCCGTCATCCTGAGTTCCCACTTCGACGCGGGTGGCGAACTGGCGGATCTGGACGCGGCGATCGACGCGGCCCTGGGCGCAGTGGAAAGCACGGCAACAGGGCATCCGAAACAGCCGGGCATGCTGTCCAACTTGTCAGGTGTGCTGATGACGCGCTTCACTCATACAGGTGCGGCGGCGGACCTGGACGGTGCGATCGAGACCGGCCGATTGGCAGTCCAAGCTTCTGTGGGCTCCGCTGTCGGCAGGGCTGGCGGGCTCAACAACCTGGGTACCGCGCTGAAGACCAGGTTCACCGAGAGCGGCATCCTGTCGGACTTGGACGCGGCGATCGAAGCCTTCCAGGAAGCCTCAGACCTCTGTACCGAGGACCACGAGAAGGCGGGAGTTCTTCACAATCTGGGGACCGCCTGGCACGGCCGATATGAAAGCACCGGCGCGCTGGCGGATCTGGACAACGCGATCGAGTGCTGCCAGGCCGCAGTCGAGGCGGCTCCCGAGGAACATCCTGCGAGCTCCATGTTCCTGTCTGGGCTCGGCACCGTCACGCTGACTCGATTCCAACGCACGGGTGAAACAGCGTATTTGGGCCGATCTGTTATTGCGTTCCGGGAAGCACTGGACATGCTCCCGCCGGGGCACCGGGCTCGTGGGCTTCGTCTCTCCGGCCTGGGGCAAGCTCTCCTGGCGCGATATCGCCTCGGCGGCAACAGATCTGACCTCGATACGGCGATCGAGATGAACCGCGCTGCCTCCCGGGAAATCACCCCGCACCAGACCGAGTTCAACGCGGTCCTCAACAACCTGGCCATCTCTCTCGGGCAGCGTTTCGAATGCACTGGCCATATGGCCGACCTGGACGAGGCGATCAGCGCCAGTCGCGCTTCCGCTCAGGCCACCGGGGACGGTCACGTCGACCGGCCGACCCGTCTGTCCAACGTCGGTCTGATGCTGTGGACTCGGTTCAAGCACACCGGGGCGTTGTCGGACTTGGACGCCGCGATCGAGTTCGCGCACGAAGCTGTGAAGACGGCACCCCGTGAACACTCCGCCTTGGCGGCGATGCTGTCCAATCTCGGCGCAGTGTTGTTGCAACGTTACGAACGGAACGGGGACCCTCAAGATCTCGACGAGGTGATCCGAAGGAACCGCGAGGTCCTCGGCATTGTGGATGCAAGCAGTCCTGACCGCCCTCGTTTCCTCGCGAATCTGTGCACCGCCCTGCACGCCCGCTTTCAGCGCACTGGAGGATTTGAGGACCTGGATGGCGCGGTCGCGGCGGGACACGATGCGACCGCCACCGTCCCGTCCCATCACCCTGAACGCCCGAGGTACTTGTCCATGCTGGGAGGTGTGCTGACCGTCAGGTTCGAGAAGACCGGGTCGATAGCGGATCTCGATGACGCGGTGGTTGTGTGCCAGGCCGCGCTCGACATCTCGCCCGCGGAACATCCAGAGCGCGCCGACTACCTGTTCCAGCTCGGGACTGCCCTGCATCGCCGGTATCAGCGGACTCACTCGCGACACGACTTTGATCGCGCCCTGGCCGCCCACATGGAAGGCGCGCGAGCCGACGGGTCCAGGCCCTCGATTCGGATTCGGGCCGCTCAGGCAGCGGCCTCAATGACCGTACGGCCGGAGCCTGATCTCGCAGCCGATCTCCTGGCCGGTGCCGTACACCTACTGCCCGAAGTGGCAGACCGCCGGCTGAGCCGTGGTGACCAGCAGCACGCCATGGGTAAGTGGTCCGGGCTGGCCGGAGACGCTGCGGCACTGGTTCTTGCTTCTCACGAAGGCACACCCGCCGATCGGGCAGTGCGGGCACTGCAGTTGATTGAGGTGGGCCGCAGCGTCCTCCATAGTCAGGCGCTGGACATGCGGAGCGACCTCGCTGAGCTTCGCGAGTGCCATCCCGAGCTGGCCCATCGCTTCGAGGTACTTCGAGACGAGCTCGACCGGCCGATGGAAAAGGCTGCACCCACGGAGCCCGAGAAGCAAGTCAGCTCCGCCGTACGTGCGGTCGACGCCGAGGAGCAACGACGCAGCCGCGCCAACCAACTTCAGGCCACGCTGGACAACATCCGAACGCAGGACGGATTCGCCAGCTTCGCTCGTCCACCCGCCGTTAGCGAGCTCCTGGCACAAGCCACCTCCGGCCCGGTGGTGAGCTTCAACGTCAGCCACTACCGCAGCGACGCACTGCTGTTGACGTCCGATGGAATCGAGTCCCTGAACCTGCCCGACCTCACGTACGACCTCGTCATCGACCAGATACAGACCTTCCACAGGGCCCTGGAAACCGCTACGGATCCGCGCACGACGCCCCTCACTCGAAAAGAGGCGCAGGCGACGCTTCACGCTGTCTTGGAGTGGCTGTGGGACGCGGCGGCCGAACCGGTCTTGCGTAGCCTCGGTTTCACCGGTGAGCCCTCTCCCGGACAGTCGTGGCCCCGCGTCTGGTGGGCACCTGGCGGGCTCCTCTCACTGCTACCCCTGCACGCTGCCGGGCGTCACTCCGAGCTGCCCTGGACGGGCTTGAGAGACAGGGAACCGCCGACAGTCATGGACCGTGTCGTCTCCTCGTACACCACCACTATCCGAGCACTGCACCACGCACGCCGTCATCACACCTCCGCGCCTTCGGTGAGCCGGTCACTGATCGTGGCCATGCCCACAACTCCGGGCGTCCAAGGCCGCCTGGGCCACGTCTCGGAAGAAGTCGCACTGCTGTGCGACCTGCTGCCTGAGCCGACGCTCCTCATGGAGCCGGATGCAGAGGCTGATGGCATGACCTCCCCCGAGTCGGAGACGCGACCGACCAAAGCTCGGGTCCTGAAGACTCTCTCCGATTGCGGGATTGTTCACTTCGCGTGCCACGGTGCCCACAGCCCCGACGACCCGTCCCAGAGCCTGCTGCTTCTGCACGACCACGAACGTGATCCGCTCACGGTGGCGAGCCTTGCAGAAATGAGGATGGACTCGGCCCAACTGGCCTACCTGTCAGCGTGCCGAACAGCGTTCATGGAATCCATGGAGCTGATCGACGAGGCCATCCATCTCACGTCGGCCTTTCAGCTCGCGGGTTTTCCCCACGTCATCGGCACCCTCTGGGAGATAAATGACGAGGTGGCCTCGCATATGGCAGCTGATTTCTATGCTGAGCTCGGCGGGATCTCCGACCAGCATGGTGGCCTCGACACGGATTCAGCAGCCTGTGCTCTGCACCACACTGTGCGCAAGGTCCGTGATCGCTATCCCAAGTCCCCCTACCTCTGGGCGGCCCACCTGCACGCCGGGATCTGAAAGCGGGCGGTGCCGCGGCTGCTGAGCCGCGGCAACGACGTGGATATTGCTGCCGTTGCAGCCCGCACCTTGGCCACGACTGGACGCGCGTGTGCGGTGATCGGGTGTCCGTGTTGTGCGCAGATCTTCCGAGACGGACACGCGGAGCCTTTCCCAGGCTATGGCCCACACTGCGGTGGACGGGGTCCGGCCAGGCTGAGGTCCGATAGGACTTGGCCGGCCAGTTCGAAGGGCTGGTTGCGTGGACCGTGGGATATGGAGGCGGCGGATTCGAAGCTGTGTTGTGCTGCGAGAGCTCTCGGCCCGACCAGGCCGGTGAGCCGGTGGTGCCGCCAGAGGGGAGTGGGCCGGCGGGCATCGACCACGATGAGGTCGGGCCGACGCCAGATGACCAGCGCCCAGGCTCCCCCGTCGGAGTCCGAGCCAGCCCAGGCTCCGACCAGGGGCGCGTCTTCGGCAGCGCCGACTGCTTCGAGTGCTACCAGCGCGGGGTTGCTGAAGCGGCCGGTGACGTGGAGTAGCAATTTCCCGTGGCGGTGTACGTCGCGGTTCTTCTCGGCGAGGGACCATACGGCGTCGGCGAGGGGATCGTCCTGGACGACGTCCGACGCGACATCGAGCACGGCGGTTTGGTCGACGGCCGGGCCGAAGGCTGTGTCGAGCAGCGCCGTGTACTCCGCGACGTACGCAGAGTCCACTGCGGGAAGCAGGTGGCCGACTGCCTGGGAGGCTTCGTTGAAGGCGATGGTCTCCGGTGTGATCTCGTAGCGCGGAGCGTGGCTGCGGAGCACGGCGAGGGCGACTGCGGCGAGGCTACCGACCTGGGGCTCGATCCGCTCGGGAAGATCGTTTCGGTTCAGTGCGCGGACGGCCCGGGAGAGCAGCGGGAGCCAGTCGGTGTGTGCCGGAGGCCAAGCGCCAGCCGCGACGGTCCACAGGGTCAGCCGGACGACGAGCATGTGCTCGGGAGGACCCAGGTGGGGAGCGAGGGCGACGAGGCGCTCCACCCAGCGCCGGTATCTACGGCGGACTTCCTGGTCGGCCTGCCGGAGGTCGGGCAGGGTGGCGGTGCCGCTCGCTTCGGCACCGGCTGCCTCGGGGTCGTGCTCTGCTGCCACGGCCTCGGCGTCGTCATCGTCGAGGGCGGCTTCGATGTCATCGATGAACCGCTCGTCCCAGGAAACGGGCAGCAGGTCCTGAAAGGGCGTGCTGATGTCGGTGGGCAGGGGGAGCCCCAGCGCGAAGCGCGTGAGCGGATGTCCGACGCGTCCGGCGCATTCGTACCAGATAGCGCTCCCAGCCGTCCTCGTCGCCGTCCAGCGGGGCCGTCGTGACCGCACCGCCAGTGCTGCTGCTTGCGGATACGCCCGCTGGGGTGGGGGTCAGTCCCGTACGGAGGGTTTCCAGGTCGCCCAGGAATCGTTCGGCGAGCCGGGGATCCGCGAACAGGTCGGGAGGCCGTGTCGTGGGGGCCTGGGACTGGGTCGGGGTCATTCGGCGCAGGGCACGGTCAGGGTCGACGACGAACACGATGTTGCCGAAGCTCGGTACGCCGTCGCTGTCGACTACGACCAGGCGCACACGGCTGCCCGCATCGGCCGGAGCCGTCACCGTCAGCGTGGCCTGTCCGGGCGGGATGTCGGCGATGCGCTCCCACGCCTCCGGCGGCGCTGCGGCCTGAGACAACTCCAGGTGAGCGGTGTCGGAGAGAGGCCGGGCCACGCTGATCTCCAGGCCGTCCGGTACGCGTAGGGCCCCGAGCAGCAGCGGCCCACTGCCGGCGATGGGGCGGGGAAGGGGCGGCACTGTGTGCAGCCGGGCGGCGGGCTCGTCGGTGCCGTCCGGAAGGAGGGTGGCCGTGATGGGGGCGATGATGCCGAGTTCGCAGTTGCCGCCGTCGCTCTGGGAAAGCAGCAGGGCCGCAGCGGAGAGGTTCGGGCTGCCGGTCAGGGCCCACCGCTGCCCCTCGGAGACCCACTCGACGAGTTTCCCGTGGCGGTACCGCTGGTCGTCGTCGCTGATGACGCGTCCGTCGTACTCCTTCACCAGGGCGGCGACCGACGGACCGTCGAGATCGCTGAGCCCGGGCTGGTAGGCGAGGGTGAACCGGCTTGGCCGGAACCGTTCGAGCAGCCGCCGCAGTGCCATCGAGCGCCGGTCGTAGAAGGGCGCGAACACGGCCAGTTCGTCGACGGGCCCCTGCGGCAGCTGATCGATGATCGGCGAACGCAGACTGCTGACGACGCGGACCCGTGGCGCCGCAGGTGTCCTGTCGCGGTGGAGCCGGTCCAGCAGTGCTGCGACCCGACACAGCGCCTGTGGCACTCCGGCGGAGAATCTCACCCTTTCCGGGAGGTCGTGTAGCCATGCCGACAGCTCCGGAACTGCCGTGGGACTCTGCTCGCCGTCCACCCGCAGAACCGTCCACAGTTCGGCGTTGGCCTGCCAGCCGGCCAGCGTGGTGTTGCCGGAGCCGAGGGCGATGGTGGCGTGCTCCGGTCCGGCGAGGACCATCAGCTTGGGATGGAACGCGGCACCCTGGGCGTAGGCCAGACCGGCGAGGTAGCTGCGGCCGGCCCGCCGGACGGACCGGGGATCGTTCCGGGTCATGGAGACGTCTCCCGCCACCGTGACGCGTGCGCCGGTGGCCTGAGTGACGCCGAGGGCGACCTCCTCGAAGAAGCCGAGATCGGCGGTGAAGCTGAGGAAGAGCGCTTCTTCCAGACCCCGCCCGCCCGTGCGCTCCTCGTCGAGGATGAGGGTCAACGGAGAGGCAAACGCGGTCGGTGGCTCCACCACCCCCGGTGCCGGTGCGGTCTCAGTCAACGAGAGCCCTCCCGCTCCTGGTCACCGACCAGTGCTGGTCGTAGTAGTCCAGTACGCCGCAGGTGGCCAGGACGGTCCCGAGCTGGTCCAGCCGTAGCCCGACGTCACCGCGCCCCTCTTGGCTCGTCCGGTACAGCAGCCCGCCCCGTTCGTGCAGCCGGGCCGGTAACCACAGTGTGCCGTCAGCGCGTCGGCGGGCCTTGGCCAGCGCGATCCGCTGCGACCGCGCCACCAGGTCGTAGGTGAGTCGGCGGGCGACATCGCGTAGTTTCATGGGCCGCGCCTCGTCAAGCCGCCGCTGGACCCATTCCGGGCCGAGCTCGACACCGCGCTGGCCCAGAAACGCGTCCCGGACCCGACCCGTGAGTTCGTCCACCCGACGGGCACTGGCGGCGAGCACCCGCAGTTCGGCGAGGGGCAAGGAATCGCCCGCCCACCGCAGGTCGTGCTCAGCGGGCAACGGCGCTCCGGCCGTGCTCTGCGTCGCAGGAAGGGAGGACAGGAACGCGTCCACCGTCATGTCGGGCAACTCCGCGGCGAAGCGGTCGGCCACTTCCTCGATCGGCACCAGCCCGTCGACCTGCTCCACGAGCCAGGACCACAGGCGGCGCCACGCTCCGACGGAGTAGTTGCGCAGCACCACTCCGCGCCAGGCGCCCGCCGCGTCGATGCCGCTGGTCACAGGATCGGTGGTCAGGAAGTCACCGAAAGCGAGCACGTGGCCGATATCGCGGGTGAAATACCGGACGGGATGTGTGACGACCACACGAGTCAGAAGCTGAATCGTCTGTCGCCGTGTTGCCGAGCGGGAGCCCGCTTCGGCCGGTGCACCGGGCTCGCACAGAAGGTTCGCCAGCCACGCCCCGTCAGGATGCTCACCGCCCGCGCACACGCACAGCCGGTCCCCGAAAGGGGCGAGATCATCCACGTTCAGCGTGTCCTCCGCGGCCAGTTCGAGCAGCCCGCCCAGCCCGGCTCGTAGTGCCGCGGTCTCCAACCGCGGCCCGGGAACCGGTATGGCTCCCGCACCGAGGATGCCGAGCGCGACCTCGGATCCGGCGTACGGTGCCCAGAACCCCCACGAGTTGCCCACGTACCCGTCCTTGCCCGGGACCTCGGCTTCAGACATGGTGACCGTCCCAAAGTGCAGCCGCCGGGCAAGGGCATCGACCCCATGAGCACGCGGCAGCCAGTCCAGAGCCTGCGGATGATGCGCGAACGACACGGCGGCCAACGCCACTTCCGCGCGGCGCAGCAGAGTCTGGGCGGCTGGGACCGTCAGGTCTTCCGCATCGGCTTGCGCCGCGACCAGCCCGTGCAGAGCGTAGTAACGCGCATGCGGAGTCAACGTGGTCACCCCTGGCACCAGGTGATCGACCATGCGCCCCACATGCCGCTCCACCGAGAGCGGATAACGGCCCGCGGCGACATCCAGTCCGGGACGGCTCCAGCCGGGTCCGTCCACGAGCTCCGGTGTCTGCCCCTTCTCGCCGACGGCGGCCATGCGCTCAACCATCGGACCGGGAGCGGCTGAACACCGCTGGCCGGTAGGTGCGCCGCGCAGTGAACCCTGTTCGGCAAGACGGACCGCGGCTGTGCTCGACCATTTCCCGCTGCCACCCCCCTCAGTGCAGTTCAGTCGGGAAACTGATCCGCCATTCTGGCGCATCTCTCGGAAGGCAGCGGCACTTCGGATGTGAATCACCCAGCCGGATGAGACAGCCTGATGAGGGTGAACCTGCGTCCATGCCTGATAACCGCCATTATCAAATGAAGGCGCACTCGCATAGCCGGGGTCGGCGTATCGTCTTGTGGCGTCGGCGAGAATCCGCTGCAAGCGGAGCCGTGACACAAGACAAGGCCCGGCCTGATGGCCGAAGCGGCTGATGTGACGATAGATGAGCGAGGGGGGGGAGGGATGCGCACCGTGGTCACTGGTCTGCCGAACCCGGCACTCCGCTCCCCAGCACCGCTGCCCCTCCTGGTGTCGATGTCCGACATCGCGACGTTCGCCCGAGTGAAGCGCCCTGTCGTGTCCACCTGGCGCCGACGCCACCCGGACTTCCCCGCCGCCGTGTCCGAGAACTCGGGACGGCCGCTGTTCGACGGCGCACAGGTGACGAACTGGCTGATCGCCTCCGGCCTGGGCAACGCCGCCCCGCAGGAGCTACGGTCCGAGCTGGCCCTTTTCGGCATCATCGCGCTGCGGGACCGCTTCACGCCGTGGCAGCTGGTCGAGACGCTGGGCAGCCTGCTGTGCCTGCGCCGGCTCGGCGGCCGGCCACTGGCCGACGACGGCGCGAACGCCTCCCCGGCCTCCTCGCCCGACGCCGAAGCGGACGAGGCCCTCTGGTCCGCGCTGCTGCGCCGAGCCGAACGGATCGACGCCGAGGACGATTTCGTACTCCGCGAGCTTCGCGCGATCGACGCCACGGCAGCCCCGCTCGCCCGCCTCGCCGAGGACCTGGTCGAATCCGCCTACGACGAGCGCGGCGCGTACGAGTGGCTGCTCGCCGCCCGCTCCCGGCTCGGACTGGACTCCCTCGCTGCCGACGCGGTCACCCTGGAGCTGCGGAGTCTGCTCACCCAGCTCACCGACCTCCGTGTCCGTCTTGAGCGAGGCGAGTCCCTCACCCTCGCCGACCCGCACGCCCGCGCCGGCGACCTGCTCGCCGCGCTCCTCGACGACACGGAGGACCGCGACCGCGTCACCATCCTCGCCGCCGACCCCGATGACCGGCTCACCCGCATCACCCGCCGCCGCTTCCTGCTGGCGGGCGTAAGCGAACTCGACCTGGACGTGCAAACCGGCTCCGACCTGGAGGAACGCTTCGCGGACCCGGACATCGTCGTCACCCAGCTCCCATACCGTCCGGGCGAGGACCGCTCGGTGCTCGCCGCCCTGACGGAGCTCGAACGCGTCGCCTACCTCCTCCGCCCCGGCTGCACGGCCCTCGTCCTCGGACCAGCCGACGCGCTCGTCGACGAACTGAAGAGCACGGAGGCCGCCCAGCTCCGCTCGGCTCTCCTGCGCGAGAACATCGTCGAGTCGGTCATCGCCCTTCCTGGTGGGGTCCTTCCCTTCCGCCCTGGCTACCGTCCCGCGCTCTGGACGCTCACGCGCGGTCCCGTCCGGGAGGCGGAGGGCAAGGTCCTACTGGCCGACATCAGCTCGGAACAGCTCACGCCGAGTGTGCGTATGCGGCTCGCCGAGGACGTCCTCCTCTGGCGGGCAGAGGGCTTCCGGGGACTCGACGGTCACGACCCGCGCTACGGCCGTGTGGTCCCCGTCGCCGACCTGGACCGGGCCTTCGGCGGTCCCCTAACCCCGCCCGCGCCGCCCGCCTCGGCGATCTGGTCGGACAAGGTCACCGAACGCCCCGCCCTGATCGCCGAGGCCGAGGCCCGCCTGGAGCGTGCGACAGCGGACACCCGGGCGTACGAGGACGAGCGAGGCCCTTACCACGGGGCCGTAATGCGCAGGGTCGGCCGCCTGCCCAGGCGCACCACCCTCGGCAAGCTGATCGCCGCACGCAGGGTGACACGGCTCCCCGGCCACCGTATCGACGAGAGGCACCTCACCCGGGACGGGCACCACACCGTCCTGGGTCCCGAGGAGATCGCCGGCGAACGGCCCGTGGGCGACCGCCGCATCGACCGCCTGCTGCTGGCCACGGCGTACGAACGGGTGGCGCTCACCGAGCCCGGTGACGTCGTCTACACCCTGGCGCCCCGCCTCGGTGTGTACGTCGACGACGACGGCTTTTCGGTCGTCGCGTTCCCGGCGCGCATCCTCCGGGTCAACGCCGACGCCATGCGTCCGCTCACTCCCCGGGTCCTGGCGGCCCTGCTCGGCGCGGCCCGTGGCACCGCGCGCAGCCCCAGCGCCGTACGACCCGCCCGCCGTATCGAGGACTACCAGCTCCCCGACCTCGAGCAGGACGAGGTCCTGCGCTTCGACGCCCTGCTGGCCGAGACGGAACGCCGGGAACGCCTGCTGCGTGCCCAGGCCGGCGCCCTAGCCGAGGCTCGCCGCCTAACGATCGCGGGCTTGGCAGACGGCACCCTCGCCCTCGGCGAAACCCAAACCATGCACCGCACGTAACCCATCCAGACCCACCCGCTGACGAGTCGGAAGAAGGAACGATGCCTCCCCGCAAGCGAGCCGCGGCAGCCGCCGGACAGGGCGAACTGCTCAGTGTCTCCAGCACCCAGGAGATCCAGGACATCCTGTGGAAGGCCGCGGACAAGCTCCGCGGTTCCATGGATGCCGCCCAGTACAAGGAGTTCGTGCTCGGCCTGGTCTTCCTGAAGTACGTCTCGGATGCCTTCGCCGAACGCCGCGAGGAGTTGGCCGCGGACCCCGAGCTGGCCCAGATCCCGGAGCACCGCCGGGCGGCGTTCCTGGAGGAGAAGGACGAGTACACCGAGAAGAACGTCTTCTGGGTGCCGCCGGCTGCCCGCTGGGACTACATCTCGGAGAACGCGGCCAGTGTGGAGGGCGGTGTCGGCAAGCTCCTCGACGAGGCCATGGACGAGGTCATGAAGGCCAACAAGGCCCTCACCGGTGTC
The DNA here is from genome assembly GCF_030056615.1 of Streptomyces sp. HNM0645. NCBI lineage: Bacteria > Bacillati > Actinomycetota > Actinomycetes > Kitasatosporales > Streptomycetaceae > Streptomyces > Streptomyces sp. HNM0645. The sequence goes on along the minus strand of NZ_JASHLT010000006.1, from coordinate 100,065 downwards.
CTCCCGAAGATCTTCAACCGCGACAATGTCGACCAGAAGCGCCTGAAGGAACTCGTCGACCTGATCAGCGACGCCCGCTTCACGGGTCACGGCGACCGTCCGGCGCAGGATGTGCTGGGCGAGACGTACGAGTACTTCCTGGAGAAGTTCGCGCGGGCCGAGGGCAAGCGGGCCGGCGAGTTCTACACCCCTGAGAGCGTCGTCCGCTTGATCGTCGAGGTGCTGGAGCCATATGGCGGGCGGGTCTACGACCCGGCGTGCGGCTCGGGTGGCATGTTCGTGCAGAGCGGCAAGTTCGTGAAGAAGTGGAAGGGTCAGGACCACACCCACGACATCGCGATCTACGGCCAGGAGGCCAATGAGCGCACCTGGCGCCTGGCCAAGATGAACCTCGCCATCCACGGCATGGACCCGAAGGGCGTCGGCGACCGCTGGGGCGACACCTTCGCCGAGGACAAACTGCCCGACCTCAAGGCCGACTTTGTCATGGCCAACCCGCCGTTCAACATGTCCGACTGGGCGAGGAAGTCGGATGACCGGCGCTGGCGGTACGGCACTCCGCCCCAGTCGAACGCCAACTATGCGTGGCTCCAGCACATCGTGTCCAAGTTGGGCGACCGGGGCAGCGCGGGCGTGGTTCTGTCCAACGGGTCGATGTCGTCCAAGCAGTCGGGCGAGGGCGAGATCCGCGCGGCGATGGTCGAGGCGGACCTGGTCTCCTGCATGATCGCGCTGCCGGGCAACTTGTTCCGTACGACAGCGATCCCGGCGTGCCTGTGGTTCCTGACGAAGGACAAGTCCCCTCAGGGCGCTGCGGCGTTGACGGATCGACGGAGCCAGGTGTTGTTCATCGACGCGCGCGCGATGGGCACGATGGTCGACAAGACCGAGCGCAGGTTCACTGACCAGGACCTGGAGAAGATCTCCGACACGTATCACGCGTGGCGGGGCACGAAGTCGGCGCGGGACAAGGATCTTTCGTACGAGGACGTGCCGGGGTACTGCTTCAGCGGGACGCTGGAGGAGATCGAGAAGCACGACTATGTGCTGACGCCGGGGCGGTACGTGGGGGCGGCGGAGGTTGCGGAGGATCCGGACGCGGAACCGGTGGGGGAGCGGATTGCTCGGCTGACGAAGGGGCTGTTCGAGCAGTTGGATGAGTCGGCCCGGTTGGATGTTGTGGTACGGGAGCAGTTGGGGAGGATCGGTGGCTGAACGAACGGTGTCGCTCGCAGAGTTGGTCGACGAGAATCAAATTGAAGTCGGTGCGGGACGGCCTCGATCGGTCAACCAGGATCGGGATCCACTCCCCATTTTGAGGGTTGCAGATGTCTTGGATGGCAAGATTGGGTCATCCGAATTCAGCTCATCCCTGAAGAGCCAAATTCGGGACCTTGGCCCAAAGGTCTCACGCCCCGGAGACGTTGTCCTTACCGTCAAGGGGACTGTGGGCCGGGTTGCTTTGATGCCGAGCGAAGGCCCACGCTTCGCCTACAGCCCGCAGCTGTGTTATTTCCGGCCGCGCACGGGTGGTCAACTGATCGCGCGATACCTCTACTACTGGTTCAGGGGTGCCGATTTTTGGATTCAGGCGAATGCCCTAAAGGGGCAAACCGACATGGCGGATTTTATCAGTTTGGGTGACATCTTGTCGCTTAAACTGAGGGTCCCCTCTCGAACTCAGCAAAGCAATGTAGTTGGTGTCCTCGGGGCACTGGACGACAAGATCGCGGCCAACGAGCGCATCCGTGGCACCGCACTAAGCCTTGCCCACGCCTGCTACGAGGCCGCGAGCACGACCTGTGAGCCCGAGCGGATCGGTGACCTTGCAACGCTTTTCGACGGCCCTCATGCCACCCCCCGGAAAACTGAGGCGGGACCTTGGTTTCTAAGTATCAGCAGTCTCAACAACGGCTACCTGGAAATCGAGGAGTCAGCCCACCTGTCGGAGGAAGATTTCCCACGTTGGACTCGACGCGTGCAACCCCAGGCCGGGGACGTGTTGTTTTCGTACGAAACGCGGCTCGGCGACGCAGCCCTCATGCCGCCCGGCGTCCGAGGCAGCCTGGGGCGGCGAATGGCATTGCTGCGCAGTAAGTCCACTTCTGTTAGCGGCGCGCTCCTGCTACACGCGTACCTCAGTCCCAGTTTCCAGGAAGAGATTAAGCGCCGCACCATCCATGGCGCGACCGTCGACCGGCTGCCGCTGAAGGAGATGCCCGGCTGGCCCATCTCACTACCTGCCGAGGCCGAGCGGGAGCGCCTGTCCGCGAAGCTTGATTTGCTGCATGCCCGCGTAACGCAGGTCGCGAACGAAAACAGTGCCCTCGCCACCCTCCGCGACACCCTCCTCCCCCAACTAATGTCCGGCAAGCTCCGAGTCCGAGACGCCGAGAAGATCGTGGAGGACGCCGTATGACCAGCGGAAGCAGCAGCGAGCACACTCCCGCCCACCTCGACGCCAAAATGACCGAGTCCACCTGGGAGCACCTGGCCCTGGACGAACTTGCGCAACTCGGCTGGCAGACCAAGCCCGGTAAGGACCTCGCCCCCGGCACCGGCCACCGCCGCGACTGGCACGACCTGCTTCTCCACGACGAGATCCAGCTCGCCATCGAGAAGCTGAACCCGGAGCTGACCTCCACCGCCGTCCACGAGGCGACACGCATCGCCACCGACCCCACCTCCCGCGAGGCGTACCCGGAGAACAAGCAGGCGCACGAGTTACTGACCACCGGCATCCGCCTCACCTACACCGACGAGTTCGGCGCCGAGCAGACCCCCACCGTCCGCCTCGTCGACTTCACGGACCCCGACGCGAACAGCTACCTCGCCGTCAACCAGGTCACGGTCAGGGACACCGACGGCAGCCACCGCCGCTTCGACATCGTCCTGTACGTCAACGGTCTCCCCCTCGCCGTCATCGAGCTCAAGAGCGCCTCCGACGAGAACGCGACCCTCAAGTCGGCGCACGCCCAACTCCAGACGTACGTCTCGGAGTTCCCGATCGCGTTCCGCTACAACGTCCTGTGCCTCGTCTCGGACGGCATAACCGCCAAGTACGGCACAGCGTTCACGCCGTACGAACACTTCGCGCCCTGGAACGTCGACCACGAGGGCGAGCGCGTTGACACCAACGAGCCCGGCTACGACGGCCTCGACGCGCTGAACCTGGCCCTGCACGGCCTGTTCACGCAGGACCGGTTCCTTTCCCTCACCCGCAACTTCGTCAACTTCCCCCCACCCAAGCCGGGCGAGCCCCTCTCCGGCAAGCGCATCGCGAAACCGCACCAGTACTTCGCGGTGAACAAGGCGGTGGACGCGGTCGTCGAGGCGTCGCGGACGAACGGCCAGGCCGGCGTCGTCTGGCACACGCAGGGCGCGGGCAAGTCGGAGGAGATGGTGGAGACGGCGGCGCTCGTCGCCCGCCACCCGGCCCTCAACAACCCCACCATCGTCGTCATCACCGACCGCAACGACCTCGACGACCAGCTCTACGACACCTTCCTCGACAGTGAGACCCTGCTCGGGCAGAAGGCCCACCAGATCGACACGCGCGAGGAGTTGCGTACCGAGCTGACGCGGCGCAACGTCGGCGGGATCGTCTTCACCACCCTCCAGAAGTTCGGCCTGAGCAAGGAGGAGAAGGACGCCGGCAAGTCGCACCCGCTCCTCTCCGAGCGCCGCAACATCCTGGTGATCGTCGATGAGGCGCACCGCTCGCACTACGACAGCCTCGACGGCTACGCTCGCCACCTGCGCGACGCCCTGCCGTACGCCACCCTGCTCGCCTTCACCGGTACGCCGATCTCGAAGGCCGAGGCCGACACCCGTGCCGTCTTCGGCGAGTACATCGACATCTACGACCTGAAGCGCGCCGTAGACGACGGGGCCACGGTCCGCGTCTTCCACGAGCCGCGTGTCATCAAGGTCGACCTGCCCAAAGGTGTCGACCCGAACACGCTCGACGAGCAGGCCAACACGCTCACCGAGGGCATGGACGACGCCGAACGCCGCCGCGCCATCCAGTACGCCACAACGATGAACACCATCTACGGCTCCGAGGACCGCATAGCGAAGCTCGCCGACGACCTGATCGCCCACTGGGAGCAGCGCCGCGAGCTGGTCAAGCCCGATATCGGCGCCCCCGGCAAGGCGATGATCGTGTGCGCGACCCGCGAGATCTGCGTACGGGTCTTCGACGCGCTGGCCGAGCGGCGGCCCGGCTGGGTCAATGACGAGGTCGACATGGGTGTCATGAAGATCGTCTTTCACGGCGACCGTTCCGACCCCGAGCATATGCGCAAGCACTCGCTGCGCAAGTCCCAGCAGAAGGTCGTCCAGAAGCGAGCCAAGGACCCTGATGACGAGCTGGAACTGCTCATCGTCCACTCGATGCTGCTCACCGGCTACGACGCCCCGCCCATCCACACCCTGTACATGGACCGCCCGATGCAAGGCGCCAACCTGATGCAGGCGCTCGCTCGCGTCAACCGCCGTTTCCGCGGCAAGCAGGACGGTCTGCTCGTCGGCTACGCGCCCCTCACTGACAACCTCACCAAGGCCCTGCGCGAGTACTCGGACCAGGACCGCAAGGACCAGACGCTCGGCGCGGACATCGAACGGGCCGTCACCGAGGTCAAGAACGAGCTGGCCACCATCAAGGGGCTACTGGCCGGGAGCCATTGGAAAGGATGGCTTGCCGACACCAGCCGCCCCGACACCCGCAAGCGCGCGCTGCGCCTGACCGCCGACTTCCTGCGCGACCCGAAGAACCCGGGCAACAAGGTCGAGCCCCCCGCCAAGCCGCTCTCCGTCCGCTTCAAGGACAGCGCGGCCCGGCTGGACCGCTTCTACCGAGTCTGCGCGATGAGCAAGGAGATCGCCGAGCGCTGCGAGGACCTGGACGACTGGCGTCGTGACATCTCCTTCTTCAGTGAGGTCCGGGCCTGGATGATCAAGCTCGACGCCGCCCAGCGCGAGGCGAGCGGGGAGCCACTCAGCGCCGAGGTCCAGCGTTACCTGCAAGCACTAGCAGCCTCCGTCGTCGACGCGGACGAGATCACCGACCTGTACGCGGAGGCCGGGATCGGCCGGCTGGACATCACCCGCCTCAACGAGGCTCAACTGCGGAAGCTGGAGAACTCCGAGACCCCCCACCTGGTTACCGAGGCCCTGCGCCGCATGATCCAGCAGAAGATGCGTGAGGTGACCAAGCACAACGTCGTCCGCAACGAGAGCTTCACCGAGCGCCTGAACGACCTGATGAAGCGGTACATGCTCCAGCAACTCACCAGCGCCCAGGTCATCGCCGAACTCGCCGCCCTGGCAAGGGAGGTGTCGGCGGAGGCCCGCCGCGGCGAACGGTTCGACCCGCCGCTGACCCACGCCGAGCTGGCTTTCTACGACGCCGTAGCGCACCGTGACATGGCCGAGGTGATGGAGGGCGGCGATGACACCCTCGCCAAGATCGCCCGTGCCCTCGTCAAGGACATCCAGAAGAACCTCTCCGTCGACTGGCTCTCCCGCGAACCCGTCCGGGCGAAGCTCCGTACCCGCATTCGCCGCGTGCTGGCGATGTTCGACTATCCGCCGGAAGAGGAGCGCGAGGCGATCGACCTGGTCCTCAAGCAGATGGAGATCGTGGCCGCCCTGTGGGCGCCCGCTGCGAAGTAGCAACACATGCGGGAGGGCACCACCAGGGGCGCCTGCCCGTCACGGCCAGGTGCGCTCGACACGGTCGTGCCGTACGGCGTAAGCCGCCGGGCCGCCCTTCTCGACGGCCCGGTGGATGGCGTCACGACGTGCGACGAGCCGCTCGACCATCTCGGCGCTGCGAAGCTGCTGGTTGTCCAGGTAGAACAGCACCGCCTCGCGCTCCAAGACGGGCTGGATCTCCAGATCCCGGGTCTTGATCCGCCCGTCCTTCGACAGCGGGACCCAGGACCGGTCGAGACCGTAAGTGATCCACTCCTCGTCCGGAACGTCCTGCCCGTCGTCAGGAAAGACGTCCCCGATGCGGTGAACCGTCCACCCGCAGGTTCTCAGCCCTTCCGCGACACGGCGACCGAGGTTCCGGTCGAGGAAGAACTCAGGCGGCAAGGTGCACCACGGCCCGGCAGAGCGCATCCACCTGCGCGGGTGTCATGTCGTAGTCGTAGGCGATGTCCTCGACGGTCTCCCCTGCCTCCCACAGGTCGGTGATGGCCTGGACCGTGACTCGGTTGGCGGCCACCACGGGGAGACCGTGGCCGAACCTCGGATCGATCACGACGGGGACAGAGTCCGGGTACTGCCTCAGCCGCAGGCTGGAGGGGAAGTCGTCGCCCGGCTCCCAGGTGAGGTATCGGAGATAGTCGGAGACCACTTCGTGGATCGGGACCTGGCCGTCGCGGGCTCTGCGGAGATCGCCCCAACCGTGCTCGATGAAGATGTCCACGCCGTCCGTGGCGATCCGCTTCGATACGAGGCCGTAGGGGGTGTCGAAGGCGTCCCGTACGGCGGCGGCGGCCTCCCTGATCTCGCTCATGCGAAGCCCCAGGGAACGCAGAGAACGAAGAACGTGCGCCTCGGCCACCGCGATGAACGGCACCGAAGGCTGCCCCCTCCGAACCGGCTCGACCTGGTGGACCAGTGGCGCTCCCGCCGCCCTGCCCTTCAGCCACGACGTGAGGGTCGACTGCGGGATCTCAAGGTAGGAGGCCGTTTCCGTGGGCGTCAGCAGCCCGTCGTTGAACCTGTCGACCATGCCCCACCTCCTCTTGGCACCGGATTTCGCATCGTGCCACATCAAGCCTCCCACCTGCAGGTGGACCGCACACCCAGTCATCGGCTCAGCCAGCCGCAGGGAGTCGGTCTTGGGCTTGGCAGTCCCGGCAGAGCTCAGGCCGTTAAGAGTGTAATTCTCGATAACCTGGGTTATCACTCAAATCTTGGATTCAATAACTTCTCCACCTCTACCGTCGGTTCTGTCACACCGGGCTCGCGCAAAGCGAGAGATTCACCCCTCTCGCCCACCGCACGAGTCCGGCCCCGGAACCGACCACGGAGGGCGGAGAGCACCATGACGGAACACCTCGCACAGAACGAGCCGAACGCATCCGATCATCAGGTCGATTACCGCCGAGGCGCCTCCTCGACGCTCTCCCGCCTGACCGCCCGTCTCGAAAGCTCGGCGCTCGCCGAGGCACCCCGGGAACTCCTGCGAGAGGTACTGAGCGCCACCGCGACGGAGTCCTCCGGTACCCCCGCCGCTCCGCACCCGGACCAGCGGGTGTTCCTCGACTCCATCAGCGTCAACGGCTTTCGCGGCATCGGCCGCAAGGCGCGTCTGCCGCTGACCGCGAAGCCCGGCGTCACCCTCGTCGTGGGACGCAACGGCTCGGGGAAGTCCAGCTTCGCCGAGGGCGCCGAGACGGCGCTCACGGGCCGGACCGCCCGCCTGGACAAGCAGCGGGGAGAGGTGTGGCGTCGGCACTGGCGCAACCTCCACGACGGGGCCGACCCGAAGGTCGAGGTCCGCCTCGCCATCGCGGGCGACCCCCGGCTGTCCACTCTGACGTGCACCTGGCCCGGCGACGACGTCACCGCCCCCGAGGTCGAGTTCAGACGGCCGGGCCACGGCCGTCGGCCCTTCGCCGGCATCGGCTGGGGGCGGGCCCTGAACGACTACAGCCCCTTTCTGTCGTACGCGGATCTCGACAAGGTCCTCAACGGCAGGCCCAGCGAGCAGTACGACTCGGTCGCCGCCATCCTCGGACTCGGCGAACTGACCGACGCGGACGAGTGGCTCCAGGGCATCGAGAAGGCGCTCGACTCCGCGTTGAAGCAGGCCGAGGCTGAACGGCCCGTACTCGTCGAGGCGTTGTCCACGCTGGACGACCCGCGGGCGGTACGCGCGCTCACGGTCGTCGGCAAGGCGGGCGACCCCGACTTCGTCGAGCTCGACGCCCTCGTGACGGCGCTGCCCGACGCGGACGAGGGCCGTCTCCGGGAACTGCGGACGACCGCCGCGCTGACCGGACCGGACCTCGGAGTGGTCGGCGCGGCCGTGGACCGGCTGCGCGAGGCCGTCGCCGTACTCGACGACGTACGTGCGTCGGGCGCCGAGGACGCCCACCAGCGCGCGGAACTGCTGGCCAAGGCCCTGGAGCACAGCCGTCGACACGAGGACGAGGACACCTGCCCGGTGTGCGGGTCCGACCGAGCGCTCGACGAGGCGTGGGCCGAGCGGGCCGCCGAGCAGGTGGCGAGCCTGCGACAGGAGGCCGCGACCGCGCGGGAGGCCCGCACCGGGCTGCGGGATGCGGTGGACGCCGTCCGCTACCTGGTCATGCCGGTCCCCGAGTGGCTGCCCGCCCCGCTCGTGGACCCGTGGGAGGAGTGGCAGGCGTGCCGGGCGATCGACGACGCCGAACGGCTCGCCGCCCGCGCCGAGACCGCCGCGCTCGTCCTCGCCGACGCCTGCGCCGCGCTGCGCGAGGAGGCGCTGCGGGAGCTGGAGAAGCTCGACGAGGAGTGGCGTTCCTGTGTCACCCGCCTCGCGGGCTGGCTCGACCGGGCCCGGCCCGCGTACGCCGGCAGGCCCCGGCTGTGCCAGGTCAGGGCGGCCCGTAAGTGGCTGAAGGAGGCGCGTGCCGAGCTGCGCGAGGAACGGCTGCGGCCGTTCGAGGACCACTCGCAGCGGATCTGGGAGGAACTGCGCCAGCAGAGCAACGTGGACCTGCGTTCCGTACGCCTGACCGGCAGTGAGAAGGCCACCGTGCGCAAGCTGGTGATGGACGTGTCCGTCGACGGCACCGAGGCGGCGGCCCTCGGCGTCATGAGCCAGGGCGAACTGCACTCCCTCGCGCTCTCGCTCTTCCTGCCGCGCGCCGCCGCGCCGGACAGCCCCTTCGGGTTCGTCGTCATCGACGACCCGGTGCAGTCCATGGATCCCGCCAAGGTCCACGGCCTCGCGAAGGTGCTGCACGACCTCGGGGAGACCCGGCAGGTCGTGGTCTTCACCCACGACACGCGACTCCAGCGGGCCTTCATCAACCAGGAACTCCCGGTGACCGTACTGGAGGTCGAGCGGGCGGGCCGGTCCGTGGTGACCGTGAACCGGGTGACCGATCCGGTCGGTCAGGCACTGGCCGACGCACGCGCCCTCATCCGCACGCGAAGCCTCCCGATGGTCGCGATGACCCATGTGCTGCCCAGCCTCTGCCGCGCCGTCCTGGAACGGTCCTTCTCCGAGGCCGCATGGCTTCGGCTGCACCGGGCGGGGGTGGCCGAACACGAGGCGGAGAAGACCGTCGCGAGGGCCGTCACGCTGATGGACATCGCCGTCCTGGGGCTCTTCGGAGACCCGACGAAGAGGGCCAGTGACGTCTACCGCGAGCTGCGCAGGCGGTGCGGCTCCAAGGCGGTGGACGTTGTCCGGCAGTGCCAGGAGGGTGCCCACCCGTCGGGCACCTCGATGCCGGACCCCCAGCGGTTCGTGGACGACATCAAGGCCGTCGCCCTGACGGTACGCAAGCCCGAGGAGGGGCCGTGAACCAGACGATTCGCCAACTGCTCGACACCGCCGACCTGCTGCTCACGGACACCGGCGAGCCCGCCACGTCCACTGCCGCCACGGCGAGCCGGTGTCGAGGTGCCACCTTCGCCCTCCGTGTCGCGCTGGAGAGCGCGGTCGCCGACCGCCTCACCGCCCACCGGGCGCCTCGCGCGATCCGGGAGGGCACCCAGCGGGCCGCGTTCCTCTGGCTCCGCGGTTGCGCCGAAGCAGGAGCGGCCCGCCGCGCGAAGGCCGTGTGGAGCCAGCTCTGCCTGGGATGCCACTACCACCAGTACGAGATCGGTCCCACGCAGGACCAGGTCCGCGCGTGGCACACCGAAGTTGCGGTGCTCGTTGCCCTGTTGGCCCGCTGATCCGCATTGGCGCCAGGAAAGGCGCTGCCAGGAGAAGACACGCATGAGAACGAAACCACGAGGGCGGTTATCGCCACCGTCCACAAAGATCGGAACGAGGAGCAGCACCATGACGGCCCGTACGTCCAAGCGAACCCTGTACCGACTCAGGGGCGTGCCTCCCACTGCCGACGCGATGTTCGACGCCCTGGACGCGGACCAGTTGGAAAGGGTCCACGCGGACTTCGACGTCCCCGAGAACCTCGGTGTACCGGCGGTCCTGGTCACCGGCAGCTTCGAGCAGCCCGTCGCGAGCTGGTGCGACGAGATCTTCCGTACGACAGGTATCGAGGTGTCACGGCCCGTCAACCGCTCGGCCGGCCTGCTGATGCTGGCCGTCGACGGTGAGGTGTACGCGATCGGTTACGACCAGGGCTTCCGCCTGGTGCCCGACCGCCTCAAGGACCACCGCTTCGGCCTGAGCTTCGCGTCCCGCCGGGTGGACCCCGCGAAGATCCGGGATCTGGTGTCGCACACCCCGGGCGGAGGGCGCACCGACATCACCCTGATCCCGAGCGGGGCCTCGGTGTGGAGCCTGGGCATCGTCGAGCACGCGCAGATCGTGCGCCGCCTCGGCGGCCACCTGGACAACATCCCGCTCACCATCTCCCGGGACAACCCGGGGAAGATCTCCAGTGCGGAGGGCGGGGCCGGCCTGCGCATGCGGCTCGGTGTGGAGGGCGTCGACCTGATCGCCGACATCCGTGCGATCGCCCGCGTGCTGCGCGAGGAGAAGCCGAGTCCGGAGCTGGAGTTCGTCGAACACGTCGTGCCCGTCGACGATCCCAGCCTTGTCACCCGCCTGGAGGCCGTCCTCGACGACCTTCTGGGACAGGGGGCTGGCGGGAGAATCAACGTCGCTGTCCCCGCCGACCATTGGGACGACTACATGGCCGCCCGGGCGTTCAGGGCCAGGATCAACAGCGACGCGGCCGGCCGGTCGACCGACGACTTCGACCTTGAGTACGTCCTCTGCCGTGCGCGCATCCAGCGTGCGGGCAGCCGCGTGGCCGCGCTCCGGGAAGGAACAGTCACCCTCTATCGGCACGACCGCGCCGACCGGGCCGACGAAATCTGGACGTCCAGCGCTCTCCGGTGGATCGAGGCGGAGGTGTTTCTCGACTCTCGCCGGTTCTTCCTGATGGACGAGCACTGGTACGAGATCGACCAGGAGTATCTGAAGGCGATCCGCTCACATGCCGAGCGGCTGATCTCCGACGCCCCGTCCGTCGACCTGCCCCCGTGGGTCCGGGGGGAGAAGGAGCGCACCTACAACGCGTCCGTGCCGGACCAGCGGCCCGGGTACGTCTGCTTCGACCGCGACAACGTGCAGACCGCGCTGCACCGCGGGAACGGCGTGGAGATCTGCGACCTGCTGAGCCCGGATGATGTCCTGATCATGGTGAAGCGCGCCAAGGGTTCCGACGCGCTGAGCCATCTCTTCAGTCAGGCGCTCGTCGCCGTACAGACGTTGCGGAACTCCCCGGAGGGGAGGGAACGGTTCGCCGAGAAGGTGGCCGCCGCCCGGCAAGGGCACGGTCTCCCGGAAGACTTCCGGCCTTCGAAGGTCGTCTTCGCAATCCTGCTGAAGGACGGAACCGACCTCACCGCCGACACCCTGTTCCCGTTCTCGCAGGTCACTTTGGTGCAGACCGCCAGGACGCTCGAAACATGGGGCGTCCAGGTCGAGGTCATCGGCATCGCCTCCACTCCGTCGGCCGTCACCTCGACTGGGACTCGGTGGTTGGCGGCGTAGCCGCCGCGCACCATAACGACGTACACCGACGCGGCTGGCGAGCCGTTCCGGATCTCGGGGCCACAGCGACGCCAGCTGTTACGCCAGCGACTTTCGCACCGCGTCGACCAGTGACGTCGCACGCAGGTCGTCGAGGCCCCCGATGATGTTGTTCATCGCATAGCCGAAGGCGATGCCGTGCTCCGGGTCGGCGAAACCAAGTGAGCCGCCTCTGCCTGTGTGACCGAAGGAGTTCGGCCCGATCATGGGGTTGGTCTCGGTAGGCAGCATGTATCCGGTGCTGAATCGGCTCGGGATCAGCATCACCTGGTCCTTCCCACTGGCCTGCTCCTTGGTCGCCGAGGCCAGGGTCTCCGAGGCCAGCAGGCGCACGCCGTCCACCTCGCCGATCAGCGCGGCGTACATGCGCGCCAGCCCGTGTGCGGTGCCGATGCCGTTCGAAGCCGGGAGTTCTGCCGCCTGCACCTCCGGCGAGTCGAAGTCGATCGCCGCGGGGTCGGTGACCGCGTACGCCCTGTTGCTGAATGACTCCGGATCCCGCCACGCGGCAACCTGTTCGCGGAGTTCCTCGGGAACCGACTCGGCGGGCACGGTGGTGAGGTCGACGGCCGGTCGCTGGTACACCATGCGGCTGACCCGGTCGCGTTGATCCGCCGGGAGACCGATGAAGAAGTCGAGCCCGAGGGGAGCAGCGATCTCCTCGGCGAAGAAGTGGCCGGGTGTCCGACCGGACACCCGGCGGATCACCTCGCCGACGAGCCAACCCCAGGTCCGACCGTGGTAGCCGTGCGCCGTGCCCGGAGTCCACAGGGGGCGCTGAGTGGCCAGTGCGGCTGCCATCGGGTGCCAGGCCAACGCCTCGTTCAGCGGGACGGGTTGGTCCAGTGTGATCAGGCCGGCCTGGTGGGACAGCAGCCAGCGCACCGGGATGTCCGCCTTGCCGTTCGCGGCGAACTCCGGCCAGTACTTCGCCACCGGCGCGTCCAGGTCAAGCGCACCGCGCTCGGCCAGCATGTGTGCCGCGGTCGCGGTGGCCCCCTTGGTCGCCGAGTAGACGAGTTGCAGCGTGTCTCGTGTCCACGAACGATCGGTCTCGGGGTCGGCGACACCGCCCCACAGGTCCACTACCGGTCGGCCGTACTGGTAGACGCACACCGCCGCGCCGATGTCCCCGTGCTGGGCGAAGTTCGCCGCGAACGCCTCACGCACCGGTTCGAACCCAGCCGCGACCTCACCGTAGATCGTCGTCATGCCGTCCATCCTGGCATTACGACAGCCTGCTCTGAGGGGGCGGGCTCGGCCTCTCAACCCGAGAGGTGACGGTCACGCCGCGACGGGCACGGCCTGAAGCCGCTCGCGGAACTCACGGACAGCGGGGACGGACTTGCGCGGTTCGAGGTGTGCGGAGAACTCCTTCAGGCGGTCCAGAGCCCTTACGGAGCTGACACTGCTCTCCAGGAGTTCGGTGCCGTAGTTCGCGGCGTCAAGCGCCCCGTCCAGGTCGCCGCCGGCGAGCCGGGCTTCGGCCAAGCGGCTGGAGCGTACGGCCTTGTCCCGAGGAGCCGCGCTCTTCACCGAAGTCTCCAGGGAACCGGTCGCGTGCTCCACCTGCCCGGACCGCAGCAGGACCTTGCCCTCGGTTGACTTCAGCTGCGCCTCGCCGAACCAGTTGAGCCAGTCCGGGTTTTCCTCCGTCGTGTGGTGCTCCCAGTGGGACAATGCGCGGTTCAGCGCTGTACCGGCATTCGCATGGTCGCCGTCGCGGGACAGCGCCTCGGCCTTGTGCAGGTAGAGGAAGGACTGGGTGTAGGGCGACAGCGTTCGAGGGGCGTTGTCGATGGCAGTGGAGATGAGAGCGACGCGCTCGGCGGTCCGTCCGGCCTCGGAGACGTGAACGCCCATCTCCGCGAGGATGAAGGCGCCGAACGCGTCGTCTCCGGCGGTACGGGCGCTGCGCAGGGCGCCGACGTAGTAGCGCTGGCCGGCGGACCGCAGACCGGCGTCGTAGGCCATCCAGCCGGTCAGGTGCGACACCCGGGCGGCCAGGGCGTAGAGGCGGGTTCGGATGCTCTCCGTGTACCTGCCGGTGCTGAGGAGGCCGGTGACGAGGGCGAGATCGCCGCGTGCCTGCTCCAGGAGTGTGGCGCCGCCGAGTTGGTCGTCGAGGGTACGGAGCGTGCTGATGCGCTGCTCGATCGTCGAGACCATCGTGTCCGTGACCTGATCCCCGCCCAGAGCCGAGGCGAAGGCGGACGGCGCGTCCACCCAGCTCGCCGCGAGGCCCGTCAAGGCGGCGCCGGTGACGGTGAGAAAGCCCCGGCGATCCATGCGGCCACTCCCCACGAGTTCGGACAACGCCTCAACGGTACCGGCCTCGGTCCACGGGGCGGTGAGTCCCGTGACCTCCCAGACCGGCAGCCACCGGGGCCAACCTTCCCTCCGGGCCTGCTCGTACGGGACGCGCAGCAGGTCGGCGAGTACGCGCTGGGCGTCCGCGTCCGGCTCCTGCCCCTGCTCCCACTTCCATACGGTGGTCCGGTTGGTCGCGAGCGCGATTCCGAGCGACCGCCCGTGCGCCTGCATGAGCCGGGCGAACTCGGCCTTCCCCCATCCACGCGTCTGGCGGAGGAAGCTCAGCGGGTGGACTGCCAACGGCTCACCAGGCATGTCATCACTCCCGTCATCCCCTCAAGGCGTAGTGGGGAGGCTACTTCGCGTGGCCGCGTACGGGGAGGGCGTCCCCATGAGGAACCCCCTAGAAACGTTCCGCCTTGCCGTCAGGGGCCGTTGACTGAATATCAGCCGTCCACGGAGCCCGCGCAGGGTGCAGCTTCCGGAACGGTTCTCAGATCGGCGGCTCCGCCCCTGTTTCCCCGTCAGGGGACGGAGCCGCTCTCCAACTCCTCGGAGGCGTCCGCCATGCCCACGCTCGTCCATCGGTTCGTCCTCGCGGGTGAGGAGAGGGAAGTTTCCCTCGCCCGGCGCACGGTCGTCGACAAGGTGCGTGCGTGGGGTGTGCCGTTGAACGACGACGCGGCTGACGCCATCCGTCTCGTCGCCTCCGAGCTCGTCAGCAACGCCGTGGTCCATGGGGAAGGGTCCGTCACCGTCACGCTGTACCACCGGCCCGGCCGCCTGGTGATCGACGTACTCGACGACAACCCTGCTGCTCCGCAGATGAGTTGTGCCCAGGCCGACGACGAGAGCGGGCGCGGCCTGGCGCTGGTCGAGCTTCTCGCTTCGCGGTGTGCCTGGGAACCCGTCGGCCAGGGCAAACGCGTATGGGCGGAGATCGCGCTTCCCAAAGCGGCGCCTGCCATCCGAGCTGCCGTTCTGCGCAGGCTATTCGCGCTACGGCCGAAGCGCGGCGTGGTAGCTGAGCCCGAGTCGCTCACTCTGGCGGTCGCGTGATGGGACGGCACACCTTACGAGCGAATCCGCTTCCTGATCCCGACGTGGTCTTCCGGCCCACCCGCCGAGACATCGACCCCGTCACCAGAGAGCCCACTGACTACGCGCTATGGGACCGCCACGAGTGGCAGGCGCGAGGCGAGTGCTGGCTGTGGTGCGGACGTGACGACGTCGAAGTGACGTGGATCGGGCCCGTCCGGTCGAGCGGCATGCACGCGGCTCTCTACGCCTGCCGTGCCTGTCTGTATGAGCTGGACCAGCGCGTTCTGGAGATCAACATGCGCGAGGACGTCGGCGGCCTGCCGAACCACCGCTGACCTGCCCTGTCCCCAGTCTCGGACTGCCGCTCATCGAGCTGCCAATGACTGCCGCCCCACCGCAACCCACGTCTCCCACCGCCGTGGGGCGGCCATAGACCTCCCGTCGGAGCCCTGACGGGAGAACCGAAGAGGAAGGAGTACGAGGTGGCAGAGCCCACGACACCGCCTCCGGCCCGGAGTGGCCTCCTGGTGGCGGTGCAAGAGCTGACCGCCGTCCACGACCGGTACGACAGCCTCCGGTCGGACAACCAGGGCAGTTCCGGCGACGCGCCATGGCCGGGTGGCGACGGCAACCTGCACGACAGCGAGTAGGCACCAAGCGGTGAGGGCCGGCGTGGTCGGCCGCGCCGGCCCTCACCGTGTCCGCATCAGTGGTCGAACCCATGGAGGACGCACGATGGAACACCGGTTGATCAGCGCCATCGAGGCAGCGCTCGGCTGGAGCGGGGCCGAGGAGCTGGGCAAGGACTTCGTACGCGGGAGCATGGACGACCCCGCACTCGTCTCCCGCATCATGACCCCGAACCGCCTGCTCGACATCGCGATGCGCAGGAGTCTGAACCGCCCGCAGTTCCGGTGCTTCCAGAAGGGCGAGGAGGTCCACCCGGCCATCTACTACACCGACAGCGTCAGCCCCCGTGGCCAGAGCATCTCCATGGTCAACATGCGCAGCCTGGGCAGGCTCCTGGGCGAAGGCGCGACGGTGATCATGGACCAGGCCAACGTCTTCGATCCGACGATGGAGGCCGCCTGCCGGGCCCTGCAGTGGTGGTCCCGCGAGCGAGTCCAGGTCAACGCGTACCTGACGACGAACGACGCCTCCGGTTTCCCCCTGCACTGGGATGACCACGATGTCGTCATCGTCCAGCTGGCGGGTGAGAAGGAGTGGGAGGTGCGTGCGACCTCCCGTCCGGTCCCGATGTACCGGGACGCCGACCCCAACAGCACTCCGAGCGACGAGATCATCTGGTCCGGTCTGATGCGGACCGGCGACGTCATGCACATTCCGCGGGGCCACTGGCATCAGGCGACACGGACCGGCAGCGGCTCCGGCAAGAGCCTTCACGTCACGTTCGGCATCACCAAACGCACAGGGGCGAGCTGGCTCGCGTGGCTGGGCGACTGGTGCCGCGAACACGAGATCTTCCGCCACGACCTCGACCGCCAGCACGGAACCGGCACCGACGCCCTGACCGAGGCCGCCACCCAACTGGTCAGCGAGCGCCCGCCGGCCGACTTCCTGGACGCATACGAGCAGGCGACGACCCTGCCTCGGCACGTGCCGTTCCTCGAGATACTCGGGCCGCTCGACGCCGTGGTGTGCACCACCCATTTCCCGCCCCAGATTCACGAGCACGGAGAGACCGTCGACCTCGTGGCCTCGGGGAAGAAGCTCACCCTCGCGGCCAAGGCACTGCCTGCCCTGCGTCTGCTGCTCAGCGGTAGGCCGGTCGAGCTGGAACAGGCTGCGGCCGTCGCCGGGGCCGAAGTGATGGAGGTCGCTGAGATCCTGGTGAAGGAGGAGCTGTGCGCGGTGCTGACCCCCGAGTTGTTCTCGGGCTACACCGGTCTCGTCACGAACGCCGGCTCCTGACCGGGGCGCTCGACCTCGGCGTGACAGCACTCGACACCAGCACCAACTACCTCGGCTTCCGTTCGCATCAGGTCCTGGCGCAGACGGCCGGAGACCTGCTGCCGAAGTTCACGGTCTCCACGAAGGTGGGCTACTTCCCGGGACCGGGCGGGGCGGAGCACTCCCTGGATCCCGTACGGCTGCACGCGGCCGTGGAACAGGCGGCCGGGGACCTGGGGCAGGAGCCGGACCTGGTGTTCCTGCACAACCCGGAACACTCGCTCCGCGAGGCTGGCCTGCATGGCCAGGAGGTGCTAGCAGAAGCATGCGCTGCCCTCGATGACGCTACGAGCAAGGGCCTGTGCGCCGCCTGGGGCATCGCATCCTGGGATCCATCACCCCTGGTAGGACTGATCGGCCCGGCCGTACCGAGGTCAGCGACCCTCATGGTCCGCGCCGGCCTACTCGTCGGAGTCAGAACGCTGGACGCCGCGGACACCCTCATCAAGGCGTGGGACCTGGACCCCAGCGAGGTATGGGGCATGAGCCCCTTCGGCGGCAGCACCAGCGACTCGGTGTGGGCCAAGATCGACCCTCGTGTCTTCCTCGGTGACTGCCGTCAACTCTCGCGTGTGCAGGCGGCGTTCATAGCCGCCTATCACCTGCCAAGGGTGGACACTGTGGCTGTGAGCACTGAGGAGCCCGCCCATCTGGGTGAACTCGTCGGCGCCCTGGTCGGAGAGGTCGAGGAACGAACGGTCCAGGAGTACCGGAGTCTCCTGCGAGACCGTTCACACGATCAGCCGGCCTGAAGCTCCTTGATGACCTGCTCGGCGATGCGCCGGGCGGGTTCCAGCCGAGGGTCTTCCGGGTGCGCGTACGGCCCGAGGATCTTCGAGCAGGCAAACAGCGTCATCACCTTGGCGTCCCGGCTCTCGAAGTCGGACCGGCGCTCGTGCCATACGCGATCGGCCAGAGCCGGGACAGCAAGGGAACTCGCCCACAGCGAGGCCGCATCCAGCCCCAGCGGCGCGTTACCCCAGTCCTCCCAGTCGAAGAGACTGAACGCCGGAGCCGTCATGTTGGCCCAGTTCAAGTCCGCGTGGGCTGGCACCCACTGCTCGATGGTCGTATCGAAATCGCCGGAGAAAACACCACGGACAGACTCGGTGACGAGGGCCTGGGTGACGGTCTCGGTGTCCGGCGTGGCGACCCGCCTCGTGCTCTGTTTCGCCAGCGCGTCCAACGACGCGTTCAGTGCGCCCCACCAGTCGTCCGGCAGCTCCGGGGCTTCACTCAGGATGGCGTTTCCGACAGGAGCCCCTGGCAGGAGATCGGTTTCATCGGCTCGCCACATCACCGACCCGTCCGGGGCCCGCCAGACCACACATCCGTGCCATTCGGGCTGGGCGATGCCCTTCAGACGAGCGGCACTCTCAGTCCCGTTCCACCCCTGGTCGGAGATCTTGTCGAGCAGGCGCCGCTCGATCCGAACCCAGGTGTCGCGGTCGGTTCTGGCCCCCACAGATCGGCGCTTACGCACCATCGTCTCCGGGAGCAACCCCACTTGGAGAGACCGCTCGACGCGATCAAGAACCTCGCCAACCGGCTGTACACGTAGGTCGACAGCCTGACCCGTGGAGACCGAGAGCGTCATGGACGCGACCGTAGCAGTGGCGCGGTGAGAGGCGCCTGTTTGCCGAAGTACGGGCGGTAGCCACCAGCCACTTCATAATCCGACTGCAGGGTCCTCACCGCCCTCCTACCGTTTCTGAACTCTGCTCAGGCTGCCCACCCCGTTACGGCCTGAGTTTGGGAGCGGCTGCACGAGATGGGCGTCCTGATCGGTTCGTCCGAGCCCCACCGCCCGAAGGCCGGGGGCGGGGCGGACTGGCCCTGCTGAGAGGAGGCGCTGGAAACTGCTCAAGCCCAGATTGTCCGTGCGGCTGGCTACGGAGTGAGCCGGTTCGGCCCGCGGAAGAGGAAGCTGGCTTGGCGGATGGAGTCCAGACCGAGCATCACCATCAGTACCCGCCCGAGACCCATGCCGAGGCCGCCGTGGGGCGGGCATCCGTACCGGAACGCGTTCAAGTAGTCCTGCATCGGCTCGGGGCTCATGCCCTTCTCGGCGGCCTGCTTCAGCAGCACGTCGTACCGGTGCTCGCGCTGCGCGCCGGTGGTGACCTCCAGGCCCTTCCACAGCAGGTCGAAGCTCAAGGTCACGCTCGAGTCATCGGCAGCCCGCATGTGGTAGAAGGGCCGGATGCCGACCGGGTAGTGCGTAATGAACACGAACTCGTGCCCGGTGGCCTCCTTGATGTGGGCCGAGATGCTCCGCTCGCCTTCCGGGTCCAGGTCTTCCTTCTCCTCTGCCGGGTCCCAGCCACCCTTACGCAGGATCTCCCGTGCGTCGGCCATGGTGACGCGGGGGAAGGGCGTCGTGGGCACGGTGACCTCGACGCCGAAGTGCTCGGCGATCGCCTCGCCGTGCGCGTCGGCGACCTTGGCGATCGCGTGGGCGAGCATCTGCTCCTCGAACGCCATCACGTCCTCAACGCTGTCGATCCATGCCAACTCCACGTCGACGCCGGTGAACTCGGTGGCGTGCCGGGAGGTGAACGACGGCTCGGCGCGGAAGACCGGCCCGATCTCGAAGACCTTGTCGATGCCAGCCGCGATGGCCATCTGTTTGTAGAACTGCGGCGACTGCGCCAGGTAGGCGCTGCGGCCGAAGTAGCCCACCTCGAAGACCTCCGCACCGGACTCCGAGGCGGTGCCCATGAGCTTGGGGGTGTGCATCTCGGTGGCGCCCTGCACGTAGGCGTACTCGCGCATGCCCTGCTCCAGGGTGGTCTGCACGGCGAACAGGAGCTGAGTGGCAGGACGGCGGCGCACGTCCAGGAAGCGCCAGTCCAGCCTCTGCTCCAGCCCTGTGTGCTCGTCGATGGGCAGCGGCGTCGCGGCCGGGTTCAGAACCTCGACAGCCTCGGGGACAATTTCGAGGCCACCGAGCTTGACCTGGGCTGCGTCGACGACGCGTCCTGTGATCTTGACTGCGGACTCGGAGGTGAGAGCTTCGAGTTGGGCCTCAAGCGGCCCGTTGTCGCGTTTGTGGGTCACCTGCACCATACCGGTGTGGTCGCGCACGATGACGAACTGCATGTGTCGCTGCAGGCGGAGCGTGTTCACCCATCCGCAGACGGAAACGGTACGGCCAACGTGTTCTCGCAGGTCGTAGATGGGTACGCGGCTGTGGATCATTCGGTCCTCCGAAGGACGTCGTCATGATCCCTTGGGAGTGCGGGCGAGAAGGGCAACTCGCGGTACCACCGCACTTTCGCCGCCACCAGGTGGCGGCCTCGTTCAGGCCCAGTGACGGGGGCCAGCCGGCGGGGCATTGAACCACCAAACGGGGTCTTTTCTCCCCGCGCTCAGGAGGGTCTTCACCACAGGACGCGAGACCGCCTTCCCAGCTTCCGGCGGCTCTCTCTGCTCGCGTGATCTGTGGGTACTCGTCTCCGTCAACGCGTTGCCCAGCAGGATACGGAGCGGGCAGTGACAGCAGCAATCAAAAAGACGGGCGTGCAGCCAGAGACGCATGAAGGAACGCGGTTTACTCGCTCGTCGTCATGCCGTCTGCCCCTTCCGTACTCAGGCAGGACGAGGGGGCTGGCCCCTACGTGCTAGGGCAAATTTGTCCGCCTTCTTTCCAGTTCGCCACTGGCAGACAGGAAATCCCCGGAAATGACTGGTGCCCGGCCGCAAGCCATGTCAACGTACACACCCCCGCCAGAACACCCACCCCCGAACCCACGGAGGCGCCCCTGTACCCGCACCACCCCAGCGACCCCCTCCGCCCCGACTCGCAGGAGCCGTTGTACTGGGTCACCCCTCGGCACCTGGCTGGTGACGACGGCGTACTCGCCGAGCAGATCGGGTCCGCCCTGACCGGTCTCGGCTGGCGCATGTGGCCCACCTCCCGCGACACCCTGTTGTACGTGAGCCCGGACGGGCTGTGCGGTGCCGAGTGGGTCCTCGCGGCCTACCCGTTCGAACTGGGCGGGCTGCCGGTGGCCTGGCAACTGAGTGCCCGCCCGGATGCCGACTCCGTGATGACATCGTGGAACGCGTACTTCACCGCCGGTATCCCGTATGAGGCACTCGCCGACCTCCTCGTTGCGGTCGACACCCGCGAGGCGCCCGACATCGGCTACGAGGGGCCCGAGACGGTCCTGAACGCGCTTGGCGCCCAGGGCTGGGTCCGTGACCTGGACAGTCCCCACACCACCGCCATGGACCCCGGGTTCTCCGCCACCGTCTCCCTGGGGCTGCAGTCGCCGCTCGTCCAGGACGCCGATCCGCGCCCCGGCTTGATGGGCTGGCAGGCGTGGACGGAACCCGTTCTCGGCGCCCCGTATCTGTGGTGCGCCAGTTTCAGCGCCGGTGTCCCCCATGATCTGGTCGCCGCCTTCGCCTCCTCGCTGGCCTCGCCGGCCGTGGTGTCCCGCCGCACTTTGCCCAAGGACGCCGAGGGCCGGCTCATGGTCGTCCGCCGCAGCTGACGGCCCGCGCCCCAGGGGTGGCTGTTGTGCCGCTCCTTGCCGACCGCAGATTTCCCTGAGCGGCCGGTTCCCCGCACTCGCCAGACGGCAGAGATGGAGACCCGTATGTTCCGAATGTTTCGGTGCCGTGTTCGCGCCGACCGTGAGTTCCGTGATGCTCAGCGTGAGATCCAGGCGCTGCTGCAGACGCACACCGAAATGCCCTGGCCCGATGCTCCCGACCCGGTCGCCGCTACCACCCAAGACACTGCGGAGGCTGCGCCGGAAGCCGACTTCCTGCCGCCGGAATTCAGGGCGCCGTCCCGCCAGGACGTCGCCGGGTTCATGATGCGCTGGGACCAGCCGCTCGTCGTCGACGGCGAGGTACGTGAGTGTCCCGCGTGCGGCGCGTACCGGAACTGGGTTGTCCTCTGCCTGCGCGACGACTCGGTGTGGCTACGCTGCCGTGCCGGCCACACGGCGCGGGAGCCGGGGCTGGACGCGGCCTGGTACAACCGCCACTCCGGTCCGGCCGACCACTGGCACCCCACCCTTGAGGACGGGCTACGCCACCTCGGCCACTGACTCCCACGAAACCCCCCTTCCCTTCCCTTCCACATCGCCGGCCCCGGAGAGCTGCTTGGTCAGACCGTTCGCTCCGCACCAACATGGGGGTTCCACATGCGTTTTCCCACCACAGCCGCGCTCTGCCTCGGCACTGTGTCCGTCCTGGTCCTGACGGCCTGCTCCAACGACAGCACCCGCGCCACGGACCCGACGTCTTCCGCCTCCGTTTCCGGACGCCAGGAGGGCAGGAACACCCCGGCTGCCGGGCCGTTGTCCTCAGCCGGGCTGGCCAAGCGGCTTCTCGACGAGGGCGACCTGGGCGAGGGCTACGCCCGCAAGGCAGAGCTGCCCGGTCGGCACGCTGACGTCAAGGTGACCGGCTGTCCCGCGCTGGAGGAACTCGACGCTGACACTGCGGCCGGCGGCAGCCTCGGCTTCCCGCGCCGGGCGAAGGTCTCCTTCACCTACGCAAGCGGCATCGGCTCGGAGGTCTCTGAGGAGTTGTACAGCGGCACCGCGGCCGAGCTCTCCAGTGGCGTGGGCCGGATCTTCGAGGCGATGACCTCCTGCTCCAGCTACCGGGTCCTCGCCGGCAGCACGGCCGTCACGGTCACCGCCCACGAGGTGCCCGCCCCGAGGTTGGGTGACGAGCAGTGGGGCCAACTGCTTACCTTCACGGCGGGAGGACGTAGCCAGGTCGTCAAGCAGACAGCTGTTCGTGTGGGGATGGTGGTTGCGGTGGTCTCGGGTTCGCCCGCGCTGGTCGATGCCCATGTGGAGGAGGCGGTGGCGAAAGCCCGTGTGACCACGTGAGTTCGCGTGCATGCCGAAGGCCCGGCCGGTGTCTCCGGTCGGGCCTTCGGCATGTGGGGCCAGGGTTCGTGGTCTGAGGGTGTCGGCCGGTGGGTGGAGTCCTGAAGTGCCGCCCGTGTGTGGTCAGTCTTCTTCGAGTTCGGCGTGCCCTTCGGGCGCGCGCAGGGTGCTGTGGATGTCGGACAGGCGTTCCAACTCCGCGTAGTCCTCGTCGGTCATGAGGTCGTAGACACTGTCCAGGGAGTCGTCGGGCAGCAGGTACGCGTACTTCATGTACAGGCTGACGAGGGCCCTCCCCACGAGGGTGCTTTCGCTCATCCAGCCAGCCTCGTCAGGCAGGCCGTGCACGACCGCCATGTCTATCTCGTCCGAGGTGCTGGTGGAGAGCAGGTCGTGCTCGATGCCGGTGAGCGGGCGGCCGTCGCGGTGGTACAGACGACCAAGTTCATCGCAGCGGGAGGGATCCACGTCGGCGAGGAGGATGACGACGCGGGGGCGGATTTCGGTCTGGGCCATGCAGGGGGGTTCCTTCCGGGAAGTGGGAGTCGGGGTTGGGGCACGAATGCTCCGGACGATCCCCGGTTTCGGTAGCCGGGGATCGTCGGCTACAGTCCGCGCGCCTGCGGGTCAGCGCCGCCGCGCGGGAGGCCGCTGCTGGAGCGGAACGCCGACTGTGGGGTGGGCTGCTGCCTGGGCGCGGGGGCTGGGGACGTGACGCTCGCCGAGACGCCGTATACGCCAGGTCAGCGCGCGGGCCGGGCTGTGGGCGTCGTCGAGCGTGCGCTGTCCGAGGGCTTGGTCCAGGACGGTGGCCGCGTTGTGCCCGGCGGCCTCCGCCTCGGCGAGCACGGTGGCGAGCGCGTCCCAGGAGACGTCGTTGAGGATGCGCTCGGCGTGCTCCGGCACCGCCTCCTGGAGGTGATGGGCGAAGCGACGCTTGGTCTGGTCACTTGGGGTGCGTTGGGCGAGGCCCGCCAGGACCGGCTCGGCGACCTGCCCGTACACGGTCTGCAGGTGGACGAGTGCCTGTGCGGCGGCGGCTTCCTGCTGGGCGTGCTGGCGGGTGCGGTGCCAGTGCACGGCGAACGCCACGGCGGTAAGGACGGAGTCGAGGAGCATCGCCAACCCCGTGCCGTCACGCTCCTGTGGGCGGTCGCGCCAGATCACCTGGACGCTGCGGTGTAGGGCGCGGGTGCTGGCGAGGTCGGCGGTGATGCGGGAGCGCGTGGCTCGCTCGAAGGCGGCTGCGGCGCGTTCGAGTTCAGCCCTCAGCGCGGCCGGAGCGGCGACCGGCAGCAGGTCCAGCGTCGCACCGAGGGCAACGAGCTGGCCCTGGGCGGCGTGGTCGTCGTCGTGGGTGAGGTGGTGGGGGATGCGTTCGGCGGCGGCGGTGGCCTGGTGCCACGGGTTGCCCGGCCGGGCGGTGGCCGGTTCGGAGCCGGTGATTGCGAGGCTCTTGCGGATCTTGGGCAGGGACAGGTCGGGGGAGAGCGTGGATCCCGCGTAGAACACCGGCTCGCCCTTGTCGTTGGTGTCACCGGGCAGGGCGAAGTTGCAGCCCAGCGCGTCGCCGGAGGGGCCGAGCTTGAGGCGCACGATCACGTCCGTCGCCTCCAACAGGGCGAAGAGCTCGGCCTCGTCGGCCGCGGCGGCGACCGCGCGACGCACCCGCAGACGCAGCACGTCACGGGTGGCGGCGTCCTGGCCCAGACGCCTGGCCTTGAAGTGTTCCTTGCTGGTGGGCCGCTTGGCACCGGTGCCATCCCCCTGCTTCAACCGCCTGAGCCCGTCATCGATTTCGATCCTGCGGGCCTCGCGCTGGACGGCGCGCTGGTCGTAGCCGCGCTCGGGACGGCGGCCGTCCTGGCGTACGAGGGTGGCGGCGATGTGGATGTGGTCGTCGGCGTGGCGGACGGCCACCCAGCGGCAGGCGTGCTCGTCCCCGGCGGGGGCGATGCCGGCGGCGGCCACGATCCGGCGGGCGATGTCGGCCCACTGGGCGTCGGTGAGGATCGGGTCCTCGGGGGCGGCGCGGACGGGGCAGTGCCACACGATGTCTTTGGGTGCCTTGTCCCCCAGCATCTTCACGGGCTGGTCGAGCTGGGCGACGAGCTGGGCCATCGCGTCCTTCGGATCGCGGTGGGGGCTGCGGCCGGGGTCGGGGGCGAAGCCGTTCCAGGAGGCCACCAGGTGGGGGTCGATGTGTTCGTTGGCCCGGCCCTTGCCGAAGAGGTAGCCGATCGTACGGCGCGTAGCATGCGGGCCGGCGCTGAGGATGATCTTGGGTATCACCCGCTCATCGCCCTTCAGTGACCTGGGCTACGGCGGTGTCCAGTTCGGCGATGGATGCCTCGACGCGCGCCAGGAGCCGCTGGACGACGTCGGGGTGGGGCCAGGCACCGTCCTTGTTGAGGTGCCATGTGAGCTGGTTGAGGTTGCTGCCGATCATGCCGAGCCGTCCGTTGGCGGCCATCAGCGCCTTGACCATGGCGCGGTAGTCGGCGACCGCTGCGGTGGGGTCGTCGGTGCGGGCGGCGGCGAGCGAGCACTCGGCCACGTAGCCGCCAAGGGCCATGCCGCTCAGGGCAGCGGCATTCACGACGAGGGCGAACTCGTCGTCGTTGTAGCGAGGGTGGACGCGGCGCTCGCGCAGCTGCTTGTCACGCAGACGGCGACGCGGGGCAGACTGCTGCTGCGGCACGCTCGACGACGACTCGGCTCCCCCTGTCCCGGTTGGCCCCCCTGGGCCGGCCGACTCCGGTGCCGCCTCGGCGCCGGACGCCTCCACCCCCTGCGGGGTGGAGGCCGGATAAGGACTCCTTATCCGACAACTTGCTGGGCTGTTCAGGCTGGTGGTCATCTCCGGTTGGGGTGTGGGGAGTCGGTAGTTCGGTTCGTGCATGGATCGGTGCTCCGTGGGGTGCTGTTGTCAGGATCTTCGCGCTGCGCAACCCGTGCCCCGGACTGGTCTGGCCCTGGGCACGGGGTGAGCAGGAAGGGCGGTGCGGTGCGCGCGTTTGCGGGGGTCAGGCGACGCCGACGGGGGCTACGTCGAGATGCCTCTGGTGTTCGGAGGCGGCTTCGTCGGGTCCGTCGAGAGGTTCGGCCTTGATGTCGTCGTGGGCGACGGGGTCCGGCCAGTCGGTGCGTTCGGCCTTCAGCTGGTCACGCACGACGCGGGCGCGGTTCTGGCTGATCCGTAGTTTGGTGCGCAGGCTCTGTGCGGTCAGCTGGTCGGCGCTCCAGTCGGTGGTCAGGCGTCGGGCCTCGGCGAGGACTTCGTCGTCGGTGCGGGGGCGGTCGGCGGCCGACTCGGCAGTGGCGGGGGCCCGACGTCTCGCACGGCGCGGGGCGGTTTCGGTCGACTCAACCGCGCCGGACGATTGGAGCGGTCGGGTAGTGGGGGCCGCCTGGGTGGCCTCGGTCGGCTTCGGCGCGGGCGTCCTGGCAGCCTTATCGGAGGTCGACTCGGTCGGCTGCCTCGGTGCCGATTCGGCCTGGTCAGAGGCCGACCGTGCGGCTTTCCGTCCGACCGCTTCGGCAGAGTCGGCCGACTCGGGGTTGTGGTGCAGCACCTTCGCGACGAGGTCCGACCCGAAGTAGATCGACCCGACCGGGAGCGAGGTCGCCAGCAGTACGAGGGCCCAGTTCGCCGGGTCCCAGTCGGTCAGTCGGCCCCACTGGGTCGGCATGGTGTGCAGGGCCGGGGTGAGGCCGTGTACGTAGTTCAGCAGGAGGCTGGCGATCGTGTAGGTCGCCAGGACCCGCAGTGCGAACTTCCGGTCGGCATCGGGCAGCACGAGTGTGGCGATCAGCGCGAGGGCCATCAGCCCGTCGACCACGACCGGGTAGAGCAGGGCGGCGGTTGGGTCGGCGCCGATGGCGCGGGCCACGTCGGACAAGGCGTTCCAGGAGACTCGGAAGGCCATGAGGACCACGGCCATCAGGCCGACGACGAGGGTGAATCGTGCACCGCGGTTCGCGCGATGGCCCTCGGCACGTGCGACCCTGCGGCGGCCGAGGCGAGTGCGGAGCCGGGTGTAGCGGGAACGATGGGTGTCGGAGCTGGGGAAGGCGGCCGAGGCTATCGGGGTGGGGGAGGGCAAGTCAGATATCTCCAGGGTGGGCATGAGGGGGGGGCCAAGGAAGCCGACCGGGCATGGCATCGGCGCTGCCGACGGGCGGTGAGGGCGGGAGCGGGGTGCGGCGGAGAGGGCGTTGGTCAGGCGCCGGCGCCGATACGGCAGCCGTCGGTCACGCGATGCCCTGCCGGGCCAGCTCCGCCACAGCGAGGTCCATACGGGTGGGGTGCGGCCTCGTGCGAGGTGCGTTGCCCCGGGCGTGACCGTCGAGCCCGAGGCGCCGACTGCGGCAGGGCTCGCCCTTGTCGGCGTGGCACCACCGGCAGGGGACCCTGAGCGCGTCGGGCTGTCCGGCCGCGACGGCAGCCTCGCGGGCGGCACGCGCGGGCCGGTAGGGGGCGAGTGCCGCGCGGACGGCTGGCGGGATGGACGATCCGACGACGGCCAGGCGGGCCTCGATGTCCCGGCGCGGGCCCTGGGCGAGCTGTCGGTGCGAGGAGGGCGCGGCCACACCGGTGGCGACGGCGTGCCGTGTGCCGAGGAGTTCGGTGCGCCAGGCGGCGGGGTCGTCCGGATCAGCGTCCGGAGTGGGATCGGTGTGCCGCTCGATACGGTCGCGGCGATAGGCGCGCCACTTGCGGGCGACGTCCACCGGGAGGATCGGGTACGGGGAATCGAGCACGTGGGCCCGTATTGCCTCGCGGACGTCCCAGCCGTGATCGGTGGCGAAGGGCACGTCGTCGAGCAGCTCCTGCCACTGGACGATCTGGTCACGAGCATCGCCCGTGCCGGCGGGGATGGTGCGGGGATCGAGGCGCCCGATGTAGGCGAGGACGGCGGCGACTTCGCGTCGGTCCAAAGGCGGTCTACTCCGTTCCGGTCGGTTCGTCGAGGGCGGCGAGCAGGGCGGCCATGTGCGCCTCGGAGCGCGTCATGCCGGTGGACGAGGCGGGGGCGGGTGTGCCACCGGGCAGGGCGTAGAGGTTCGGGCGGCCGGGGGCGGGGGTGCGTTCCCGAGCGATCCACGCACGCCAGTCGGCGGCCCACGCGTCGGCGGTGCGGGGATCCCACGAGCTCCTGAAGGTGCGCCACTTCGCGTCGGCGGCGTCCAGGCCCTGCTTGCCGAGCCGATCGAGATGCCCGTCACGTTGCAGCCAGGCACGGGCGCTCGCGTCGATCTGCCACTCGATGGCGGAGATGAGCGGAGCAGAGCTGCTGCTGCTCTTACTACCGTTCACCTTCGGTTCTCTTCTGTTCTGGGGGTCGGAATCCGCACCCCCCTCGGGTTGGAATCCGTACCCCCTGGGGGTCGGAATCTGTTCCCCGGGGTCGGATTCCGATCCCCCCTCGACGGGCTCGGCAGGGTCGGATTCAGACCCCCCGAGGGTCGGATTCCGACCCCCTTGAGGTGCCGGATTCCGGACCCCCTCTCGGCGCTCATCGGCCAGGAATTCGGCGGCGATTGGGAGGCGGTAGTAGGTCTCGCCTCGGGGTCCCTTGCGGTCGGGGAGCGGCACCAGCTCACCGTCGGCGATCAGCTTGGCGAGCGCGTCGCGTACGGCGGTGCGGGAGGCGTTGGCGCGTTTCATGAGGGTGGGCACGGACGCGTACGCGACGCAGTGCCGGTCGCGGCACCGGTCGGCGATCAGGGCGAGAACCATGCGGGCGGTGCCCTTGCTGCGGCTGTGGTCCCACACCCATTCGCGGGCGTCGTAGCTCATCGGGCGGCGGCTCCTAGGTCAGGGCATGGGAGTGCAGTCGGCCCTTGTCGGGCGGTGCACAGGGTAGGGGTTGGCCCACCGCCCCGGCCGAAGGCGCGGGGGAGGGCTGGTGGCGTCGTATAGCCAAGACAGCCACATCCATGCCGCACAAGTCCAGTATTCCCGCCGAGAAACCAGACAGCTGACGGCGAACGCTTACTACGAGCCAGGCATTCCCAAAATTATAAACCCGAATCCGCCGCTGCCGAAATAACGGACCGTCAGGCGAAGCCAGAAGCATCACATCGGCAAGCCGTTGACGCACCGCCGACGGGGAAGCTACAACACAACACCGCACGTCAGGGCATCGATCGACGCACCCGTCCGCTCCCCCTCCCGACCCCCGGAAATCCCTCTGCAGCGTACGGCGCGGAGGGCAACATAGCCGACGATCGCCGGTTACCAAAACCGGCGATCTAGCCTTTCAATTAGAGCCATGCCCCCACGCTCATTGGAAATCGGGCCGGCAGGAATGCAGGCGGCCCGTGCCATCGAAATCCTCCGTGCCGAACGCGGCCTGTCACAAAGGCAGTTGGCGGACCGTGTGACAGCCCTCGGCCACCCGATGTCCAACACCATGTTGTCCCGTATCGAGCGCGCCCAGCGCCGATGTGACGTCGACGACCTCGTCGCGATCGCCGAGGCCCTCCACGTTCCGGCACCTGCGCTTCTGCCCAGCCTCCGCGCAGTCTGAACCGCCTTCGCCCCGCCGAGGCTCGCCCCATCCCACAGCCGAGTAAGGACCCACCCCTCTTGCACCACACCGCAACGCCACCTGCTCTCCCACGCCCGCTTCCCCGGGCTGAGGGCGAAGCATCCTTGCCCCGCCTCTACCGCCCCGAAGAGATCGCCGAGACGCTCGGCTGCTCTGCCTGGTGGGTCAAGGACCGTGCGCGAAGGCGCCTGATCCCGCACACGCGGGTCGGTCGCGCATACCGCTTCACCGCCGGACACCTCGCCGAGATCATCCGCATCCACGAAGAGCTGGCCCCGCAGTCTGCGCAGCGCAACCCTCCCCGGACGCCTCAGCCTGCGCCGACAACTACGTCATCGCGTACGGGGCGACTGCCCCAGTCCCCGATGCCCTCCGCGCAACGTCTCCAGGCCCGACCACCCCGCAGGTCCCAGTACGGCACTGCGGCCTAGCACGACACGGCAGACCACAGGAAGGAGGGAGCACGAGGCATGGGCTTCGCCGAGAAACGCGGCAGTTACTGGCGCGGCAGGTACAAGGCCAGCGAAGGCAAGTACGGCACCGTCGCCGACCCGACGGGTGCGGTGGTCAAATTCGCCACGAAGCGCGAGGCGAAGCAGGCCGCAGACGAGGAAGAGGCCAAGGTCCGGCGCGGCACCTGGCGCGACCCGTCCGCCGGACAGGAGACCTTCGGCGAGTACGCCAGCCGCTGGTATGACGCCCAGGACCTGGCCGCATCCACCATGCAGAACTACCGGCGCCACATCGAGGAGCACTTGCTCCCCGAGTTCGAGGACAAGGCCCTCGCTGGCATTCTCCGCACAGACGTGGACACCTGGGAGAAGCGGGAGAAGTCCGTCTACGCCGCATCCAGTGTCAAGACCTGGCGCTCGACGCTCCACCTCATCCTGGCCGACGCCGTGGATGAGGGCCTCATCGCCGCCAACCCGGCCACCAAACGACGCGGACGCGGCAAGCGCGCCGGCCGTTCCCGTGACCGGGGACCCGAGAAGGTCATCACCGATCCGCTCGGCCTGCTGCTCATCGCCGAACGCGCGGCCCTGCTGTCCGGGCGCGACGACGAGTTCGTCGCCGTGATCCTCAAGGGATACACGGGCATGCGGTGGGGCGAAATCGTGGGCTTGGAAACCGAGTTCGCACGACCTGACGCCGTACGGGTGGAGCACCAGTTGTACGAGCTGGACTCGGGCGAGCTGATCCGCTGCCCGCCCAAGGACGACAGCTACCGCAGCATCGACGTGACGGACTGGTTGTCGGCCCTGGTCGCCGACCACATCGCCCGTACGAAGCCGACGCCGTGCGCCTGCCACGGCAAGAGGTACGTGTTCCGTGGCCAGGGCACCGCTCGCACCGGTGGGCACACGGGCGCCAAGCTCGTGGACGTCGCTCGCCGCGCGGAGGTTTCCAGCGGCACTGTGTCCAATGTCCTCAACCACCCCGAGCGGGTACGAGAGGACACCCGCGTCCGGGTTGAACGCGCCATAGCCGAGCTGAAGTTCGTCCGAGGAGGCGTCCCGGCGGAGAACGCCGCCCACTGGCGCCGCAACGGCTTCGCCACCTGGCTGTTCGCGCCGGCCACCTCCGGCTGGTACCCGAAGAAGGCGCCTCAGGAGGCCCGCCCAGTCCCGCTGCTCG
Organism: Streptomyces sp. HNM0645; assembly: GCF_030056615.1. Classification (NCBI taxonomy): domain Bacteria; kingdom Bacillati; phylum Actinomycetota; class Actinomycetes; order Kitasatosporales; family Streptomycetaceae; genus Streptomyces; species Streptomyces sp. HNM0645. The sequence goes on along the minus strand of NZ_JASHLT010000006.1, from coordinate 68,938 downwards.
GCGAGCCTTGGCCCGGCATCCCGGTCCGAGGCCGCAACGCCCGTGGCCGGGCCGACGCCTGCTGGCTGCCCGTCGCCAGAGGACTCACCCCGCATGGCCTGCGCCACTCCCATCGCACGCACATGGAAGACCTCGGCACCGAGAAGGTGCTGATGGACGAGCGTATGGGCCACATCGACGGCTCGGTCTCGGCCCGCTACGCCCACGTGACCCCTGGCATGCGCGAGCGTCTCAAGGCCGGCCTGACCGAGCAGTGGGATGCGGCGCTCGATGCCCGGCGTGGCCTGCACCCGCGATCGTCGGTCGCCGTACTCGATCGGCTGCTGCGCGCTCGCGCCACGACGATGGCCTGATGGTCGGGAGACGGGCTCCGGTTACCTCGAATGGAGCCCCTCTAGCGCGCGACGTGTGCGGTTCGGTGGTCTTGGCGGTGGTACTGGTATGGCGCGGCGGATCTCCCCGATTTGCCGGGACGGGTTGGGAAGGGGCGTACGCTGTGCATGGCAGATCGCGCCTGCCCGCTCCGAGTCATGATGGCCCACGTCCATCATGGCGGCGAAGACAAGGTTCCCCGAATCGCGCAGCAGCGTTCCGCCAGGTCATCCAAGTATCCGCGGCGGGGTGGACGTGGGGCGTCCCGTCAGATGGAGCACACGATGACTAGGGACCGTCGCCGCAAGGCTGAGATTCACGCCCACCAGGCAACCACCGGAGCGGCGTATCTGGTGGCCCGCCGACAGATCGCTGCCTTGGCCGAGGTGATGCAGCAGCATCCGCGGCTTAACTCCTTCGGCATCGGCGTCTTCAATCCGCTTCGCAAAACGGCCGAGCAGCGTCGGACCGAACTCGCGTTCGGCCGCCTGGAGTTGGCCGGAGGCGTGGTCATGGTGATGGAGACCGCAGCGTGGCTGCGCGAGAACATCACGCCGATCAAGACCCCTACCGTCAGCAGCTACACCGTGAAACACGTGATGCAGCGGGCAACCGGCAGGTACGTCACCAATGGTGTGTTCATCGCGGCCGCTCTCGTCGCCGGCTACACCTTCAAGTACGAGCAGCCGAATGTGCTGTTCGGCATGAGCGCCCGGGACCTGAAGCGGATGAACTGAGCACCCCAGAACGGATCCCTCCGGCCAGGTGAACGGGCCTCGAAAGGGCTCGGTCTTCCACGGGTGCTTCATCGTGTGCGCAGGACCTTCGAGATCCTGCGCACACGACAGCTTTAGCCAGGGCGTCGGCAGTAACGGCCGCAAGATCAACGGCATCTGACGGAGGATCCTCGGCGGGTGGCGATGCACTCCTTACCAGTGGGTCGCGGTCGACGATTCGACGGTCAGGCGGCCGTGGCGGGGCGTGGGCTGCCGTGGAAGACCTGGCTGGTGTGCCAGGAGCGGTGGATCGCGGCGACGGGGTGGGCGCCTGGTTGAGGTCCGATGAGTGGGCGGTCGGCGAGCGCGATGACGTGTTCGCGGGCGGCTGGGCTGTGGCCGACGAAGCGCTGGGAGACCAGGATGCGGTGGCCGTCGCCGACACCGAGGACGCCTTTGTCGAAGAGTTTGTGGTGCAGCGAGCACAGGCACAGCCCGTTGTCGACGTCGTCAGGGCCGTCGAACGCCCACCAGCGTACGTGCGCCGCCTCCAGCCCGACCGGCACCGCGCCGATCCTGCCGTCGTAGCCGCAGAATGCGCACCGGTATTCGTAGGCCGTCAGGACCCGCTCCCGCATCCGAGGATCCCGCCGCCTCCGCACGGCGGCCGAGAGCTGTCCGGTCTCCGCCGGCTCCAGCTCCAGGCCGACGGATTCGCACAGGTCGCCGTGGAGCGAAGGCGGGAAGTGCAGGTCGAGCAGGACCCGTGCCATCCGGCCGAGCAGCTCCGGCTCACTCCGCAGCGCCGCCCGCAGCTCCGGCGCCAGCCGCCCCGCGGCCCCCGTGGCCCGCAGCTCCCGTACCCCGCTGCCGGGGCTGCCCGGTCCGCGATCGGTGCGCACCTCCCACACGCCGTCGCTCACCAGGTGGTGGAACGGGTAGGCCGGAGTCGTCCTGTTCGGCGGACCGTACTCGGTCAGCAGCCGCTGCAGATCCTCCTCCACCGCGCTGTACCGCAGTTCGTCTGCGGCCTCCTGCTGGAACCGACCGAGGGCGTACAGCAACAGCAACGGCTTGTGCGGAGCGCGGGTCCCGCTTCTGGTCCACTGCCTCAGTTCCGCGGTGCGCTCCAGCCAGTCCATGACAGGCGATCGTAGTCGCGCCACGTCGACCGGCGATCTGCGCATGTGGGGAAAGCCTAACGAGCCGTGGCGAGTTGATCGCGACGTGTCGTCACCAGGTGGCGCCATCGTTCGCGGGTCTGTTGTTCTCCGTCGATCCACCGTGCTCGCGCGGTGTGCTCGGGAAGCGGAAGGCCGGCCATGAAGTGGGCGATGTCGACGTAGTAGGCGTAGTCGCCGCTCTGCGTGAGTTCGCGCAGGCGGGTGATCGCGGTGGCGAGGCCGTCCTGGGCGTCGAGGACGGCGTGGTGGAAGCACAGGGCCAGTTGCAGTTTCGCCGCGGCGTAGGCAATGCCGGAGACACCGATTTCGGCGAGCAGTACGGCCGCCCGGCCGGGCAGGTCGGCGGCGAACCCGGCGTCGCGTACGAGCACGGCGATGCGAGCGGTCATCTCGCTGGAGCGCAGGCTGAGGTGGGACAACAGCCGTTCCGCTAGATCGAGTTCGTCATCGGCCCGAAGCTGATCGGAGAAGGAGACGGCGAAGGCGAGATGCGCCTGCACCATGGCGGTCTCGCCGACCACACCGTGCTCCTCGGCTTCGCTCCGGCCTGCCAGGTAGGCGGCTACCGCTCGCTCCATGTCACCCTGCACCCACCACACGTCTCCCAACACCCGATGGTGCCTCCCCTCCCAGCCCAGTCTCCCCGCGGCTTCGACCGCGGTCGGGAAGTCTCCGGACAGGCGGCTCAGGTGTGCCAGGCCGCGCCGAGCCGCGGAAGAGAGCCGACCCCCGGCTGAAGCGACGCGCTGCATCCCGCGACGCGAATCATCGGTCAGACCGAGGTCTCGCTGGGCCTTCGCCAGGTAGTACGTGGCCAGTTCGACCAGGTCATCGGGGAGCAGCTCCGAGGCGAGGACGGCCGAGAGCCGACTGGACGTGCGTTCACGGTGCTCGTGCTGGCGCCGGGCGATGGCGCTCAGCGTTTCGACCAGGGCATCTGCCGAGGTCTGCAGACCACCTGATGACGTGGCATCGGCGGCGGGAAGCGCCAGCGGTTCCCAGACGGAGTCCCCCACGTACTGGAATGCGGCATCGGCGAGCCAGCCGAGATCGAGACGGAAGTCCCGTGCGAGGAGCAGTCCTTGCTGGAGACAGCCGACCAGGACTGCGCGATCGTGTCGCAGGTCCTGGCGCCACTGTGATTCCAGTGCGTGGAAGGCTCGTTGGGCCGCGCGCCGCCAGTCCTGTTCCGACCAGCGGTCGTCACTGCTGTCGTCTGCGTTGCGAATGGCGGAGCGGATCAGGTCGTGGACGTGGAAGGGCCACACACCGGAGGAGGACTCCCGGATAAAGGGGCGCTCGGTCAGCCGTAGGGCGGGCGCGTCGTGGTCCATTCCGGCGGCTTGGGTGGCCAGGGGTACGGAGAACGCGCTGAGCAGGCTGACCGAGCGGAGCACGTGGCGCTCATCGGCGGTCAGGTCGCTGAGGGTACGGGCGATCAAGGCGGGAAAGTCGTGGTCGAAGTCGGTGACCTGCGGCTGTCTGCCGCCGCGCCGGAGTTCCAGATAGCGCATGACCGACAGGTCCAGGTAGAGAGGCAACCCGTGCGAGCGCTCGGTGATGATCCGGCGGACCGGTTCGTCGATCAGCGGCTGCCCGTCGCGGCTCAGCCTGCGGACCAGGTAGTCCTCACAGTCTTCGGGAGAGAAGTCGCCGATCAGGACCTGACGGCCCGATATAGCTCGCCCCACATGTGCCGTGTCGGCTGCGAGACCGGGCCACGCGTGCGGCCCGGTCCAGTCGACCTGCCCCTCCAGGCTCGTCTCTCCCCACTGGAGGCGGTTGCGTCCGGTGACGACGAAGAACGCGTTGGGCATCAACCACACGGTGCGTTGGAGTAGACGCTCGAAGTCGCGGTGCGTGCGGTCGCCGGTGTCCTCGAAGGTGTCCAGCAGGATCACGGGCAGTGCGCTCTTGCCGACGGGGATTTGGGCCAGGTCCCAGGCGAGGAGGTGCGGGTAGAAGCTCAGGGCTTCCAGGTCGGGCTCGGCCTCCAGGAGGTCGGCCAGGCGTGAGCAGCCGGCGAGGGCGCGTACAGACTGGCGCCGTTCGCGTAACGCCTTGATGAGCGCTCCGGCCCCGTGCCCGAGCGCACTGCCGACTGTGCCGGGCAGGAGCAGGGCCTGGGCGACATCGCTGAGGGCGGACTGCATCTGCTGCGGCAGGGCGGCAGCGGCGCTGAAGCGGCTCAGCAGCCCGCCCCGGCGCAGGTAGTCCTCGATCGATTCGCCCGGGTGGTTGTGCTCCCAGTAGCGGCGCAGGGCGAGGTCGAAGGCGGGCAGTGGCCGGCCGAGCGCGGCGACGGCAAGACGGATGGTGAGGATGACGCGCTCGAAATCCATACCCGCGGCGCGCGAGAGATCGATACGAACTGGCAGGGTCTGCTCTTCGGGGTGGGATGGCGATTCCCATTGCGCCGGGCGGTGCTCGCTGCGGGCCAGCGATGCCTCGATCTTTCGGGAGAGCGTGGACTTGCCGATCCCGCCCACACCGTGGAACACGAGGATGTTGTGGCGGGGAGCTTCCAGGTCCTCCACGTCGAAGTCCGCACGGGTCACGTGCCGTATGTGCTCGGCGAGGCCGGCCGTTACGGCCTGCCACTGTGCCTGCCGGTTCGTGAACGCCTCGCTGGCGGCGATGCTCCGGTCGTTCGAGCTGAACAACGTGCGAAGATCCCGCCCTGCCACAGCTCCCCCTGACGATCAACTGAACGCGAGCGACGCTCCGTTGACGACAGCATGGCATGCCCGCATCCAGACAGGTCCGCAGGCCGCATCCGGCACGCGGCAGTTCAGCCGACGGCCTCGGTCAGGGGACGGTGACATGGGTTCCCCATCCTGCGTACTCACCCTCACAGGTCGAACAGGCTCTCCTGGAAGTTCTCGACGACATCCCGTCGCGGGTAGAACAGGCCCAGCAGCAGGAACGTCTTGGGGCGGGCCGCGACGTTCCCGACGAAGCAGTGCACGGCCTTCTCCGCAGTGACCATCCGGTCGAACCAACGCTCGCGAAGCTTCTCCTCCACGCCGTCCTTCCCGTAGTGGCGAAAGAACTTGCGGTACGACTCGCCCGCCTCCCAGTCCCTCAGCCCCATGTCGTGACCAGCGCACTCCTGATCCGCGCATCGGAAGCTGTACCGGAACTCAAGTGGCACCCACTCCAGTTGGCGGAGGTCCTGTGCGAGTAGATCCAACTGATCTGCCAGGGCCGCCTTCGAAGCTGGCCAGGGCTCGGCAGGAGCGAAGCGGAAGCCGGTGAACTCCGCTGGGCGGAAGACGCCAAGCGACGTTCCCCGAAGCTCCTGGTCCCGCTTTATGGAGCACAGGGACGGCGCTACGAGGGGCTGCACATGCGAGAAGCGTTCGCGCCAGCCGTCCGCTGTCCCGAGGCGCTCGATGACCTTGAGACTCTGCAGGTTGGGGCGCAAGCTTTCGGGACGGCGGTCCCCATGGTGTCGCTGCACATCGACCTCGACGATCGAGTACTTGGCGAACTGGCTTTCTTCGTTCAGCAGCCGGAACGGAACCGGGAAGAGCCGCACATGCTGGGGCGCCCCTTGGTCGAGCCGTATGCCGGCCACGCAGCTCGTCTCGTGGTACTTCGCGGACAGTTCCGGATAGGTCTTGACCGTGATCATGATCCGTGCGCGCTGCCAAATCCCCGATCCCATGGTTGCCCCCTCCACTGATCTCCCGATCCGATTGGAGGAGAGGCATGCGCCAGCGGCAAGGGCGCGTACAGGAGCGAGGGGCGAAGTCAGGCAAGGGGAATTACGGGCACGGCGGCCCGCTTGCGGACCGTCTCCAGGACGACCTGTCGGTGGCAGCGGCTTTCGTCTTTCTCGAAGCACAGCACCGCGACCCGGGACTGCCGGGCATGCTCTGCGAGGCGCTCAAGATCGGTTTGCGCTTCCTCGGACCGCAGCACTCCACGGAACCGAGCCCGGCCCACGTCGAGGCGGCCCTCCCAGAACGGCGCCCGGTTGTCCTTGGGATTGCCCAGGCCACGCAGGTGGGTGTATTCGATGCCGGCCTCGGCGAGTGCCTGCCCGAGCCGAGTCTTGCTGAAGCCCTTCTTGCGGCTGATCGGCGTAAGTCGTACGTCCGCCACGACATCAATACGGTTGTCGAGGAGAGAGGAGACGAACGAGTCGATGTCCCGGCCTTCGTACCCGGCGGACCAGAGGCCGGGAGCGACCTTGGTCTCCTGGAAGAGTTCATCGAGGGAGACTTCAAGTGCCTCGGCGACTGCTCCGACGGTGAAGAAACCTGGCTGGATCGCTCCCTCGCTCTCCAGACGGGCCAGCGTTCCTACGGCGATGCCAGCTTCCTTGGAGAGCCGCTCCCGCGACCATCCTCGAGCCTCCCGCATCGCTCGCACGCGCTGGGCGAGTGCTCGGGCGTGGTCGTGGGGACGCGCTGAGTGATGGCTTGCCATGTGTCGTGATCCTAAGGGCGGTTGAGGCGGGCGGGCATGGTGTTCCCGGCCGACTACTAGGCTGGATTCGCGAACGCGCAGGTCCGAGTGCCCTAAGCCGCCGCACTTCAGACGGCCTCACCAGTCACCCACTGGGAGAACCCGATCAAGATCTTCTCCCAGATTTCTCCCAAGCGATCTCCAGGAACCACTCAGGGGCCTGATCCAGTTGCTGGATCAGGCCCCTGACCTGGTACTTCACTGTCGGGGTGGCGGGATTTGAACCCACGACCTCTTCGTCCCGAACGAAGCGCGCTGCCAAGCTGCGCTACACCCCGATGTCACTCGCTCTCGCGGCGACGTCGTTTACTTTAGCCCACCGGCGCCCGGAGACGAAATCCGGTTTTACGGGGCCCTCACCAGGGGTGGAGCGGCGTGGGCCGTGTCTCGGACGCCGGCCGGGTAGGCATCGTGCGAACGAGGGAGCCTCAGCCGTCACACCCGTACCGTCGGCTCCTTGCCCGGCGCGCATCCGCGTCCGAGCTCGCCCACGTCGCCCCGCGACGGCCGCGCCGTCATGGCACGGTCGGCGATCAGCTCAGTCCCGTGCCACCAGCGTCAGCAGCGTCGCCTCCGGAGGGCAGGCGAAACGGACCGGGGTGTAGCGGTTGGTGCCGCAGCCCGCGGAGACGTGGAGGTAGGAGACGAGGCTGTCGGACTCGTGGGTGGAAAGACCCTTCGCCCGGTCGGTGTCGATGTCGCAGTTGGTGACCAGGGCCCCGTAGAAGGGGATGCGCAGCTGGCCGCCGTGGGTGTGGCCCGCGAGGATCAGGGGGTAGCCCTCGGTCGTGAAGGCGTCCAGCGAGCGCAGGTACGGGGCGTGGACGACGGCCATCGAGAAGTCGGCGGTCTTGTCGGGCCCGCCGGCAACCCTCTCGTAGCGGTCCCGCTTGATGTGGGGATCGTCCAGCCCCGTGAAGGCGAGCTCGAGGCCGCCGTCGAGCTTCAGCCGGCCGCGCGCGTTGCTCAGACCGACCCAGCCCGCTGCCTCGAAGGCGTCCCGGAGGCCCTCCCACGGGTTGTGCACGGCGCCCACCGCCGGGGCGTTGCCGTTGAGCCCGTGGCGGCCCTGGGACTTCTCGATCAGATAGCGGGCCGGATTGCGCAGCTTCGGGCCGTAGTAGTCGTTCGATCCGAAGACGTACACACCCGGGTACTCCATCAGTGGCCCGAGGGCGTCGAGCACCTCGGGCACGGCGTTCGTGTCCGACAGGTTGTCGCCGGTGTTGACGACGAGGTCGGGGCGCAGCCCCGCCAGTGACTGGAGCCAGGCCCGCTTCTTGCGCTGCCCGCACACCATGTGGATGTCGGAGACCTGCAGCACGCGCAGGGGGCGCATCCCTCTCGGCAGAACCGGGACGGTCACCCGCCGGAGCCGGAAGGAGCGGGCTTCGAACCCGGCCGCGTAGGCGAGGCCGACTGCTCCGAAAGCCGTGACACCGGCACCGATCTTGAGGGGGAGGCCGTAGCGTGCGCGCATGCGCCCATCGTCGCAGACGGTCCGCTCTCCGCACACGGCCCGTCCCCGTCCGTGCCCGGCCGCCCGAGCGGCAGCAGCAGGAGCAGCAGCAGCGCTATCCACACATAGGCGTTGGAACCGAGGAATCCGGGCGCACCGCCGTCGTTCCACCGCCACAGCCAGACCATGCTGCTGCACAGGATCGCGTAGCTTGCCAGGGCCCAGGTCAGCAGTCGGCGGCGCCGCTCCCCGCCCGGCGCGGCCCGCAGCCCCTCGTCGGTGAGGACGGCGAGGGCCGGGATCAGCCAGACCAGATGGTGCACCCAGGTGACCGGGCTCACCAGGCACGCGGCGATACCCGTCAGGGCGAAGCCCGCGAGCTCGTTCCCCGTGGCGACGGCCTGCCGTACCCGCCGGGCCCACAGCCACATCAGGAGCAGTACGCCCACGGCCCACACCGCGCGGCTGGGCTCGGCGAACGGTTCGGTGAGCCGGGCGAGCATGCCCTGCAAGGACTGGTTGGAGACGTAGGAGAGCGAACCGACCCGGTCGGTGTTCCACATCGCCTCGGTCCAGAAGGTGCGCGATGCCGTCGGCGCCGCCCACGCGGCGAGCAGGGTCGCACCGCTCGCGGTGCCGATGGCGACCCCGGCCGGCCGCCACCGCCGGGTCACCAGCAGGTAGCAGACGAAGATCGCCGGGGTGAGTTTGATCGCGGCGGCGAGGCCGATGCCGAGACCGGCGAGCCGGCCGAGCGACGGGAAGCGCTCGCGCCCGGCCGTCAGCAGCCAGCAGTCGGCGAGGACCAGCGCCAGTAGGAGGAGATTGACCTGGCCGAAGCTCACGGTGTCCCGCACGGGCTCCAGCAGGGCGAACATGCAGGCCGCCACGGCGTACGCGAACCATCTGTGCCGGCTCTCCCGCCGGATCGTCGCGTCCAGGCAGACGTAGAGGATGACGGCGGCTGCCGTCACGTTCATCAGCTGGCTTATCGCCAGGGCGCTGTGCCAGCCGACCAGGGTCATCGGCAGCATGCACAGCGCCGCGAAGGGCGGGTACGTGAAGCCGTAGCGGGTTCCGGGCCGGAGGTAGTCGTAGATCGGGTGGCCGCCGATCCAGTGCTCGACCGCCCCGTAGTAGACGTGCAGGTCGAACCAGTGCCGGTGGAACGGCACGGTCCCGAGGAAGAAGATCACCACCGCCGACATGCCGAGGGCCACCAGGACCCGGCCCCGCGTGGTCACGGGGATCCTCACGCTGTGCTCCCCAGTGGACGGTGCGGGTCCCGTGCCGGGGCGTCGCGTCGTGGGGGTGGATCCGGGGGACGGGTTGCTGCCGGGGGCGGTGGGTCCTCCGGGTACGGGGCCGCCGGACGAGGTTCCTTCGGACGGAGAGCCGCCGGAGGGGGTGCCTCCGGGCGGGGAGCCCGGTCTGCCGCTCGTGCCGCCAGTCTGTATGCGCACCACAGCGCCAGTACCCCCCAGTGTGCTTCCGCCAACTGCGATCAACAGCTGATTATGGTCGGGCGCGAACCCGCTCGGCATCACCATGAGAGCGAGAAGTCCGCTCACCAGGGCAGCCACGCGCCGCGCCCACCGAACCCCTGGGCGTCGCGGCGGCGATCAGGAACACGCCCCACAAGACGTACCACGGACGGGTCGCCGGGCCCAGGGCGGCCACAGCGCCCAGGCTGAGTCCGACCGCGCACACCGGCCGACGCAGATGGTGGCGCCTCCAGCAGACGAGGACGGCGAGAGCGGAGGCGGCGCGGTCGGCCAAGTGCCAGGCAGGTACGGCGAATTCGCCCAGCCCGCTGCCCGCGCTCCGCAGCGCCGCCCCGGTCAGGCGGCCGAGCGTCGAGGTCAGCGACCAGTTCCCCGGTGCCACCGGGGTGGTCGAGAGCGGCCGCCCAGCCGTAGCCGGTGCCGGTCAGCGCGGTCGCGGCGACGGTGGTGGCCGCCGCCGTGCCGCCGGTGACGAGGACGGCACGCAGCCGGGGGCTCCTGCCGGACCGGCGTCGGGCCCGGAGCAGGGCGACGGCCGGCAGGCCGAGCACGGCCGGGGCCTTCACCAGCGCGGCTAGGGTGACGAGTACGGCACCGACTAGCAGAGGTGATGGGTGGGCCGGTCTGACGGACGGGCCGGTCTGACGGACGGGCCGGTCTGACGGACGGGCCGGTCTGACGGACGGGCCGGTCTGACGGACGGGCCGGTCTGACGGACGGGCCGGTCTGACGGACGGGCCGGTCTGACGGACGGGCCGGTCTGACGGACGGGCCGGTCTGACGGACGGGCCGGTCTGACGGACGGGCCGGTCTGACGGACGGGCCGGTCTGACGGACGGGCCGGTCTGACGGACGGGCCGGTCTGACGGACGGGCCGGTCTGACGGACGGGCCGGTCTGACGGACGGGCCGGTCTGACGGACGGGCCGGTCTGACGGACGGGCCGGTCTGACGGACGGGCCGGTCTGACGGACGGGCCGGTCTGACGGACGGGCCGGTCTGACGGACGGGCCGGTCTGACGGACGGGCCGGTCTGACGGACGGGCCGGTCTGACGGACGGGCCGGTCTGACGGACGGGCCGGTCTGACGGATGGGCGGTCTGGCGGCCACGCCGAGGTGAAGGCCGGGCGGTGGTGAAGGCCGGACAGAGGTGACGGCCGTGACCGACGTCAGGGGGGCGAGGGGGCCGCAGGCCGCCGCCCGCCGCGGCCTGCGGCCCGGCAGGGGGTCCGGGCCGGCGCCGGGGAAATGCGCGGGCACGTCGGGGCGCGCGCCTGCCACAATCGACGCATGACCACGCTCAAGTCCAAGCTGCAGGAAGACCTCACCGAGGCGATCAAGGCGCGCGACGAACTGCGCTCCTCGACGCTCCGGCTGACCCTCTCCGCGATCACCAAGGAGGAGGTCGCGGGCAAGGAGGCGCGCGAACTCTCCGACGACGAGGTCCAGAAGGTGATCGCCAAGGAGGCGAAGAAGCGCCGCGAGGCGGCCGAGGCCTTCGCCCAGGGCGGTCGCGCCGAGCAGGCGGACCGTGAGAAGGCGGAGGGCGAGATCCTCGACGCCTACCTGCCCAAGCAGCTGACGGACGACGAGTTGAACGGCATCGTGGCCCAGGCCGTCGAGGAGGCCAGGGGCGCCGGCGCCGAGGGCCCCCGGGCGATGGGTGCGGTCATGAAGATCGTCAACCCGAAGGTGGCGGGCCGCGCCGAGGGCGGCCGGGTGGCCGCGGCGGTCAGGAAGCTCCTCGCCGGCTGACTCCGCGGGCCGGCCTCGCGCACGGCGCGCGTGCCGCGCCGCCCCCGTACGGCGAAGGGTCCCGGTGCCATCCGCACCGGGATCCTTCGCCGTACTGCTTCACGCCCGTGGCGTCGCGGTGACCCGCGGGACCGAGCCACTGTCCCGGGCCAGGGACCCCCTGCCCGGTCCGGCGGTACGCGCCGAGTGAGCCGGGGTCGGCCCCCGGATCCGTCGCGGACCACCGGACGCGCGGTCCGTCCAGTCACATGTCCGGGCCGGACGCCTCACGTCGGACCGGGGCCGGGACGGTGTGCGGACCCGCGGTCGGTGCCGGGGTCACCCGCGCTGCCGGCCTCCGTTCCCGCCGCCGCTGTCCTGGCCGCGGGTGACGTTGCCGCCGATGAAGTCCGGCGGGAGCGAGATGTCGGGGAACGGGTCCCGGCCGCCGTTCCTGCCGGGCTTGTCGTCGCGGTCGTCGTCAGGGCGCCCCTCGTCCTCCCCGCCCTCGTCCTTCGACGTGTCGGGCACGTTGACGGTGTTGAAGCCCGGGGCCTCCTTGCCCTCCAGCGCCCCCGCCATCGCGTCCTTCCAGATCGGGCCGGGGACCTGACCGCCGAAGACCTTGGCGTGGTAGCGGCCGCCGATGCGGATGTTCACCATCTTCACCTTCTGGGTGGCGCTGCCGACCCAGACCGCTCCGGACAGGTTCGGGGTGTAGCCCACGAACCAGGCGTTCCTGCGCTCGTCCGTCGTACCCGTCTTGCCCGCGTTGTCACGGTCCGTGAGACCGGCCTCCTGGCCGGTACCGGAGTCGACGACGCCGCGCAGCAGCGTGTTGACGGTGTCCGCGGTGCGCTCCGACATCACCTTGCCGCACTCGGTCCGCGGCACCCTGAGGCTCTTGCCGTCGGCGGTCGTGATCGACTCGATCGCCGTCGGTGTGCAGTGCGTGCCGCGGTTGGCGAACGTCGCGTACGCGTTGGCCATCGTGAGCGGCGAGATACCGGTCGAGCCGAGGGTCAGCGGCGCGGGGCTGGCCGGGAGCTTCTTCCCGTTGCCCTGCACCACGCCCAGGCGGTCGGTCATCTCCACCACGGGGCAGAGGCCGATGTCTCCTATCATCTGCACGAAGTACGTGTTGACGGAGAGCTCCATCGCCTCGCGGAGGGCGTAGGGCCCGACTTCCTTCTCGTTCTCGTTCTCCACCGTGTCGCCGCCGCGGTTCCGCCAGGGCCGGTCGGAGCAGCTCGAGATGGAGTCCGGGTACGGCATCTTGTACGGGGCCGGGTACGACTGCGTCGGCGGCCGGCCCTGCTCCAGCGCGGCCGCGGCCACGAACGGCTTGAAGGTCGAACCCACCGGGAAGCCGTAGTTGGAGCCGCCCATCTTGGCGTTGACCGAGTAGTTGATCTGCGTCTCGTTCTCGCCGAAGCCGTACGGCTTGGACTGGCCCATCGCAATGATCCGGCCCGTCCCGGGCTCGACCATGGTGACCGCCGCCGCGACCTTGTCGTCCTGGTAGACGTGGTCCTTCAGCGACTCCTGGGCGGACTTCTGCGCCTGCGGGTCCAGGGTCGTACGGATCGTCAGGCCGCCCTGGTTCCAGACCTTGGCCCGCTCCTCGCGCGTCTTGCCGAAGACCGGGTCCGTGAGGAAGACCTCGCGCACGTAGTCGCAGAAGAAGCCCGCGCCGTCGACGGCCGTGATGCAGCCGTTCTTGGGCTTGCTGACCTTCAGCGTGATCGGCGTCTCCTTGGCCGCGTCGGCCTCGGACTGGGAGATGTCGCCGACGTCGGCCATCCGCTGGAGCACGGTGTTGCGCCGCTTGGTCGCCTCCTCAGCGTCGTTGACGGGGTCGTAGCGGCTGGGCGACTGGACGATGCCGGCGAGCAGCGCGGCCTCCTCCAGCTTCAGGTCCTTCGCCGACTTCGAGAAGTAGCGCTTGGACGCCGCCTCGACGCCGTAGGCCTGCTGGCCGAAGAAGGTGATGTTGAGGTAGTTCTCGAGGATCTTCTTCTTCCCGAGCTCCTCCTCGACCTGGATCGCGTACTTGAGCTCGCGGACCTTGCGGCCGATGGTCTGCTGGGTGGCCTGGGCGACCTTGTCCGGGTCGTCGCCGGCCTCCTCGACGAAGACGTTCTTGACGTACTGCTGGGTGAGGGTCGACGCGCCCTGGGTGACGCCGCCCTCCTGCGCGTTGCGGTTGACGGCGCGCAGCACGCCCTTGAGGTCGATCGCCCCGTGCTCGTAGAAGCGCGCGTCCTCGATGGCGACGATGGCCTTCTGCATGTACGGCGAGATGGCCTTCAACGGGACGACCGTGCGGTCACGCGAGTAGACGGTCGCGATCTGGCCCCCGTCGGCGTCCAGGATCGTCGTGCGCTGGCTCAGCGGCGGGGTCTTGAGATTGGCGGGGATCTCGTCGAATCCCTCGACCGTGCCCTTGGCGGCCAGTCCCAGCGCGCCGGCGGCCGGCAGGGCGAGGCCCGCCAGCACGGCTCCCGCGAGCACACTGACACCGAGGAACTTGGCGGCCTGCTGGGTCCCGGTCAGACCACCGCCCGATCGCTTCTTCGACATAGGGGCAGCCTACGTTCTCATTCTCCGGACACGCGTATATGCCTTGGCCTAAGCTGCTCCCAACTGTCACAGCAGTGCGGTTGTGTATCAAGACCCCGCGCCATCCCCGAGTCGCTCCGCAGCGACGTCCTCCCTCCGGCCGTTCCGTTTGTCTGGCCGACATGCCGGATTTGTGACGTATGCCCTCAGCTCACTCCCCCGGGTGATCTGCCGCTTACGCATAGTCCGTTCGGACCATTCAAGATTGGGCCCGAAGGGGGTGTTGCGCTGTGCCCACCTTCCGTAACGTCCTCAACTGGCAGCGGTGAATATGCTGCTGCCGCCGTGGGGGAGCCTCGATTCGGGAGAGGACGGCGCCGGCATGGGCTGGGTAACCGACTGGAGTGCGCAGGCAGCTTGCCGCACTACCGATCCGGATGAACTGTTCGTACAAGGAGCGGCGCAGAACAGGGCCAAGGCGGTGTGCACCGGATGCCCGGTGCGGACGGAGTGCCTGGCCGACGCGCTCGACAACCGTGTCGAGTTCGGTGTGTGGGGTGGCATGACCGAGCGGGAGAGGCGCGCGTTGCTGCGCCGGCGCCCCACTGTCACCTCCTGGCGTCGCCTGCTGGAGACCGCGCGTACGGAGTACGAGCGGAGCGCGGGCATCCTGCCCGTGGGCCTCGAGGACGACGAGACCTACGAGACGTTCGCCGCCGTGGGTTGAACCGGGGCCGAAGCGGCCGCGGGTCCGGCCCGATCACGCCACATCGTGTCCCTCCGCGGCTGGGGGTCCGAGGGGCCTCCGGCCGTTCCGCGGGCTCATGGGTCCGTCGGGCTCGGTGTCGCGCCCTGTGAAGCGTGTTCCGCCGAGCCGTGGCCGGTCGGATTCGCCGACTGACGGGGCCCGACGGTCGTACCTCCGGTCCGTGCCGTCCTGGGTGGCCGGGGAGTGAGCCGCCGTACGCCGTGCCCGGTCCGCCGCGTGCCGTGTGTGGTCTCGGTGTTGGCGCGCTCCACCCGGATGTGAGCCGTCACACAGCGGACAGGGTCGGGTACCGGTCCCCGGCAGAGGCGTGCCCGCGGTCGTCTGTGCGCGGGCACTACGCGGTACGGTCGGCGACCGTGTCGCTCCGACGTATGCCGGTGCGACCCTGGAAGCCACGCGGCTCGGCGTACGCTCCGCGGTCGGGCGACGGGCCGTGTCGCTCCGCCGTGCGCCCGGATGCCCGAGCGGGCAGGCGGCGTCGTGCTCCGGCCTACGCGGCTCCGGCCGGGAGGGCGCCGCCCGCGAGCTTGTCGCCGATGGCCCGCAGGCCGGCGAGGTCGTGCACATCGCCCGGCAGCGCGGCCACTTCGGCCACGGCCACCTCGGGATGGAGCGTGGTGAAGCGGTCACGCATGCGCTGCTCCCGCGAAAGCACCTGCATCCGTTCGGCGTGCAGGCGCAGCAGGCCGGCGGTCAGTTGTGAGGTCGGGGGTGCCGAGGGCCGGTCGGACTCGGAATCCGGCTCCACCGCGGAAGGGGTGGGAGAGGACCGCGTGGAGCCACGCCCAGCAGCCTTCCCGGCCTCCTGATCGACAATGCGGCCCTCGTCAAGATTTTCCGCGGCGGCCAGCGCCCGCTCGGCCGACAGCCGGGCGGCGCCGCTGCCGTGGACTCGGTTGAGCACCAGCCCGGCCAACGGCATCTCCTCCGCCGCCAGGCGCTCCACGAAGTACGCCGCCTCGCGCAGTGCGTCCCGCTCCGGGGCGGCGACCACCAGGAACGCCGTTCCGGGCGCCTGCAGCAGCCGGTACGTGGCATCGGCACGGGTGCGGAACCCGCCGAACATCGTGTCCATCGCGGAAACGAAGGTCTGTACGTCACGCAGCAGCTGACCGCCCAGCAGCTTCCCCAGCGTGCCGGTCATCATCGACATGCCGACGTTCAGGAACTTCATCCCGGCCCGGCCGCCCATCTTCGCGGGAGCCATCAGCAGCCTGATGAACTTGCCGTCCAGAAAGGACCCCAGTCGCTTCGGAGCGTCCAGGAAGTCCAGCGCCGACCGCGAGGGGGGAGTGTCCACGATGATCAGGTCCCACTCGTCGCGCGCCCGCAGCTGCCCCAGCTTCTCCATCGCCATGTACTCCTGCGTGCCCGCGAAGCCGGCCGACAGGGACTGGTAGAAGGGGTTCTCCAGGATGGCGCGGGACCGTGACGGATCCGCGTGCGCTTCGACGATCTCGTCGAAGGTGCGCTTCATGTCGAGCATCATGGCGTGCAGCTCGCCCTCGCCCTTGATGCCCTCCACGCGGCGCGGGGTGTTGTCCAGCAGGTCGATCCCCATCGACTGGGCCAGGCGGCGTGCGGGGTCGATGGTGAGCACGACCGCCCGGCGGCCGCGCTCCGCCGCCCGTACCCCGAGGGCGGCAGCGGTCGTCGTCTTGCCCACACCACCGGCGCCGCAGCACACGACGATGCGGATCCCAGGGTCGTCGAGCAGGGGATCGATCTCGAGCAGCGGTGTGTCCCGCAGGGTGCTGCCATGCGTCATCGACGACGTCATCCGTTCACTCCGGTCATTGGGCATCCGTCCCGGCATCGGCTTCGGCGTCCACTCCGAGCTTTCGCAGCTCGGTCGCCAGTTGGTAGAGCCCCGCCAGGTCGACTCCCTCGCTCAGCAGCGGGAGTTCGTACGCCGGCAGCTTCAGCGCCTCCAGCGCGGCACGCTGCTCGCGTTCCAGCTCGACGCGCTGGGCGTGCTCGGCGGCCTGTTCCAGCAGCGGTCCCACCAGCTTGGCGGCGCCGCTGACGCCCGCCCCGGTCAGCGCCTTGGCGATGTCCTTCCGGCGTCCGGCGGTCGCGGCGGTCCGGACCGCCTCCTCGTCGAGGATGTGCGGCCGCACCATGTTCACGATCACCTTGCCGGTGGGGAGGTCCGCGGCGCGCAACTCGGCGATGCCGTCCGCGGTCTCCTGAACGGGCATCTCCTCCAGCAGCGTCACCAGGTGCACCGCGGTCTCCGCGGACTTGAGGACGCGCATCACGGCCTGGGCCTGATTGTGTATCGGGCCGATCTTGGCCAGCCCCGCGACCTCGTCGTTGACGTTCAGGAAGCGGGTGATGCGGCCGGTCGGAGGGGCGTCCATGACGACGTGGTCGTAGGCGTACCGGCCCTGCTTGTCCCGACGGCGCACGGCCTCGCAGGCCTTGCCCGTCAGGAGCACGTCCCGCACACCCGGTGCGATGGTCGTGGCGAAGTCGATCGCGCCGAGCTTCTTCAGGGCCCGCCCGGCCGACCCGAGTTTGTAGAACATCTGGAGGTAGTCGAGGAGGGCGCGCTCGGCGTCGATGGCCAGCGCGTGCACCTCACCGCCGCCGGGCGCGACGGCGATCTTGCGTTCCTCGTACGGCAGCGCCTCCGTCTCGAAGACCTGCGCGATGCCTTGCCTGCCCTCGACCTCGACGAGGAGGGTGCGCTTTCCCTCGGTCGCGAGGGCGAGCGCGAGGGCCGCGGCGACCGTCGTCTTACCGGTACCGCCCTTGCCGCTGACGACCTGGAGCCTGCTCACGCCCTGGAGCCTAACCAGTCGGCCCGCGGGCTAAGCGACCCCGGGTCGCGTCGCGCGGGTTCGGCGCACCGGGCGTCTCGCGTGCCGCGCGAACCTGTGGCGCGGGGCCGCCCGCCGGTGCGGCTACAGTCGGCTCCATGACCAAGTGGGAATACGCGACCGTGCCCCTTCTCGTGCACGCGACCAAGCAGATCCTGGACACCTGGGGCGAGGACGGCTGGGAGCTCGTCCAGGTCGTCCCCGGGCCGAACAACCCCGAGCAGCTCGTGGCCTACCTCAAGCGGGAGAAGTCATGAGCGGTGCCGTCGAGGCCAAGCTCGCCGAACTCGGGCTGACGCTGCCGGCCGTCGTCCCGCCGCTGGCGGCGTATCAGCCGGCCGTGCAATCCGGCCCGTACGTCTACACCTCGGGGCAGCTCCCGATGGTGGAGGGCAAGCTTCCGGTCACCGGCAAGGTCGGCGCGGAGGTCACCCCGGAGGAGGCCAGGGAGCTGGCCGCCACCTGTGCGCTGAACGCGCTGGCCGCCGTGAGGTCCATCGCCGGTGACCTGGACCGGATCGCCCGGGTCGTGAAGGTGGTCGGTTTCGTCGCATCCGCCTCCGACTTCACCGGACAGCCCGGCGTCGTCAACGGCGCGAGCGAGCTGCTCGGAGCGGTCCTCGGCGACAAGGGCGTACACGCGCGCAGCGCCGTGGGCGTCGCCGTACTGCCGCTGGACGCGCCCGTCGAGGTCGAGATCCAGGTGGAGCTGGTCCAGGACTGATGTGACGGGGCCCGGAGCTTCCGTCGGCGGAAGCTCCGGGACCTCGCCGAGGACCGGACCCTCGCGGGAGGGCGGCCCGGAGCCGCCGCGAGGCGGGGAGGGCCGGCGGGAACGCGTCCCCCGGCCGGTCACCGGCGGAACCGCGGCGTGTGCGGGAACCGGCGGCCGGCCGACCCGCCGCCGCGGACCGGCCACCCCTCGAACATCCGCGCGTGAACGCATAGCATCCGGCCATGTCCAATGCTCAGTGGTACCCACCGGAATGGCCCGACCGGATCCGGGCGCTCGCTGCGGGCGAGATCACCGCTGTCGTCCCCCGGCGGGCGGCGACCGTGATGCTGCTCAAGGACACCTCCGAGGGTGCACACGTCCATATGCTGCGCCGCCGCGCCTCCATGGCCTTCGCCGGGGGTGCGTACGTCTACCCCGGCGGCGGAGTGGACGAGCGCGATGCTCGGCCGGTGTGCTGGGCGGGCCCCTCGCCGGCCGAGTGGGCGCGGCGGCTCGGTGTCGAGGACGAGGCGTCCGCGCAGGCCATCGTCTGTGCGGCGGTCCGGGAGACCTACGAGGAGGCCGGGGTACTGCTGGCGGGGGAGACCGGGGACTCCGTCGTCGAGGACACCACGGGTGACGACTGGGAGACCGACCGGGCCGCGCTCGTCGACCGGAAGCTGTCGTTCGCCGAGTTCCTCGACCGCAGGGGCCTGGTGCTGCGGTCGGACCTGCTGGGGGCCTGGGCCCGCTGGATCACCCCGGAGTTCGAGCCGCGCCGTTTCGACACCTGGTTCTTCGTCGCCTCGCTGCCGCGTGGACAGCGGACCAGGAACGCCTCGACCGAGGCGGACCGCACGGTGTGGATCCGGCCCGCGGACGCCGCCGCCGGGTACGACAAGGGTGAACTGCTGATGATGCCGCCGACGATCGCCACACTGCGGGTCCTGGGACGGTTCGCCACCGCCGCGGAGGCCCTCGCGGCGGCTGCCGGGCAGGATCTCGCGCCGATCCTGGCCCAGGCACGCCTGGAGGACGGGGAACTGGTGCTCAGCTGGCCCGGCCACGAGGAGTTCACCAAGCACGTCGGCCGGGCCGGACCGGCCGGACCGACGGGAGGCACGCCATGACGAACGCATCGGCACTGCCGGGGCAGCCGCGCGACGCGGTGGTGTCGGGGCGCGCGACCTCCCGCACGATCAACGTCCTGGCACCCAATCCGTCCGCGATGACCCTGGACGGCACCAACACCTGGATCGTCGCCGAGCCAGACTCCGACCTCGCCGTCGTCGTCGATCCGGGTCCGCTCGACGAGGCGCACTTGCGGAACGTCGTCGCGACGGCCGAGAAGGCGGGCAGGCGGATCGCCCTGACCCTGCTCACCCACGGACACACGGACCATGCCGAGGGAGCCGGCCGGCTGGCCGAGCTGACCGGCACGAGGGTGCGCGCCCTCGACCCCGCGCTCCGGCTCGGCGACGAAGGGCTGGCCGCGGGGGACGTGATCCGTACCGGGGGCCTCGAGCTGAGGGTCGTGCCGACCCCCGGGCACACGGCGGACTCGCTCTGCTTCCATCTGCCCGCCGACCGGGCCGTGCTGACGGGCGACACCGTCCTCGGCCGGGGCACGACGGTCGTCGCGCATCCCGACGGCCGCCTCGGCGACTACCTGGACTCGCTGCGCCGGCTTCGCTCCCTGACCGTGGACGACGGTGTGCACACGGTGCTCCCGGGACACGGACCGGTGCTGGAGGACGCCCAGGGCGCGGTGGAGTTCTATCTCGCCCACCGTGCGAACCGGCTCGCGCAGGTCGAGACGGCCGTGGAGAACGGCCACCGCTCGGCGGCCGATGTGGTCGCACGCGTGTACGCGGACGTCGACCGGTCGCTGTGGCCCGCGGCGGAGCTCTCGGTGCGAGCGCAGCTCGAGTACCTGCAGGAGCACGGTCTCATCTAGGGTCCCCGCCCCGGCCCGCTCTGAGGCTTCCCGCCGGCTGAGCCCTCGCCCCTGGCCGTCGTCCGAGCCTCGCCCGGAGCAGTGCTCCAGTGCTTCTCCGGCTCTTCCCGGGCGGGAGGGGGAGATTTGCCCGGCGAGGCGGGACGCGCCCGGGAGGGAGGGCGAAACCGCGGTCCGTATGTCCCACCCCGCCCCGGGGCCAGCGACCCGTGTGCTTTACGCTCCGCTTGCTTTCAGAGTTCCGTGCGTGCTCGTACATGGGGGGAAACCGTGCTCGTCTTGTCCATCCTGCTCGTCGTCGCCGCCGTGGTGATGTTCCTCGTCGCCCGGGGCGGCGGGCCACGCGGCCTCAGGACCGGTGCCGCCGCCGCGCTCGTCGCCGGCCTCTTCGCCGGTATCTCCAGCATGGTGTACGTCATCAGCGCCTACGAGGTCGGCGTCCCGGTCGCCTTCGGCAAGGTCGGATCGCCGATGACGTCCGGTATGCACGTCAAGTCGCCCTTCACGAGCGTCACGACGTTCTCGACCCGGCCGGTCGACCTCAACCTGTCCGACAAGGACGTGATCGAGGTGCGCTCCAGCCAGGGCGGCGTCATGTACGCGGAAGTGACGGTCAAGTGGGCCGTGACGCCGGCGAAGGCCGTGGAGCTCTACAAACTGGCCGGCAGCGAGGACGCCATCCAGCAGCGACTGGTCTACCCCGACAGCCGCGAGATCGTTCGCAACGTCTTCGCCCGCTACACCAGCGAGCAGGGCTACACCTCGGCGCGCGAGAAGATCAACTCCGAGATCGGCCGCCTCGTCAAGGAGCGGCTGGCTCCGCGCGGCATCGACGTGACCACGGTGAACCTGCGCAATGTGAAGCCGTCCGACCGCCTGCAGGACCAGATCGACCGCAAGATCCAGCAGCAGCAGGCCACGGAGCGGGCGACCGAGGCGGCCCGCACGGCGACGGCCGAGGCCGAGCGGCGCAGGATCGAGGCCGAGGGCATCGCCCGGGCGAACAAGATCCTCAACGATTCGCTGACGGACAAGGTCCTGATGAACCAGTGCATCGACGCCTACAAGGACGCTGCGGCCAAGAACCCCGTGTACGCCGTTCCGTGTGGCGGCGGAACCGGAAACCCGCTGATCGTGGACGGCGGCAAGCGCTGACCGACCGTACGGGAGTGTCTCGACGCGCCCGGGAGGACGCCCGGGGCGTGCGAAGGGGCCGCCCGGCGACCATCCGCCGGGCGGCCCCTTCGCATGTGCGGTGCGGGGTGGCCGTGTGCCCCCGCCGTGCTGTCGGACGCCGGGCCCGGCGTCCGCGTCCGACCGCCTCACGGCCCTGTGCGGGGTCGTACGGGCTCGTGCGCGCGGCCGTAACGGGCCGGGCGGGTCAACGGGAACGCTTGGCGAGGCGCTCCACGTCGAGCAGGATGACGGCACGGGCCTCGAGACGGAGCCAGCCACGCTGTGCGAAGTCGGCCAGCGCCTTGTTCACCGTCTCGCGGGAGGCGCCGACGAGCTGGGCCAGCTCTTCCTGGGTCAGGTCGTGGACGACGTGGATGCCCTCCTCCGACTGCACGCCGAAGCGGCGCGAGAGATCGAGGAGCGCCCGGGCGACACGGCCGGGGACGTCGGAGAAGACCAGGTCGGACATCTGGTCGTTGGTCTTGCGCAGCCGGCGGGCGACGGCGCGCAGCAGGGCGGTGGCCACCTCGGGGCGCGCGTTCAGCCAGGGCTGCAGGTCGCCGTGGCCGAGGCCGAGGAGCTTGACCTCGGTGAGGGCGGTGGCGGTCGCGGTGCGCGGACCCGGGTCGAAGAGGGACAGTTCGCCGATCAGCTCACCGGGGCCGAGTACGGCCAGCATGTTCTCCCGGCCGTCGGGCGAGGTGCGGTGGAGCTTGACCTTGCCCTCGGTGACCACGTAGAGGCGGTCGCCGGGGTCGCCCTCGTGGAAGAGCGCGTCGCCGCGGGCGAGCGTCACTTCACTCATCGAGGCGCGGAGCTCCGCGGCCTGCTCGTCATCGAGCGCCGCGAAGAGCGGGGCGCGCCGCAGAACGTCGTCCACGAGTTCTCTCCTTGTCGACCTGCTCAGGGGACGGTGGTCCCCATGATGCCGCACGCCAAAACAGTGCGATCGATCACAAGGGCCCGACACAAGTTTGACGTACCTGCCCCTCCTGCCGTGAGGCAGGGGCCGATTCGAGTGGTGATCCGCCATGGCCGGGGCGGATGTCCGTGACGGCCCTTAGGCTGGCCGGGTGTCCAATTCGCCGGTGAGAGCACAGGCCGAGGGGGCCATCAGAGTGGCAGGGGAGCAGGATTCCGCTGTGGGCGAACACGATTCGTCCCTACCGACAGAAGTAGCAAAAGCGAAGAATGGGGCTACCTCCATGGCTTCCCCGGAGACGCCGCGGTCGGCCGCGCGGAAGACGCCGGAGGCGAGGACGGCTGCCGCGAAGAAGACCGCGGTCAAGAAGAGTGCCGCCCGGAGGGGCCCGGCGGTGGCCGGGTCCTCCGCCGCGGAGCCGACGGCCTCCGAGGCCGCGGCCGCGCCCGAGACGGCCACCGCGGAGAAGGCCGCCACCGCGAAGCGGGCAGTCCCCGCGAAGAAGGGCGCCGCGAAGAAGGCCGTGGCCTCCCGGACGGCGGCCCAGGCGCCGGCCGGCAAGCCCGAGTCCAGGCTTGCGATGGTGCGCCGTGCTCGGCGGATCAACCGTGAGCTGGCCGACGTGTATCCGTACGCGCATCCCGAGCTCGACTTCCTGAACCCCTTCCAATTGCTCGTCGCCACGGTCCTGTCCGCCCAGACCACGGACCTGCGGGTGAACCAGACGACGCCCGCCCTCTTCGCGAAGTACCCGACGCCCGAGGACATGGCCGCGGCAGTACCGGAGGAGCTGGAAGAGCTCATCAGGCCGACCGGCTTCTTCCGGTCGAAGGCCAAGTCCCTCCTCGGCCTCTCCAGGGCCCTGCGGGACGACTTCGGCGGAGAGGTTCCGGGGCGGCTGGAGGACCTGGTCAAGCTGCCGGGCGTGGGGCGCAAGACGGCCTTCGTCGTGCTGGGGAACGCGTTCGGCGTCCCCGGTATCACCGTCGACACCCACTTCATGCGGCTCGCCCGGCGATGGAAGTGGACCGAGCAGGAGGACCCGGTCAAGATCGAGGCGGAGATCGCCGAGATCTTCCCGAAGAGCGAGTGGACGATGCTCTCCCACCGGGTGATCTTCCACGGCCGTCGGATCTGCCACGCCCGCAAGCCCGCCTGTGGCGCCTGTCCCATCACGCATCTGTGCCCCTCGTACGGGGAGGGCGAGACCGACCCGGAGAAGGCGAAGAAGCTCCTCAAGTACGAGAAGGGCGGCTTCCCCGGACAGCGTCTCAACCCTCCGCCCGACTACCCGGGCAAGCCCGCGTCCCCGCTGGGGGCCGGGTGATCCCTCCGAGCGCCCGCCGCCGGACCGGACGTCCGCTGCAGGGCCCCGGTTGCCCGGCTCCGCTGTGCCCGGGGCCGGCGCCGTCGTTCCTGTCGGGCTCGTCGTCCCGTCCTCCTGCCGGGTCTCCCGAGCCGCGCCGGGTCCCGGGTCTGCCCGAGCCGGCCGGAACGATCCCGGCCACCGCACGCGTTGCACACCACGGGGGTGCCCATGACACGCACACATGAGACTTACGACGGCGATGTGGTCGTGAGCGGCCACGGCCTGCCCGAGTGGCTGCGGCCCGTAGAGCGGTCCGTCGGGACGATCGCTCCCGAGCAGCTCAGCCGGTTCCTCCCGCCCGAGAGCGGCGGAGGGCGGCAGTCCGCCGTGCTGATCCTCTTCGGGGACGGCGCCCGGGGCCCCGAGCTGCTGCTCATGGAACGGGCGAGCAGCCTGCGCTCCCACGCCGGCCAGCCGTCGTTCCCGGGCGGCGCCCTCGACCCCGAGGACGGGGATCCGGCCACCACCGGGCCGCTCCGCGCGGCCCTCCGGGAGGCGGAGGAGGAGACGGGTCTGGATCCGTCCGGCGTCCAGGTCTTCGGGGTGCTGCCCCGGCTGTACATCCCGGTGAGCGGCTTCGTCGTGACCCCCGTCCTCGGCTGGTGGCGAGAGCGCTCCCCGGTCGCCGCCGTTGACCCCGCCGAGACCGCCCGGGTCTTCACGGTGCCCGTGGCGGATCTCACGGACCCCGCGAACCGGGCCACGAGCGTCCACCCCAGCGGCCACCTCGGTCCGGCATTTCTGGTCGAATCGGCTCTGGTCTGGGGATTCACCGCCGGAGTGATCGACCGCATCCTTCATTTCGCCGGCTGGGAACGCCCATGGGACCGGGCCAAGCAGGTCCCGCTCGACTGGCGCACATGAGACCGTTGCCCACGTGCTGTGTTCTTCCGGTGGCCGGTCCGGCGTCACCGGGAGCTGATCCGGGACCTTCCTGCCGGACGGAGTGCCGGACGACGAAACTGCGAGGCTAGTGACGGTGAACGTGCTGGACATCCTGCTGCTGCTCGCCGCCGTGTGGTTCGCCGTCGTCGGTTACCGTCAGGGCTTTGTCGTCGGCGTCCTGTCGGTGATCGGGTTCCTCGGCGGTGGACTCGTCGCCGTCTATCTGCTCCCGTTCCTCTGGGACCGGATGACGAACGAGACGGAGGTGTCCACGGCAGCGGCGATCGTCGCCGTCGTGATCGTGATCGTCTTCGCGTCCGTCGGGCAGGCCCTCACCACTCACCTCGGCAACAAGCTCCGCCGGTACATCACCTGGACCCCGGCGCGTGCGCTCGACGCGACCGGCGGCGCTCTCGTGAACGTCCTCGCGATGCTGCTGGTGGCCTGGATCATCGGCTCCCTGTTCGCCTTCACCACGCTGCCGCCGTTCGGCAAGGAGGTCCGGAACTCCAAGATCCTCCTCGGCGTCGACCGGGTGATGCCGCCACAGGCGGACACGTGGTTCGACGACTTCTCGTCGATCCTCGCGCAGAACGGCTTCCCGCAGGTTTTCAGCCCCTTCGCCAACGAGCCCATCACCGAGGTCAGGCCGCCGGACCCGGCGCTGGTCGACAGCCCGGTCGCGGCCCGCGCCCAGCGGTCCATCGTCAAGGTCGTCGGCACCGCGCAGAGCTGCAACAAGGTGCTCGAGGGCACCGGCTTCGTCTTCGCCGAGCGCCGGGTCATGACGAACGCGCACGTCGTGGGCGGAGTGGACGAGCCGACCGTGCAGATAGGCGGCGAAGGCCGGCGGTACGACGCCAAGGTCGTCCTCTACGACTGGCAGCGCGACATCGCCGTGCTGGACGTCCCCGACCTGAAGGCACCGCCCCTCCGTTTCACCGACGGTGACGCCCGCACCGGTGACAGCGCCATCGTCGCGGGCTTCCCGGAGAACGGGTCGTACGACGTGCGCTCGGCGCGCGTCCGCGGCCGTATAGACGCCAAGGGGCCCGACATCTACCGTCGCGGCGAGGTGCGCCGCGACGTCTACTCGCTGTTCGCGACGGTCCGCCAGGGCAACTCCGGCGGCCCACTGCTCACGGCCGACGGACAGGTGTACGGAGTGATCTTCGCCCGGTCCCTCGACGACGCCGACACCGGCTATGCGCTGACGGCGGACGAGATCCGCGACGACATCAGGCTCGGCCGCAAGGCCAACCAGGAGGTCGACAGCCAGGGCTGCGCGCTCTGACAGGCGCCGCCGACGGGTGCCGAAGACCGGCACCCCCCGGCCCGGACGTCGGTCGCGGACGCGTGTCATGGCCCGGGCACACGGCGTACGTGAGGAGGCACCTCGCCCGTGTGCAGGTGCGCCGTCCGGTCCGGGCACACGGCACCTGCCGGTACGGTCCGGACACGGACCCCGCTGTGCCGTCTGACGCCGACGTCGGGAGCTCCGTGTGGTCCGGGCACCCATGTGCCCGGGCATGACCCGTGCCGGGGAACAGCCGGTCCGGATGAGTGGCGCACCCCGGAGAGCAGCGCCCCGGACGGACGGCTGCCCCGGGAAGGTATGAGCCGCTGCGCAGGTGTGCGCGCCCACAGGAGCGTCCGCCCCTGTGCAGACGTGCGTGAGCAGGTGACGCGGACGCCGTTGCGACGGCGTCAGCCGCGAGGATGGCGCAGTCGTGCCGAGACCCAGCGGGCCCGACGGCGGAGGATGCGCGGAATCCCGAGGCGGGGATCATGCCCCCGCCCCTGGGGGCCGCCCCTTTCGTCCGCTACCGGCGCGGAGGCCGAGCGGGAGTTGCGTGCTGTGTCACTGTAGTCGTGCGTCCAGCCCATACCCCGACGTGTGCCCGTGCCCCAAGGTCGGTAACCGCGTCTGGGCCCGCCAATTGGCCTATGCGCCGGGCAATCCCCGTTCGTCGCACACCCGTTCGCGGGAGGGTGTCTCCCCTGTCGGCGTCCGGTGATCCCGTCGTCGGAGTCGGCCGCCGGGCAGGGGCGCGCCGCGGCCGCGGTCAGCGGTCGGGCTCGGGGTCCTTCAGCCAGTTGACGAGCTCGTTGGAGAACGCCGCGGGGTCCTCCTCATGGGGGAAGTGGCCGAGTCCGTCGAACAGCCGCCAGCGGTACGGGGCTTCGACGTACCGGCCCGAGCCCGCCGCGCTGCGCGTACGCATCGCCGGGTCCAGTGAGCCGTGGAGATGGAGCGTCGGCACCCGGACGGGGCGCTTCATCCTGCGGTTGAACTGGATGCCGTCCGGACGTGCGATCGACCGCACCATCCACCGGTACGGCTCGATCGAGCAGTGCGCCGTCGACGGGATGGACATGGCCCGGCGGTAGACGTCGAGTGTGTCCTCCTCGGGAGGGCGCGGACCGGACCACTCCCGGATCAGCCGGCCCACCAAGGCCGCGTCGTCCGCGAGGAGCTGACGCTCCGGCAGCCACGGCCGCTGGAAGCCCCACACATACGATCCGGCGCGGCTCTGTGCGAAGTCGCCGAGCATCGACGAGCGCCAGCGGCGCGGGTGCGGCATCGAGGAGACCGCGAGCCGGCGGACGAGCTTGGGCCGCATCACGGCCGCCGTCCAGGCGAGGTAGCCGCCGAGGTCGTGCCCGACGAGGGCCGCGTCGGGCTCGCCGAGGGACCGTACGACGCCGGTGATGTCGAGCGCGAGGTTCGCCGGGTCGTAGCCCCGGGGCGTACGGTCGCTGCCTCCCACGCCGCGGAGGTCCATCGCGACCGCGCGGAAGCCCGCGTCGGCCAGCGCGGTCAGCTGGTGCCGCCAGGTCCACCAGAACTGTGGGAAGCCGTGCAGCAGCAGCACCAGCGGCCCGTCGCCCAGTTCCGCGATGTGGAAGCGCGCACCGTTGGCCGCCACGTCACGATGGGTCCAGGGCCCATCGATCCGTACGGGGCCGCCGTTTCCGTTTCCGGTGCTGCTTCCGTTGCCGACAGAGGGCGTATCGGGTGCCGTCATGCGGACGAGCGTGCCACAGATGTGGACGGGTCCTTCGCCCCTCGGGGGTGCGGCTTGGCGTTCTGGAGCACGGCGGCCGTCTGCTTGGCCGAGGCGATGGAGCGCTCCGGCGGCTTGACCTTCTTGAACCTGGTCATGGCCAGCAGCGCCGCCAGGCCCGCGAGCAGCAGGAACGCCGCTCCCACGATCAGGAACGACCAGGCGAGTCCCAGACCGAGATTGTGGATGCCGTAGGCGGCGGCGAAGCTCAGCACCGGTAGGGAGAACAGGGCGAGCACCCCGGCGACCGTGCCGGCCACCCCGCCCGTCACCCCCCGCTTGACGTCCTGCCTGAGTTCGGCCTTGGCCAGCGCGATCTCGTCGTGCACCAGGGCGGACATCTCGGCGGTCGCCGTCGCGACCAACTGCCCCATGGTCTTGTCGGCGCCGGCCAGCCGAACCGGTCCGACCACGTCGCCCGCGGCTTCGACGGCGGTGGTCGTGCTGCCGGGGTCGCTCATCGGTGACTCCCTCATCTCTGCTTCGGATCTGCTGTCAGATCATGCCGGACTGTCGCCGTCGGCGCGCGACGCACCCGCGACTTCCGCCTTGCGCCGGTGCTCCGCGGCCTTCTTCTCGTAGATCTCGGCCATCCGCAGGTGGTACTCCGGGTTGTCCTGTTCGTACACGTCCGGGATGCCGTCCTGGTCCTCGTCGCGCTCCTCCGCCTCGCACAGCGCCTGGTACTTGCGTACCCGTAGTTTCAGGAGCACACAGGCGATCACCGCGGCGATCAGGGAGCCGAGCAGCACGGCCGCCTTGACCTCGTCCGTCAGGACGGCGTCGCCGGCGAAGGCCAGCTCGCCGATGAGCAGGGAGACGGTGAAGCCGATGCCGGCCAGCGACGCGACGGCGAAGACGTCCGGCCAGGCAAGGTCCTCGTTGAGCTCGGCCCTGGTGAAGCGGGCGGCCAGCCAGGTGCCGCCGAAGATGCCGAAGGTCTTGCCGACCACCAGGCCGAGCACGACCCCGAGGGGCTCGGGACGGGTGAAGACGGCGTGCAGCGCGCCGCCCGAGATGCTGACCCCGGCCGAGAACAGCGCGAACAGCGGTACGGCGAGGCCGGCCGAGATCGGCCGCACGAGGTGCTCGATGTGCTCGCCGGGGGACTGCTCCTCGCCCTCGTGCCGGGTGCAGCGCAGCATCAGGCCCATGGCGACGCCGGCAATGGTGGCGTGGACGCCGCTGTTGTACATGAGTCCCCAGATGACCAGGGCCAGCGGGACGTAGACGTACCAGCCGCGTACGCCCTTGCGCAGCAGCAGCCAGAAGACCGCGAGGCCGGCCAGGGCCCCGCCGAGCGCGGCGAAGTTCAGATCGCTGGTGAAGAAGATCGCGATGATCAGGATCGCGAAGAGGTCGTCGACGACGGCGAGCGTGAGGAGGAAGGCGCGGATCGCGGACGGGAGCGACGTACCGATCACCGCCAGCACCGCGAGGGCGAAGGCGATGTCGGTGGCCGTGGGCACCGCCCAGCCCGCCAGAGAGCCGCCGCCGGCGGTGCTGACCAGCGTGTAGACCAGTGCGGGGGCCGCCATACCGCACACGGCGGCGATGACGGGGAGCGCCGCGGCCTTGGGGTCGCGCAGTTCGCCTGCGACGAGTTCCCGCTTGAGCTCGATACCGGCGACGAAGAAGAAGATCGCCAGCAGTCCGTCGGCCGCCCAGTGCTGGATGGACAGGTCGAGCCCGAGGGACGCCGGGCCCAGATGGAAGTCGGCCACGGCCTCGTAGCTGCGGCCGAGCGGGGTGTTCGCCCAAAGGAGCGCGGCGACGGCGGCGGCCAGGAGCAGGATCCCGCCGACGGTCTCGGTGCGCAGGGCGTCCGCCACGAAGTTTCGCTCGGGGAGGGAGGGGCGTCCGAGGAACTTGCGGGGGGTGGGGGTCGGCGCTGCCACGAGTGGGGACCTCCGGTCGGATAGGCACGGCACGGCACATGCCGACCAGACTTCCCGGCGCACCTCGGTTTCCTGCCGCGTCGTTGACGCGATTCCTTACCCTACCTAATGACCTGGGTGGGGGGTACGTCGGGACAGCTGATCTTCACCTTAGGCGCAACAGGGGCACCCGGCGCGTTCGCTCCGGGTGCCCCTGGCGGTGATCTGCGGACTCAGTCCTCCGAGGCCGCCGTCGGCAGCTTGGACTGGATGAGATCCATCACGGAGGAGTCGGTGAGTGTCGTGACGTCACCGAGCTGGCGGTTCTCCGCAACGTCCCGCAGCAGCCGGCGCATGATCTTGCCGGACCGGGTCTTGGGCAGCTCGGCCACCGGCAGTACGCGCTTGGGCTTGGCGATCGGCCCGAGCGTCGTACCGACGTGGTTGCGGAGCTCGGCGACGAGGCTCTCGTCCTCGCTCGCGGTCCCGCGCAGGATCACGAACGCCACGATGGCCTGGCCGGTCGTCTCGTCGGCCGCGCCGACGACGGCGGCCTCGGCGACCTTGGGGTGCGAGACCAGGGCAGACTCGACCTCGGTCGTCGAGATGTTGTGGCCGGAGACCAGCATGACGTCGTCGACGCGGCCCAGCAGCCAGATGTCGCCGTCGTCGTCCTTCTTCGCTCCGTCGCCCGCGAAGTACCGGCCCTCGAACCGCGACCAGTAGGTGTCGATGAAGCGCTGGTCGTCGCCCCAGATGGTGCGGAGCATCGACGGCCACGGCTCGGTGAGGACCAGATAGCCACCGCCGCCGTCGGGCACCTCGCGGCCCTCGTCGTCGACGACGGTCGCGGCGATGCCGGGCAGCGGGCGCTGGGCCGATCCGGGCTTGGTCTCCGTGACGCCGGGCAGCGGCGAGATCATCATGGCCCCGGTCTCGGTCTGCCACCAGGTGTCCACGATGGGCGCGGATCCGCCTCCGATGTGCTCCCGGTACCAGATCCACGCCTCGGGGTTGATCGGCTCGCCGACCGAGCCGAGGACGCGCAGGCTCGACAGGTCGAACTTGGCCGGGATGTCGTCGCCCCACTTCATGAACGTGCGGATCGCCGTCGGCGCCGTGTAGAGGATCGTGACGCCGTACTTCTGGACGATCTCCCAGAAACGGCCCTGGTGCGGGGTGTCGGGCGTGCCCTCGTACATCACCTGCGTCGCCCCGTTGGCGAGGGGCCCGTACACGATGTACGAGTGGCCGGTCACCCAGCCGATGTCGGCCGTGCACCAGTAGACGTCGGTCTCCGGCTTGAGATCGAAGACGGCGTGGTGGGTGTACGCCGCCTGGGTGAGGTAGCCGCCGGAGGTGTGCAGGATCCCCTTCGGCTTACCCGTGGTGCCGGACGTGTACAGGATGAAAAGCGGGTGCTCCGCGTCGAAACCCTCGGGGGTGTGCTCGGCCGGCTGGCGGTCGACGACGTCGTGCCACCACACGTCCCGGCCCTCGGTGATCGCGGTGTCCTGGCCGGTGCGGCGGACCACCAGCACGTGCTCGACCTGCGGGCACTTGGCGACCGCCTCGTCGATGGCGGGCTTGAGGGCGCCGGGCTTGCCGCGGCGGTAGCCACCGTCGGCGGTGATCACCAGCTTGGCGTCGGCGTCCTGGATGCGGGACGCGACCGCGTCCGCCGAGAATCCGCCGAAGACGACCGAGTGCGCCGCACCGATCCGGGCGCAGGCCAGCATCGCCACGGCGGCCTCGGGGATCATGGGCAGGTAGACCGCGACCCGGTCGCCCTTGCGGACGCCCAGCTCCGTCAGGGCGTTGGCGGCCCGGGAGACCTCGTCCTTGAGTTCGGCGTAGGTGAGGGACCGGCTGTCGCCCGGTTCGCCCTCGAAGTGGATGGCGACGCGGTCCCCGTGACCGGCCTCGACGTGCCGGTCCACGCAGTTGTACGCGACGTTGAGCTTGCCGTCGGCGAACCACTTGGCGAAGGGCGGGTTCGACCAGTCCAGGATCTCGGTCGGCTCCTCGGCCCAGCTGAGCCGTCGCGCCTGCTCGGCCCAGAAGCCAAGCCTGTCCGCCGCGGCCTGCTCGTACGCCTCCGCCGTCACGTTGGCGTGCGCGGCCAGCTCGGCCGGCGGTGCGAACCGCCGCTCTTCCTTCAAGAGGTTGGCCAGGCTCTCGTTGCTCACGGCATCTCCCTTTCCCAGGGCGTCCTATGTGCCTATGTGTCCCAGGCCATAGCTCATCAGGCGGATGGCCGGGTGACAAGGGCCTTCAAGAAATTGGTTTAGACCTGTCGAGGGCTGAAGTGGCCGGTGGGACGCCCGGTCCGCCGTCCCGGACAAGTGGCCCCTTCGCCCCGGGCGGTGGGGGAAGGGGCCACTCGTACTCACGTATGCCGCACCGGGTCGGTTCACCCCGGGTGAGCGGTTCGGCGGGATGTCCCCGTCGATCACCCGCCCCCTGCGGTAGGGCGGGTGATCGAGTCACCTGCCCGGGAAGGGCCTCCCGCTCGGCCGGCAGGCGTCGGCGAGTGACGGGACGGACTCATTCGATCCGGTGATTGATCCTCCCGGCTCGGCCTGTCTCCCCTGCTCCATGGCCCTTGGTGCGACTTTGTTCTGGTTCGCAGTCGTATGGGCGTATCGATCGCACTTCACCGCACACGTCGAAAGAGGGTGGACGGATGCTGCCCGCCGCACGGAAGGCTGTCCTCGGTGCCGTGGCCACCGCGCTCGTCATGGGCCTCGCCGCATGTTCCGGTGGTGACGGAGGGTCGGGGCTCTCCGGTGCCCTGGGGAACCGGCTGGGTCAGATCGGCGACGGCTCGACCTCGTACACCGGGGCGCAACCGGGGCAGGCGCGCCCGGAGCGGATGAAGCCGGGGCAGAAACCGCCGCAGTTCGTGGTGTTCTCCTGGGACGGGGCCGGCGAGGACGACACGAAGCTCTTCTCCCACTTCCGGGAAGTGGGCAGGAAGCACGGCATCACGATGACCTACTTCCTCAGCGGCGTGTACCTGCTCCCGGAGTCGAAGGCCGAGTTGTACGACCCGCCCCGGCACGAACGGGGCCGCTCCGACATCGGCTTCAACGACACCAAGGGCATCAAGGCCACCGTTCGCGAACTGAGGGGTGCCTGGCTGGACGGGAACGAGATCGGCACCCACTTCAACGGCCACTTCTGCGGCCCCCTGGGCGGTGGTGCCACCTGGACGCCCGAGGAGTGGAAGAGCGAGCTCGTCCAGGCCAAGTCGTTCGTGAAGAAGTGGCGGACCAACGCGGGCCTGCCGCGCGAGCAGTCGCTGCCTTTCGACTACGACCGGGAACTCGTCGGAGCCCGTACGCCCTGCCTGGAGGGGCGTGACAACTTTCTCCGGGTCGCTGCGAAGCAGGGCTTCCGCTATGACAGCAGCGGCATCAGCGAGCAGATCTGGCCGGACAAGAAGCACGGACTGTGGGACCTCTCCCTGCAGTTGGTCCCGGTGCCTGGCCGCGCCTTCGAGACGTTGTCCACGGACTACAACTTCATGGTCAATCAGTCGGGCACGGCGAAGGGCGCCCCCAGCATGCACACCTTCTGGGGAAACCAGATGCGCGACGGGCTGATCAAGGGCTTCAACCGGGCCTACATGGGCAACCGTGCGCCGCTCGTCATCGGCAACCACTTCGAGTCGTGGAACGGCGGCGCCTACATGCGCGCCGTCGAGCAGACCATCGGTTTCGTCTGTGTGCAGCGTGACGTGCGCTGCGTGTCGTTCCGTCAGCTCGCCGACTGGCTGGACGCGCAGGATCCCGAGGTGCTGAGGCGACTGCGCACCCTGCCCGTCGGCCGGGCGCCGAGGAGCGGCTGGAAGGACTTCCTGACCGCCGCCTCCTCGGGGTCCGACAAGCCGGGCGGGAGCACGCCGGCCCGGGCCGGGGCGGGGCCGGCCCGATCCGGCGCTTCCGCATCCGCTACGGCCGAATCCGGCGTCGGCGGGGCAGGGAGCGCACCGGAGGCCAAGTCCGCCCTCGGCGTGAGGGCCGCCACCGGTCCATCCGCCGCGGACGACGTCCCGGCCGCGGGCCGGACGAGTCTGGTCTGGCCGGCCGCGGCCGGCGGGTCCGTCCCGGACCGGCTGGCGCACGACGGACCCGCGGCGATCAGGCCGGCTGCGGCGCGCTGACCCCCGCTGTCTGCCCGCCGAGCACGAAGTCGGGGTCGACCTGGGCCGCCAGGTCGGCCCCCGTCTTCGCATTGCCCCAGCTCTCCGCGTTCTTCAAATGGAAGTGCACCATCTGCCGCGTGTACCGCACCCAGTCGCGCCGCGCACAGGACGCGTCCGCGGACCGTCGCAGCGTGCGCAGCGCGGCCCGGTTGGGCTCCTCCAGCCGGGTGAACCGCGGCGGACGGCCCTTCTCCATCGATCGCACCCAGTCCGAGTGCCCGACGGTCACGAGAAGGTCGTCGCCCACCTCGTCACGCAGGAACTCGAGGTCGTCCGGCCCCTGCACCTTGTTGCCGACGACCCGGAGCGAGACGCCGAAATCCCGGGCGTACTCCTTGTACTGCCGGTACACCGAGACGCCCTTGCGGGTCGGCTCGGCCACGAGGAACGTCATGTCGAACCGGGTGAACATGCCGGAGGCGAAGGAGTCGGAGCCCGCCGTCATGTCGACCACGACGTACTCGTCCGGGCCGTCGACGAGATGGTTGAGGCACAGTTCCACCGCCCCGACCTTGGAGTGGTAGCAGGCGACCCCGAGGTCCGACTCGGTGAACGGGCCGGTCGCCATCAGCCGGATCTGCCCGTCGTCGAGCCGTACCGTCCGGGCGCAGGCGTCATAGACCGGATTGTTCTCGCGGACGCGCAACAGCCGTGAACCTTCTCCCGGCGGTGTTGTCTTGATCATCGTCTCCGCGGAGGTGATCCGCGGGTTGGTGCCGCGCAGGTACTCCTTGATGAGCTGCAGGTGCGCGCCCATCGCGGGCAGCGCCGCCGCCTCCTGCTCGTCGAGCCCGAGCGCCGCGCCCAGGTGCTGGTTGATGTCGGCGTCCACCGCGATGACATGGGCCTGCTGCGCGGCGAGGTAACGGATGAAGAGCGAGGACAGCGTCGTCTTGCCGCTACCGCCCTTTCCCACGAAAGCGATCTTCATGTTCACCTAGGGTAGCGGCATCGTCGCCCAGGGTTTCCGTGGTGCGTGAAGAAGACCACTCCAACGTGGGGCGCGAGCCCGGTGCGCGTAGCCTCCTTACCTATGAGTACGAACGCCTCTGACCCCTTGGCCGCACTGGGTGATCTTCCCGGGGTGGCGGATGCCGTGGACTCGGTGCGGAAGGCCGTCGACCGGGTCTACGGGCACCGCGTCATGCGTCGCCGCAGCAACGAGGTCACCTCGGAGGCCGCGCTCCGCGGGGCCCGGGCGTCCGCCGCGCTCTCGGGCGCGGACTGGGCGCTGGAGGAGGTGCGCCGGCGCACCGACTTCGGGAGCGGGACGGAGGCCCGCACCGTGGGGGCCGCCCTCCGGCTGACCGCTGAGGCGGGGCAGCTGCTGTCCATCTGGCGGCAGTCCCCGCTGCGCGTCCTGGCCCGGCTCCATCTGGTCGCGGAGGGCGGTGTCGCTCCCGAGGAGTCGGTCGGCCGGCCGCGGCTCGCGGGGGAGAAGGTCGACGAGCCGCTGATCGAGGCACCGCTGCCGGACGCGGACGAGGTCGCCGGGCGGCTCGACGGGCTGTCGGGGCTGGTCATCGCGGGAAGTGCGGCCCCCGCACTGGTCATGGCCGCCGTGGTGCACGGCGAGTTGCTCGCCCTGCGCCCCTTCTCCTCGGCCAACGGACTGGTCGCACGGGCGGCGGAGCGCATCGTCCTCATCGGCAGCGGACTGGACCCCAAGTCGATCTGCCCCACCGAGGTGGGTCACGCCGAACTCGGCCGTACGGAGTACCTCAAGGCGTTCGACGGTTATCTGTCCGGGACCCCGGAGGGCATGGGCGCCTGGATCACCCACTGCGGCCGCGCCGTCGAACTCGGTGTGCGGGAGTCGACGGCCGTGTGCGAGGCGCTCCAGCGGGGAGCGGCGTGACCTTGGGCCGGGCGCCGTCCGGCCGGGCCAAGGGCACTGTTCGCGAAGGGTGTTGAACGCGGCGAGACGCCGGACCAAAGGGTTGCGGCGGTACCGGTCGGTACCGCCGCTGGCATGTCGGCCGAGTTACCAAGCGTCCTCGAGATGTTGCCCATCAGGTCGGGAACTTTGCCCGTCACCTGGTGCGGCTGGCCCGTAATCGACGGGTCGACGTCGCGTGGGTGCTCAGCGTCCATGCTCGGTCCGTGGGGCCTTTGTTGCGTAGAAGGTGATCCTCTCGGATGTCCCAGGTCTCGCGGGCCGTTAATTCATTTGTACTCCAGCGGTACGACAAGCGGAACCCCTGACCGCACTTTTTACTTTCAATCTCAAGTGCGGGCAAAGGCAGCGGTGCTGCGGCGCCGGTTGGCGTACCAGACGAGGCCGGCGGTGGCCGCCGCCGCTCCCACCGCCGCGGCCGCGAGGAGTGCGGGGCGCGCGGGCATCGTGAAGCCCGGGATGCGCTGCTTCAGTCGCACCGGGCGGTTGAAGACGAGGGTCGGCCACCCGCGTGAGGAGGCCTCACGGCGCAGCGCCCGGTCGGGGTTGACCGCGTACGGATGACCCACGGCCTCGAGCATCGGGACGTCGGTGACGGAGTCGCTGTAGGCGTAGCAGCGTTCGAGGTCGTACCCCTCGGACGCGGCGAGCTCCTTCACCGCCTCGGCCTTGGTGGGTCCGTACGCGTAGTACTCCACCTCTCCGGTGAAGCAGCCGTCCTCGCCTACCACCATCCGCGTCGCCACCACGCGATCGGCGCCCAGCAGCTCGCCGATCGGCTCGACCACCTCGGCGCCCGAGCTGGAGACGATGACGACGTCGCGGCCGGCGGTGTGGTGCTCCTCGATCAGGGAGGCCGCCTCGTCGTAGATGATCGGGTCGATCAGATCGTGCAGGGTCTCGGCGACGATCTCCTTCACCTGCTGCACGTTCCAGCCCTTGCAGAGCGCGGACAGGTACTTGCGCATCCGCTCCATCTGGTCGTGGTCGGCGCCGCCCGCGAGGAAGACGAACTGGGTGTACGCCGTTCTGAGCACGGCGCGGCGGTTGATCAGTCCGCCGTGGTAGAAGGACTTGCTGAAGGTCAGCGCCGACGACTTCGCAATGACCGTCTTGTCCAGGTCAAAGAAGGCTGCTGTGCGCGGCAAGGAGTGGTTTTCCACGACGCAGAGCATATGCGCCCTCCATTCGGCGTAAGGTGGGGCGCGTGGGTTTGCCTGAGAAGGCTCTCGGGTACACCATGGAAGTCACGGATCGTTCGCGACCGTGCTAACCCGGTCCGACTCCTCCCCCCCCGAGTCGGCCGTGGGGACGACCCCCGCTCTCCCCCCCGGCGGGGGTCGTCGCATGTCCGGACGCATTTTCGCCTTCTGTTGCTGATCGTCCTTACCTCCGTATGCCTGGAACGGGGCACTCCGCCGCCCTCCATCCTTCGTCACTCTGCGTGATTATTGCGCTGCGCTGCGGATGTCATGCCGGAAGTCACCGGTATGGGCTAACGGGATATTCACAAGCGGTGAGTTGTCCACAGTTTTGGAGCAAGATCCACACGATTTTCCGCTGCCCCGCACGGTGATTACGTCCGCGAAGTTCACGGGCCGAAGGAATCACTGATCCCGCATCGATCCCGCCTCCGACGGGAGTGGTGCGGCCACACATGCGGGGCCGGCCGGCTTCCGCGGGAGGCGCCGCGGCAGCGCGGCGAAAGGGGAGGCATCGTGGTGCGACACAGCACGTCCGGCGCGTTCGGCAGGACCGCGCCACCGGGCGCGGCCGGGGCCGCAGGCGGGGACGGATTGTCCGCCGAGCACCGGACGGGACCCTTGATCATCACGGAGGATCCGCCGCTCCTGGACGACCTGCTGAGACTGTGCGCCGCCGCCGGCGCCGAGCCGCAGGTCCACCACGCGGTGCCGGAGGACGGAGGCGGCTGGGAAGCGGCCCCACTGGTCCTGGTCGGCGACGATGCGGCCGCCCGGTGTCTGGGGGCCACCCGCAGACGCGGTGTGCTCCTCGTCGGGCGCGACCAGGACGATCCACAGGTGTGGCGCCGGGCTGTGGAGATCGGCGCCGACTGTGTGCTGCGGCTTCCCGACGCCGAGGGCTGGCTCGTCGACAGGATCGCCGATGTCGCGGAGGGCGTGGGTCGGCCCGCGCTGACCGTCGGTGTGCTCGGTGGACGGGGCGGGGCCGGTGCGTCCACGCTGGCCTGCGCGCTCGCCGTGACCGCGGCCCGTGAGGGCAGGCGCACGATGCTCGTCGACGGGGATCCGCTCGGCGGCGGCCTTGACGTCCTTCTCGGCGGAGAGCAGCAGGAAGGCCGGCGCTGGCCCGACTTCGCGGCGTCCAGAGGCCGGGTCGCCGGCGGCGCGCTGGAGGAGTCGCTGCCATCGGTGCACGGACTGCGGGTGCTCAGCTGGGACCGGGGCAAGACGGTGACGATTCCGCCGGAGGCCATGCGGTCGGTGCTGGCAGCGGCGCGCAGACGCGGTGGAGTCGTCGTCGTGGATCTGCCCCGCCGGGTCGACGAAGGGACGGCGGAGGCGCTGGCGCAGCTGGACGTCGGGCTCCTCGTGGTGCCGGGCGACCTGCGTGCGGTGGCCGCCGCACGTCGGGTCGCGTCGACCGTCCGCATGGTGCTGGGCGATCTGCGGCTCGTCGTCCGAGGGCCGTGGGGCCCGGGGCTGGACGAGCGGTGGGTGGCGGAGGCGCTGGAACTGCAACTGGCCGGTGAACTCCCGCTGGAGGCCGGACTGTCCGCCGATCTCGACGCGGGAGTTCCGCCGGGCGCGGCAGAGCGGGACCCGCTGGCCAGGTTCTGTTCCGCCTTCTGGGCACGGGCGCTCACCGGTGGAGGTGCGGCGTGACGTCGGTACTTCTGGAAGCGGTACGGCAACGGCTCGCCGAGAGCGGGGCCGAGCCCACCCCGGCCAGGGTGGCCGCGGCGCTGCGGGCGCAGGGACGGCTGCTCGGTGACGCGGAGGTCCTCGGCGCCGCCGAGGAACTGCGCTGCGAACTGGTCGGCACCGGGCCTCTGGAGCCACTCCTCGCCGACCCCGCCGTGACCGATGTGCTGGTCTCGGCGCCCGATCGGGTGTGGGTCGACCGGGGCTGCGGACTCCGGCTCACCGAGGTGTGCTTCCCCGACGCGGCAGCGGTGCGCCGGCTGGCGCAACGGCTCGCGGCGGTGGCGGGAAGGCGACTGGACGACGCCCGCCCCTGGGTGGACGCCAGGCTGCCCGACGGCACGCGGATGCACGCGGTGCTGCCTCCCGTGGCTGTCGGATCCACCTGTCTGTCGCTGAGGGTGGTCCGGCCGAGGGCCTTCTCGCTGCACGAGCTGGTGGCGGCCGGCACGGTACCGCCGGGCGGCGACCGGCTGTTCACTGCAATGATCGAGGCCAGGGTCTCGTATCTGATCAGCGGTGGCACCGGCTCCGGCAAGACGACGCTGCTGTCCACCCTGCTGGGACTGGTGGGCGAGCACGAGCGCATCGTG
Organism: Streptomyces sp. HNM0645; assembly: GCF_030056615.1. NCBI lineage: Bacteria > Bacillati > Actinomycetota > Actinomycetes > Kitasatosporales > Streptomycetaceae > Streptomyces > Streptomyces sp. HNM0645. Next base: position 29,761 of record NZ_JASHLT010000006.1, on the reverse strand, counting down.
CTCGCGGAGGACTCCGCCGAACTGCGTCCCGACCATCCGCACGTCGTGCGCCTGGAATCCCGCCCGGCTAACCAGGAGGGCGCGGGTCTGGTCACTCTTCGCGACCTGGTGCGGCAGGCGCTTCGAATGCGTCCGGACCGGCTGGTCGTCGGGGAGGTACGCGGTTCCGAGGTGACCGATCTCCTGGCGGCGCTGAACACCGGACACGACGGCGGTTGCGGAACCGTGCACGCCAACACGGCCGCGGACGTCCCCGCCCGGCTCGAGGCGCTCGGGACGGCCGCCGGTCTCGACCGGGCCGCGCTGCACAGCCAGTTGGCCGCCGCCCTGTCGGTCGTGGTGCATCTCGTACGGCGGCGGGACGGCGGGCGCCGGGTTGCCGAGATCCATGTGCTGGAGCGTGACGCGGCCGGGCTCGTGGTCACCGTGCCGGCGCTGCGGTGGGGCGCGGCGCACTTCGTCCGCGAACGAGGCTGGGAGCGACTGCGGTCCCTGATCGGGGGTCCTCGATGACGACGGCGGCGTTGTATGCGGCGGTGTGCGCCGGAGCTGCCGTCTGCCTGACGGCCGGCCGGGACGAAGGGCTGCGGAGGGCGCGGCTGGTGCTGGCGTCCGGCGGCGCCGTGCGACCGGACACCCGATGGCCCTGGGAGCGCTGGCGGCGCCCCTTGGACCGGTTTCGGCGCGAATGGCTGTGCTTGCCGGCGGGCGCTTTCCTGGCCGTGCTGGGCGGTTCGGTGCTGCCGCTCCTCGTGGGTGCGGTGGCGGTCCCCCTGCTGGGGCGGCGGCTGAGGGCGTTCGAGCGCGGAAGGACGAGGGACGGCAGAGCCGGCGCGGTGATCGCTCTGTGCGGCTTTGTCGCGGGCGAGTTGAGGGCCGGCAGTCAGCCGGGACGGGCACTGCTGGCCGCCGGCCGGGCCACCGGAGCGCTGGGTGCTGCGGAGGCGGCGGTGCTGGCGGCCGCCCGGTTCGGCGGGGACGTGCCGGCGGAGCTGAGGCGTGCGTCCGGTGAACCGGGTGCGGAAGGACTGGCCGGGTTGGCCGCCTGCTGGCTCGTCGCCGTGGACAGCGGGGCGGGTCTGGCGACGGGAATCGACCGGCTCGAGGCCGCCCTCAGGGCCGAGCAGGAACAACGGGACTCGTTGAGAGCGCGGTTGGCGGGGGCGTGGTCGACGGTCGTGGTGCTGGCGCTGCTCCCGGCGATCGGGCTGGCACTCGGCTGGGCGCTCGGCGCCGATCCCCTGCGCGTCCTGCTGCACAGCCCCGCAGGGCTGGGCTGTCTGCTGGTCGGCTGTCTGCTGGAGGCCGTCGGGCTGTACTGGGCGACGCGCATCGTACGGGCGGGGAGCGGCCGTGAGTGATGAGTTCATCAGGAGCCTGGGCATCGCCGTTCCGCCGGCCGCGGTGGCGGCCTGGATGGTGAGAGGGCGGCTGCGTCGCCGACAGGCGCGCAGGCGGCTCCACGCACTCCTGGGGCCGGGCTCCGTGCGGCACGGGACGTTGCGTCGTCGGCGCCCTGTTCGAGCGCCGGCCTGGGCGGGTACGTGGACGGCCCCGGTCGTGGCGGTGGTCACCGGCTGGGTCATCGCCGGGGGCATCACCGGGTGTCTGCTGGGGCTTGCCGGAGCGTACGGCCTCCGGAGGTGGCAGCGGGGCCGCGCACGCGACAGGGCGGCGGGCGCCTCGGAGAGGACTGCGATCGACCAACTGCCGCTCGCCGCGGACTTGCTGGCCGCCTGTGTCTCGGCGGGAGCCGGGCCGCGCGAGGCGGCGCTCGCGGTCGGCCAGTCGCTCGGCGGGCCGGTCGGGGAGCGACTGGCACAGACTGCGGCCGAGCTTCGGCTGGGAAGCGAACCGGCCCGCGCCTGGGGGAGGTTCGGGGAGATTCCGGGGGCGGCGAGGCTCGCCCGCTGTCTCGAGCAGGCGGCCGCGACGGGAGCTCCCGCCGCGGAACCGGTCGCCCGGCTGGCTGCGGGACTCCGGGCGGAGAAGGCCCGCATCGCGGCCTCCCGGGCGCAGCGCGCCCAGGTACTGATCACGGCACCGGTGGGGCTCTGCTTTCTGCCCGCCTTCCTCGCGATCGGAGTGGCTCCCGTCGTGATCGGCCTCGCCACGGGGCTGCTGCACGGCAACGGCGGCAACTGACCGGCGGTGGTCCGGATCAGCGCATGACCGGAACTCGGCGGCACTCGGAAGCGGCACCAGCGGCACTGGTGCAGCGAACGGCACCAGCACCAACATCATTCGGAATCGAGGGGATCGACATGAGCGTGACCGATGTGAAGACCCAGGGAGCGGTGTTCACCGGAGCGAACTCCGCGGACTTCGCACGCACCGGGGCTGCGTCTCGGACCAGGGAAATCCTCACAAGGGCGCGTGACCGGCTGTCGGGCCGACTCCCTCGGGGCGATGCCGGAATGACGACATCGGAGTACGCGATGGGCACGATCGCGGCATGCGCCTTCGCAGCGGCTCTCTATCAGGTGATCACCAGCGACACGGTCTCCACGGCACTCGAGTCGATCATCGGGAAGGCGCTCAATGGGCAGTTCTGACACCTCCGGGGCCTCCGGCACCGCGACGTCCGTGCTTCGGCGCTCCTGCCGTGCAGCCGACCGGGGATCCGTCACGGCAGAGGCCGCGGTGGCCGTGCCCGCGCTGGTGGTGTTCACGATGGCGCTCGTCTGGGCGCTGATGGCGGCGTCGGCGCAGATCCAGTGCGTGGACGCCGCCAGGGCGGGCGCTCGCGCGGCCGCCCGTTCGGAGCCGGAGGCCGCGGCCATCTCCGCCGCCCGTTCGGCGGCACCGGCCGGCTCGAAGATCTCCTTGGGCAGGGACGGGGACCTCTGGCGGGTGCGGGTCGAGGCGGCGAGCCCCGGTCCCGGGACAGCGGCCCTCACCCTGACGGCCGAAGCCGTCGCCCTCGCGGAGGACGCGGTGGGGGGCGGCGAACCATGAGGAGCTGCGACAGGGGTTCGGCGACCGTCTGGGTGGCCATGGCGGCGTGCGCGATGTGCGCGGTCTTCGCCGTGGTGCTCGCCATGGGGCAGGCGGTCGTCGCCCGTCACCGTGCGGGCGCCGCCGCCGACCTCGCGGCGCTCGCTGCGGCCGACCTGGCGCTTGAAGGCGCCGGACCGGCATGTGCCTGGGCGGCACGCGTGGCTCGGGCACAGGGAGCGGTGGTCGTGCGGTGCGCGGTTGCCGGTGAGATCGCCGATGTGACGGCCGGGGCCGCCCTCGGCCCGTACCGGCCCGAGGTCAGATCCCGGGCCGGCCCGTCGGCCCCGCCCCGCCCGCCGGGGCCCGCTCCGTCGGCCCGGGCGCGCTCGTAGGGCCCTCGCGGACTGCGGGACCCGTCCGGCCCGTCGGACTCGCCAAGCCTGCCTGACCCGTCCCGCCCGTCCGGAGGACGCGGCCCGGCCGGACCCGCCCGTTCGGCGGACTCGCTCCGGGCGCCGGCCCCGGCGGGATCCGTCAGGCCTCGGGCGCTCCCGGTAGGTCCTGGCGTCCCGGCTTCGCCGGGGCGCCCCGGGCCGGGTCTTGCGTGGCTGCCGGGCCACCCCGGCGGCCCGGTGTTCCCCCGGTCGACTCCGCTTCCCGGCCCGGGGCCCGTCGCGGGTCCGGGGAGTCGGCACCGGGAGCGCCCGGGGCATCCCTCAGGAGGACGGTGAGCAGGCGGACGGCGGCGCGCTTGTGGAGCGGGTCGTTGCCGTTGCCGCACTTGGGGGACTGGATGCAGGACGGACAGCCCGCCTCGCACTCGCAGGAGGCGATGGCCTCCAGGGTCGCGCCGAGCCACTCACGGGCCGTGTGGAAGGCCCGCTCGGCGAAACCCGCACCACCGGGGTGTCCGTCGTAGACGAAGACCGTCGGCAGCAGGGTGTCCGGGTGCAGCGGTACGGAGACCCCGCCGATGTCCCAGCGGTCGCAGGTGGCGAAGAGCGGGAGGAGCCCGATGGAAGCGTGCTCGGCGGCGTGGAGCGCCCCGCCCAGCTGCTCCGGGTTCACCCGGGCGGAGTCCAGCTGGTCCTCGGTCACGGTCCACCACACGGCACGGGTGCGCAGGGTGCGCGGCGGCAGGTCGAGCTTGGTCTCGCCGAGCACCTCACCGGTGATCAGCCTCCGGCGCAGGAAGGAGACGACCTGGTTGGTGACCTCGACGGAGCCGTAGCAGAGACGGCCGGCGCCCCACGGGATCTCGGTGTCGGTCTCGAGGACGGAGATGGAGGTGGTGTCCCGGGCGGTGGTGGAGTAGGGCGGGTTCGCCTCCTCGACGAGGGCGACGGAGTCCTCCAGGTCCAGCCGCTTCACCAGGTACGTACGCCCCTGGTGGAGATGCACGGCGCCGTCGTGGACGGCGGTGTGGGCCGCCGGTTCGTCGACGGTGCCGAGCAGGCGGCCGGTGGCGGCCTCGACGATCTGCACGGGCCGTCCGCCTGCGCCACGGATGTCCGTGAGGTCGGCTGCCCGCTCCCGGCGGGTCCAGTACCAGCCGGCGGTGCGTCTGCGAAGCAGCCCCGCGCTCTCCAGCTGCGGCAACAGCCCGGGGACGGCCGGGCCGAACAGCTCCAGGTCCCGCTCCGTCAGGGGCAGCTCCGCAGCGGCCGCGCAGAGGTGCGGTGCCAGGACGTAGGGGTTGTCCGGGTCGAGGACGGTCGACTCCACGGGCTGCCGGAACAGCGCCTCGGGATGGTGGACGAGGAAGGTGTCCAGCGGGTCGTCGCGGGCGACCAGCACCGCGAGGGCACCTTGTCCCGAGCGGCCGGCCCGGCCCGCCTGCTGCCAGAGCGAGGCGCGGGTACCGGGGTAGCCGGCGATCAGGACCGCGTCCAGGCCGGACACGTCGACGCCCAGTTCCAGGGCGGTGGTGGCGGCCAGCCCGAGCAGTTCGCCCGAGTGCAGGGCACGCTCCAGGGCGCGACGTTCCTCGGGCAGGTAACCGCCCCGGTACGCGGCGACACGCCGTGCGAGGCCCCGGTCCACCTCGGCGAGGCGCTCCTGGCTGATGACCGAGATCAGTTCGGCGCCACGCCGCGAGCGCACGAAGGCGACCGTGCGGACGCCCTGGACGGTCAGGTCGGTCAGGAGGTCCGCAGTCTCCGCGGTGGCCGTACGGCGCACGGGGGCCCCCTTCTCGCCGTGCAGCTCGGTGAGCGGCGGCTCCCAGAGCGCGAAGACGAGTTCACCGCGGGGCGAGGCGTCGTCCGAGACCTCGGTGACGGGCAGACCGGTCAGACGGCCGGCGGCGACGGCGGGGTCGGCGGCCGTTGCCGAGGCCAGGAGGAACACCGGATGCGCGTCGTAGCGGGCGCACACCCGGCGCAGCCGGCGGAGCACCTGGGCGACGTGGGACCCGAAGACCCCGCGGTAGGTGTGGCACTCGTCGATCACGACGTAGCGCAGGGAACGCAGGAAGGAGGACCAGCGGGGATGTGACGGGAGTATGCCCCGGTGCAGCATGTCCGGGTTGGTCAGGACGTAGTTCGCGTACTGGCGGACCCACTCCCGCTCCTCGACGGGGGTGTCACCGTCGTACACGGCCGGTCGCACGCGGTTGCCGAGCGGCGACGCGAGCTCCTTCACGGCGCGGCGCTGGTCGGCGGCGAGGGCCTTCGTCGGGGCCAGGTAGAGGGCGGTGGTGCCCCGTCCGTTGGGCGCCTCCGAGCCGTCCAGCAGGGTGCTGAGGACCGGTGCGAGATAGGCGAGCGACTTGCCGGACGCGGTTCCGGTGGCGATCACGACCGACTCGCCGTCCAGGGCGTGCTCGGCGGCGGCCGCCTGGTGGGTCCAGGGGTGTTCGATTCCGGCCTGCTGGATGGCGTTGATCACTTCCGCGCGGATACGGTGCGGCCAGACTGCATGGCGGCCCGGCCTGGGGGGCAAGTGCTCCGTATGAGTGATGCGCGCAGCCCGGCCCGCCCCCGCGGTGAGCCGGTCGAGGACCGTACCGGGGGAGGGGCTGGTTTCCCCGCTCTCGGCGGGTCGTCTGGGTCGGTGATTCATGGCCATCGGGACCGAGTGTGTCACCGGCGTGACGGACAATGGTCCCAAGGCGTCGTGCATGGCTGCTGGTAAGTGATTGAATGCCATCGCGGCTGGCGATCCGTCCCCTGGCTCCGCCGGGGAGACCGAGGGGCGACCGCTCGATAGCAAGGTGCTGGAGGATCCGTGGACCTGTCCCTGTCGACTCGCAATGTGTCCGGCCCTGGTGGCGACCGCACGGTCGTCGAGGTCGGTGGCGAGATTGATGTGTATACCGCGCCCAAGCTGCGCGAGCAGTTGGTCGAGTTGGTGAACGACGGCAGCTACCACCTGGTTGTCGACATGGAGGGCGTGGACTTCCTCGACTCGACCGGCCTCGGCGTGCTCGTGGGCGGTCTGAAGCGCGTACGTGCGCATGAAGGCTCGCTGCGCCTGGTCTGCAACCAGGAGCGCATTCTCAAGATCTTCCGGATCACTGGTCTGACCAAGGTGTTCCCCATCCACACCACGGTCGACGAGGCCGTCGCGGCGACCGACTGAGTCGCCGCGGGGGTTCCCCGGGGACTCCGGCGCGTTCGGAGGCTCCGGGGAGTCCGGAGGAAGGCCAGGGTGCCGGGCGTCGGCCCGGTGCCCGTGAGAAGCACGCTCGCACGCTCGTACGTCGAGGGGGACCGCATGGCCACCGTTGAACTCCGCTTCAGTGCTCAGCCCGAGCACGTCAGGACGGCCCGCCTCGTGGCGGCGGCCGTGGCGCGGCGGGCAGGGGTGGACGAGGCGGTGCTGGACGAGGTCAGGCTCGCCGTCGGCGAGGCGTGCAGCCGTGCCGTCGGGCTGCACCGCAGTCACGGCGTCACGGCTCCCGTGCGCGTCCTGCTCACCGAGGAGGAGAAGTCCTTCTCCATCGAGGTCGGCGACGAGGTGCCCGTGTCCGGTGTCCCCGCGGGAGCCGAGGCCGGGAAGCACGGCTCCGGTTCCGGTGACGACCACGAGGACGCCGACGGGCGGGACCAGATGGGGCTCGCGGTGATCAGCGGTCTCGTCGACGACGTGGAGGTGACGACGGGCGAGCAGGGAGGTGTCATCCGGATGACCTGGCCGACGAATCCGGTCACGATCGTGTCATGACCCGATGACCGCCCCTGGCGCGCCGCGCTGACGGCGGCATCCGCACCCACCTTATTGAGAGGCCCTGCTGAGCAGGGCCTTTTTCATTTCCCTAGATCATTTATCAAGCGTCAATGCTTTTGCCCCATTACCGCTTTCGGGGGCAATCCCGAGGCGGGATCATTTGGTGGGGAGCGAACGAAGGTCAATTCCATTTGTCGCGCACTGTTTTGATCAGGTTCCGCTCCCTACAATCCGTCCACATCTTGAGCTCTGAACGTCAAGGAGGACGAATGGCGGGGCTCTTCAACCCAACCCTGACCGAACCCACTTCCCTTGCGGCCGCAGTACTCACCGATGACAACAGAATGATCGTAATTGTCATCGCGGTCGTCGCGATCGCGGCGCTGGTCGTCGCCCAGTTGCTGGTGCGTCAAGTGCTGGCGGCCGGTGAAGGAACCGAGTCCATGAAGAAGATCGCGGCAGCCATCCAGGAAGGCGCAAACGCCTATCTGGCACGGCAGTTGCGCACTCTGGGCATCTTCGCCGTGATCGTTTTCTTCCTGCTGATGCTGCTGCCGGCGGACGACTGGTCGCAGAGACTGGGACGTTCGGTCTTCTTCCTGGTGGGTGCGCTGTTCTCAGCCGCCACCGGATACATCGGCATGCGCCTCGCGGTGCGCGCGAATGTGCGCGTGGCCGCGGCGGCGCGTGAGGCGACCCCGGCCGAAGGCGAGCCGGCGAAGGATCTGACGGCCGTCGCGCACAAGGCAATGAAGATCGCCTTCCGTACCGGCGGTGTGGTGGGCATGTTCACGGTGGGCCTCGGCCTGCTCGGTGCCTCCTGCGTCGTCCTCGTCTACGCCGCGGACGCGCCCAAGGTCCTGGAGGGCTTCGGCCTCGGCGCCGCGCTGATCGCCATGTTCATGCGTGTCGGTGGCGGCATCTTCACCAAGGCCGCGGACGTCGGGGCGGACCTCGTCGGCAAGGTCGAGCAGGGCATCCCCGAGGACGACCCGCGCAACGCCGCGACCATCGCGGACAACGTCGGTGACAACGTGGGCGACTGCGCCGGCATGGCCGCCGACCTCTTCGAGTCGTACGCCGTCACGCTCGTCGCCGCCCTCATCCTGGGCAAGGCCGCCTTCGGCGATCTGGGGTTGGCCTTCCCGCTGATCGTTCCGGCGATCGGCGTGGTCACCGCGATGATCGGTATCTTCGCGGTCGCCCCGCGGCGCGCCGACCGCAGCGGGATGTCCGCCATCAACCGCGGCTTCTTCATCTCCGCGGTTGTCTCGCTGGCCCTGGTGGCCGCGGCGGTGTTCGCCTACCTACCGTCGTCGTACGCCGAGCTGAGCGGAGTCACCGAGCCCGCGATCAGGGGCCACGAGGGAGACCCGCGCGTCCTCGCGCTGGTCGCCGTCGCCATCGGCATCGTGCTGGCCGCCCTGATCCAGCAGCTGACCGGGTACTTCACCGAGACCACCCGCCGCCCGGTACGCGACATCGGCAAGTCGTCGCTCACCGGTCCGGCCACCGTCGTACTCGCCGGCATCTCCCTCGGTCTGGAATCCGCCGTCTACACCGCGCTGTTGATCGGCCTCGGTGTGTACGGGGCATTCCTGCTCGGCGGTACGTCGATCATGCTCGCGCTGTTCGCCGTGGCCCTCGCCGGTACCGGACTCCTCACCACCGTCGGTGTCATCGTCGCGATGGACACCTTCGGGCCGGTCTCGGACAACGCCCAGGGCATCGCGGAGATGTCCGGCGACGTCAAGGGTGCCGGGGCGCAGGTCCTCACCGACCTGGACGCCGTCGGCAACACCACCAAGGCGATCACCAAGGGCATCGCCATCGCGACGGCCGTGCTCGCGGCGGCCGCGCTCTTCGGCTCGTACCGGGACGCGATCGCCACCGCGGTCGCGGAGGTGAGCGCCAAGGCCGGGGAGATGGGGCTGAGTCTGGACATCTCCCAGCCCAACAACCTGGTGGGTCTGGTCCTCGGCGCCGCTGTCGTCTTCCTGTTCTCCGGGCTGGCGATCAACGCCGTGTCCCGGTCCGCCGGTTCCGTGGTCTTCGAGGTGCGGCGCCAGTTCCGTGAGCACCCCGGGATCATGGACTACAGCGAGAAGCCGGAGTACGGACGCGTCGTCGACATCTGCACCAAGGACGCCCTGCGCGAGCTGGCCACACCGGGTCTGCTCGCCGTCATGGCGCCCATCGCGGTCGGCTTCACCCTCGGCGTCGGAGCCCTCGGCTCGTACCTCGCCGGCGCGATCGGCACGGGCACCCTCATGGCCGTCTTCCTCGCCAACTCCGGTGGCGCGTGGGACAACGCCAAGAAGCTCGTCGAGGACGGGCACCACGGCGGAAAGGGCAGTGAGGCGCACGCGGCGACGGTGATCGGTGACACGGTCGGTGATCCGTTCAAGGACACCGCGGGCCCGGCGATCAACCCGTTGCTGAAGGTGATGAACCTCGTGGCGCTGCTCATCGCGCCCGCGGTCGTGCAGTTCAGTTACGGCGACGACGCCAACGCCGGCGTGCGGGCGGTGATCGCGACGCTGGCGATCCTGGTCATCGTCGGCGCGGTGTACATCTCGAAGAGGCGGTCGGTCGCGGTGGGTGACGAAGACAACGCCGCCGAGCGGTCGTCGAAGTCACCGGACCCGGCGGTTGTTTCGCAGTAGCTCTCCCTTGGACGAAACGCCTGCTCACAGCACGGGCGGGCATCGTGGTCGACCACGATGCCCGCCCGTTCGCCCACCCGGGGGCAGGCCGGGAACGGAGACCGGTGAGCCTTGTCTCTCATGGGGCAAACAACTGGATACATGGATAAGCCGGACATTCGGCACGGGATTGTTGTGCGGAGGCCGTGTATGTTCCGGGGCCGAGAGCCTTGGAAGGGACCGATCCGGTGAAGGTGAACAAGACGCTCGCGGCCGCCGTGTCCGGCGGTGCGGTGCTGGTGCTCGCGCTGACGGGCTGCAGTGGCGAAGGCGACAGCGACAAGGTGGACGCGTGGGCGAAGAGTGTCTGCGACAAGGCGCAGCCGCAGATCCAGAAGCGGACTGACGCCCAGCAGGCGATCATCTCGACCTCCGTGGACGGCAAGCCCGCCGACATACAGGCGGCCGACTCCAAGGCCTTCCAGGACATCGCCGACGCCAACAAGGCGCTGGCCTCCGCGGTGCAGGCCGCCGGTTCCCCGCCCGGTGAGGGCCAGGAGCAGCTCCGGCAGGACGCGGTCAAGGAGCTCAACGCGACCGCGACGGCGTACCTCGACCTCAAGAAGAAGGTCGACGCGCTCGACCCGAAGAACCAGCAGAAGTTCGCGGACGGCCTGCAGGACGTCGCGAACGGACTGAAGAAGATCCAGAAGATGGACCAGGTCGCCCTCGGCAAGCTGCAGTCCGGCGATCTGGGCCGGGCGATGGGGAAGCAGAAGGGCTGCCAGCGGGCGAAGCCGTCGGCGACCGCTCCCGCGGGCACGGGCGACGGTGCCTCCGAGCCCGGCAGCAAGCCGTCGAACGCGGCCGGCCCGTCGAAGTCTGCCGGATCCGCCGAGCCCGAGGCGTCAAAGGGGACGTCCGAGTAGTCGAGCCGCTGCCGCAGCCGACGGAGGAACCGCCCGGCACCGTTCCCGGTGCCCCGCCACGCCGGTGGTCCGCGTTCCCGTCGGCCGACCGCGCCGGTGCGGGCCGCGATACGGCACGGTCCCGCGGGGCGGGAGCGTCGTGGTCCTCGACGGCGTCCCCCCCCCACCCACGTGAACCGGATTCCGCGAGACCGGTTCCGCGCTCCGCGCTCCGTGAACCTTGCTCCGCGAAGCCGACTGCTTCAACCGGACCGTGCACTGAACCGGATGGGGCTCGCGGTCGCTCGGGTGCGCGTGGCAGCGGCGGCGAAGGCGGAGTGCCGCGGGTGAGAATGGGTGGGTGAGTACGACCAGCCTTGCCGCAGGCCTTCCCGTTCCCGACCAGTCCGCCCGGCTCCGCGACGCCCTGCTCGCCGCCGACTTCACCGCCGACGGGCTGCTCGAACTGCTCGGCGCACCCGCCTACAGTGCCCTCGCCCGCAGCGAGACCGTCCCGGCCCTGCGCGCCACGCGCGGCGCGTCCCCGCTGGAGACGCTCGTACGGCTCTTCCTGCTGCAGCGCCCGGTGGCGCCCGAGCGTGCCCGGGAGGCGCTGCCCCTGGACGTGGCGCTCGCGGACGGCTGGGTGGCCGAGTCCGCCGACGGCATCCGGGCGACGGTGGACATCCGCCCCTACGGCGGACCCGAGGGGCAGGACTGGTACATCGTCTCCGACCTCGGCTGCGCGGTGGGCGGGGCCGGCGGCGCGAGCGGCCGTGACGAGGGTGTCGTCCTCGGTGTCGGCGGCGCGTCCACCACCCTCGCCGGCATCACGGTCCGCACTCCGGTGTCCTCCGCCCTCGACCTCGGTACCGGCTCCGGCATCCAGGCCCTTCACGCCACCCAGCACGCCACCCGGGTCACGGCCACCGACCTCAATCCACGGGCTCTGGCCTTCACCCGCCTCACCCTGGCGCTGTCCGGCGCTCCCGAGGCGGATCTGCGCGAGGGCTCCCTCTTCGCGCCGGTCGGGTCGGAGACGTTCGACCTGATCGTTTCGAACCCCCCGTTCGTCATCTCGCCGGGTGCCCGGCTCACGTACCGGGACGGCGGAATGGGCGGGGACGATTTGTGCCGCTCGCTCGTTCAGCAGGCCGGGGACCGTCTGAACGAAGGGGGGTTCGCGCAGTTCCTCGCCAACTGGCAGCACGTGGAGGGGGAGGAGTGGCAGGAGCGGGTGCGCTCCTGGGTCCCGCGGGGCTGCGACGCCTGGATCGTTCAGCGCGAGGTGCAGGACGTGACGCAGTACGCCGAGCTGTGGCTCAGGGACAGCGGTGACCACCGCACCGCTCCCGACGCCTACGCGGCGCGGTACGCCGAGTGGCTCGACGAGTTCGAGGCGCGCGGGACCAGGGCGGTCGGCTTCGGCTGGATCACCCTCCGGAAGACGGACTCGGACCGGCCGTCGGTCGTCGTCGAGGAGTGGCCCCACCCGGTCGAGCAGCCGCTCGGCGAAGCAGTGCGGGCTCACTTCGCCCGCCAGGACTATCTGCGCACGCACGACGACGCGGCGCTGCTCGCCGACCACTTCGTGCTCGTGGACGAGGTGGTGCAGGAGCAGGTCGGGATGCCCGGCGCCGAGGACCCCGAGCACGTCGTGCTGCGTCAGAGCCGCGGTATGCGGCGGGCCACGAAGGTGGACACGGTCGGCGCAGGCTTCGCCGGGGTCTGCGACGGCACGCTGAGCGCGGGCAGGATCCTCGACGCCATCGCCCAGCTGGTCGGCGAGGATCCGGTGCTGCTGCGCGACCGCACGCCCGAGGCGATCAGGCTGCTGGTGCAGGAGGGCTTCCTGGAGCCCGCCGCTCCGCGCGGCTGAGCCACGCGCCGGGCGCAGACGTCCTCAGCGGTCCGCGCCGGCGTACGAGGTGGTGCCCACCGGGGGCCGCCCGTGCGCCGCCCGGCCGCCCACCGGGACCTCCCCACCGGCGGAACGGCTCCTTACCCATCTCCGCGCGGCCGCCGGACCGACGCTCTCCAGCCGTCGGCCCGGCAGGGCTCCTTCCCGCCGGCGCTCGGGCCGTCGAAGCGGCTCGCTCCGGCCGCAGGACCGGAACTGCTCCTTCTCCGGGCCGGGCGGCGTCCGTCAGCCATCGCTTGCGCACGGAACCGGCCATTGTGCGCATGTCCGCACGGACCTCGGACGAGTCCGCGGCGGAGCCGGCGGATAGGCCGCTCCGGGTCCCGGCCGTCCGGGTGCACCTGCGCTCGCCCGCCTCCCGGAAGCCATTGCTCCGGAAATCGCCCCGGGCGGCGCCGCCCGGGTGAACCCGTGTCGCGTTCACCTGGAATTCGAGTGGGGGACGCCCGGAGGTGCCAGCCTCGGCCGTGGGGCCTCCCGGGGCAGGCCGAGAAATGGGAGACGGGTATGGAGAGCGGTCCGGCGATCTTCGCGGGAGCGGTGTTCGCGCTGTTCGGAGCCGCACTGCTGATATGGACGGGAGCGCGGGTCCGGCACCGGGCCCCGGTCGCGCACGGAGTGAATCCCGCCACGGCCGCCGCTCTCACCACGATCTTCGGCGCGGGCTTCCTGCTCGCCGGCGTCTGGTGCTTCGGCAGACTCTGAACGCCTCGCGCCCCTCGTCCGGCTGCCACTCCCCGGCGCCCGCGATGGGAGTCCGGGCGGCAGGAATGCCCGGAGTCGGGTTACCGTTCGAGTGGCCGTTGCGAGCTTTTGCCGTTTGACACGGGGGCGGGTTGTACCGTCACACTCCGCAGCGACAGCAAAGTGCAGTACGGCCGTACGCCGTACGTTGTACGCCGTACGAGCCCACCGAGCGTCGACCGGAGAGAAGAGCGAAGTTGTCCCCGACCAGCGAGACCGCACAGGGCGGCCGCCGACTCGTCATCGTCGAGTCGCCTGCCAAGGCGAAGACGATCAAGGGCTACCTCGGCCCCGGCTACGTCGTCGAGGCGAGCGTCGGGCACATCCGCGACCTCCCGAACGGTGCCGCCGAGGTCCCCGAGAAGTACACCGGTGAGGTGCGGCGGCTCGGTGTGGACGTCGAGCACGACTTCCAGCCGATCTACGTCGTCAACGCCGACAAGAAGGCTCAGGTCAGAAAGCTCAAGGAGCAGCTGGCCGGCTCGGACGAGCTCTACCTCGCCACCGATGAGGACCGCGAGGGCGAGGCCATCGCCTGGCACCTGCTGGAGGTCCTCAAGCCCAAGGTCCCGGTCAAGCGGATGGTCTTCCACGAGATCACCAAGGCCGCGATCCAGGAGGCCGTCGCCAACCCGCGCGAGCTCAACAAGCGCATGGTCGACGCACAGGAGACCCGACGCATCCTCGACCGGCTCTACGGTTACGAGGTCTCGCCGGTCCTGTGGAAGAAGGTCATGCCGCGACTGTCCGCGGGCCGTGTCCAGTCCGTGGCCACCCGTCTCGTCGTCGAGCGGGAGCGTGAGCGCATCGCGTTCCGCTCCGCCGAGTACTGGGACCTGACCGGCACGTTCTCCACCGGCCGCGCAGGTGACGCCTCCGACCCCGCGGCCTTCACCGCGCGGCTGTCCACCGTCGACGGACGGCGCGTCGCCCAGGGCCGCGACTTCGGTCCGGACGGACGGCTCAAGTCGGACCAGGTGCTCCACCTCGACGAGGCGAACGCGCGCGCCCTGAAGGCGGCCCTCGAGAACGCCGCGTTCTCGGTCCGCTCGGTCGAGTCCAAGCCGTACCGCCGCTCCCCCTACGCCCCGTTCCGTACGACGACGCTCCAGCAGGAGGCCTCGCGCAAGCTCGGCTTCGGTGCGAAGGCGACGATGCAGATCGCGCAGAAGCTGTACGAGAACGGCTTCATCACCTATATGCGTACGGACTCGACCACGCTCTCCGACACCGCCGTCACGGCGGCCCGGGCACAGGTCACCCAGCTGTACGGCGGCGACTACCTGCCCGAGAAGCCGCGCACGTACGCCGGGAAGGTCAAGAACGCCCAGGAGGCGCACGAGGCGATCCGCCCCTCGGGCGACCGCTTCCGCACCCCGGCCGAGACCGGTCTGACCGGTGACCAGTTCCGTCTGTACGAGCTGATCTGGAAGCGGACCGTCGCCTCCCAGATGAAGGACGCGGTCGGCAACTCCGTCACCGTCAGGATCGGCGGCACCGGCTCCGACGGCCGGGACGCCGAGTTCTCGGCCTCGGGCAAGACCATCACGTTCCACGGCTTCATGAAGGCGTACGTCGAGGGCGCGGACGACCCGAACGCGGAGCTGGACGACCGCGAGCGACGGCTGCCGCAGGTCGCCGAGGGGGACCGGCTCACCGCCGAGGAGATCACGGCGGACGGGCATGCGACCAAGCCCCCGGCCCGCTACACCGAGGCCAGCCTGGTCAAGGAGCTGGAAGAGCGAGAGATCGGCCGCCCGTCGACATACGCGTCGATCATCGGCACCATCCTCGACCGGGGTTACGTGTTCAAGAAGGGCACGGCACTCGTGCCGTCCTTCCTCTCCTTCGCCGTGGTCAACCTGCTGGAGAAGCACTTCGGCCGGCTCGTCGACTACGACTTCACCGCCAAGATGGAGGACGACCTCGACCGCATCGCGCGGGGCGAGGCCCAGGCGGTGCCGTGGCTGAGGCGCTTCTACTTCGGCGAGGGCACGGGGACCGGCGGGGCCGCCGAGGCCGGGAACGGCGACGGCGACCACCTCGGCGGACTCAAGGAACTCGTCACCGACCTCGGTGCGATCGACGCCCGGGAGATCTCGTCCTTCCCGGTCGGCAGCGGCATCGTGCTGCGCGTCGGCCGCTACGGACCGTACGTGGAGCGAGGCGAGAAGGACGCGGAGGGCCACCAGCGCGCCGACGTGCCGGCCGACCTCGCGCCGGACGAGCTGACCGTCGAGCTCGCCGAGGAACTGCTGGCCAAGCCGAGCGGTGACTTCGAGCTGGGCAAGGATCCCGAGACCGGCCACGAGATCGTCGCCAAGGACGGCCGCTACGGCCCGTACGTCACCGAGATCCTGCCCGAGGGCACGCCGAAGACCGGCAAGAACGCGGTCAAGCCGCGGACCGCCTCCCTCTTCAAGTCGATGGCCCTCGACACGGTGACCCTCGAGGACGCGCTCAGGCTGATGTCGCTGCCGCGCGTCGTCGGCAAGGACGCCGAAGGGGTCGAGATCACCGCCCAGAACGGCCGCTACGGTCCGTACCTGAAGAAGGGCACGGACTCCCGCTCCTTGGAGGCCGAGGACCAGATCTTCAACATCACGCTCGACGAGGCGCTGGCGATCTACGCCCAGCCGAAGCAGCGTGGCCGCGCGGCCGCCAAGCCGCCGCTGAAGGAGCTGGGCACCGACCCGGTGAGCGAGCGCCCCGTCGTGGTGAAGGACGGCCGCTTCGGCCCGTACGTCACCGACGGCGAGACCAACGCCACCCTGCGGACCGGCGACAGCGTCGAGACGATCACCCCGGAGCGCGGCTACGAGCTGCTCGCCGAGAAGCGCGCCAAGGGCCCGGCGAAGAAGGCCGCCAAGAAGGCTCCCGCGAAGAAGACGACGGCCAAGAAGACCGCGGCGAAGAAGACGACGGCCGCCAAGAAGACGACGGCCGCCAGGAAGACCACGGCGAAGAAGACGACCACGGCGAAGTCGGCCGCGAAGAAGACGACGGCCGGGAGGACCGCGGCGGCGAAGACGTCGTCCTCGGACGAGTAACGCGTAGCGGGTATCGCCAGCGGCCGCGGCTCCGGCGTCACCAGCGTCCGGCAAGGGGCGTCCTGCGGAGGACCACGGGGCGCCCCTCCGCCGTTCCGGGGTGCCGCCGCCCGTTTGTTCGGGCGGGGCCTCCGGGGAGCAATCACCTCCGGATAGGCTGGGCGAATGACGCGAGCCGAGCAGCCAACGGCCCAGAGCCCCACCTCTGAACCCGAAGCACGTGACGCCGACGCACTGGCCGCGGACTCACGCGAGCGCGCCGTACGGTCGCTCCTGCGTGTACCCGCCCTGCGCCGGTTGTGGAGTGCGCAAGTCGTCGGCGGAATCGGTGACGCCCTCGCCCTCCTGGTGCTGGTCCTGCTGGCGCTCCAGACGGCGGTCGCCGAAGGAGCCTTCGGCGGCGGATACCGGGGCGCCGCCTTCGCCGTCGCAGCCGTCTTCGGGGTCCGGATACTCGCCACGTTCCTCTTCGGGGCTGTACTCCTCGGCCCGCTCACCGCACTGACCGCGCCGGGCGGACCGCTGGACCGCCGCTGGACCATGATCGGCGCCGACGGCATCCGCATCGCCCTGCTCGTCATCGCCCCGTTGTGGATCGACTGGACCCCGGACAGTGCCGTGGCGTACGTGCTCGCCACGGTCTTCGTCGTCGGCGTCGCCGAACGCTTCTGGACCGTCGCCCGGGAGAGCGCCGCTCCCGCGCTGCTGCCCCCGCCGCCGCTGGAAGGCGCGGCCGTACGCCCGCTGCCGGACCACCAGGACGCTCTTCGGAGGCTGTCCCTCCGCACCTCCTTCGCGGTCATTCCCGCCGGCGCCGCCGCACTGCTCGCGGCGACGCTGATCGGCAATCTGCTCGGCACCGGCGTCGAGTGGTTCACGGTGCACCAGGCCGCGCTCGGGTCGTACGTGGCGGCGGGCCTCTTCGCCGCCTCGCTGTCCGTCCTGGCCGCCGTCGAACTCCCGGGCACCCCGACGCCGCGCCCCCGTTCCCCGCTGGAGGGCCTGCGCCGTCCGTCCACAGGCAGCGGCCTCGACAAGGGCCGCACCGGTGCCGTCCCGCTGCTGGTCCTGGCCTGTGCCGCGATCGCCGGGGCGGTCGCCTCCGCGTCCGCCGTGTCCGTCCTGCACGCACGTGACCTGGGCGGCGGCCCGGCCGCGTTCGCCCTGTTCGTGCTCGCCCTGACCGGGGCCACGGTGCTCGGTGTCCGAGGCGCCCCGAGCGTGCTGCCCGCACTGTCCCGCCGCAGGCTCCTCGCGCTGGTGATCGCCGTCAGCGGCGTGGCGCTGCTGGCGATGGGGCTCGTCCCGGACACGGCGACGGTGCTGTTCCTCGCGGCCCTCGCCGGCGGTTCGGCAGGCGTCGCCGCGCACACCGGGCACGCGCTGATCGACCAGGAGACCGAGGAGTTCCGGCGGCCGAGGATCACCGAGCACCTGCAGGCCGTCGTCCGGGTCGCCATCGGGCTCGGCGCGGTCGGCGCCCCGCTGCTCGCCGCCGCCATCGGTCCGCACCGCCTGGCCAGCGGAGAGTTCGTGTTCGCTCACGGCGGCGCCGCCTTCACACTGATGCTGGTCGGCGCACTGCTGCTGCCCGTGGCCGTGATCGTCCTCGCCAGGATCGACGACCGGTCCGGCGTGCCGCTGCGCCGCGATCTGGCCGACGCGGTCCGCCGCGGTGCGGACCCCGCCCAGGCACCCGCGGCCACCGGCTTCTTCATCGCTGTCGAGGGCGGCGACGGTGCCGGAAAGTCCACGCAGGTCGAGGCGCTCGCGGAGTGGATCCGCGCCAAGGGGCACGAGGTCGTCGTCACCCGCGAACCCGGCGCCACGCCCGTCGGCAAGCGGCTGCGCTCCATCCTGCTCGACGTCTCGTCGGCCGGGCTGTCCCACCGAGCCGAGGCCCTCCTCTACGCCGCCGACCGCGCCGAGCACGTCGACACCGTCGTCCGACCCGCGCTCGAGCGCGGAGCCGTCGTCGTCTCGGACCGCTACATCGACTCGTCCGTGGCCTACCAGGGAGCGGGTCGCGACCTCTCGCCGACCGAGATCGCCCGGATCTCGCGTTGGGCGACGGACGGGCTGGTACCGCATCTGACCGTGCTGCTCGACGTCTCCCCGGAGACCGCGCGCGAGCGGTTCACGGAGGCCCCGGACCGGCTGGAGTCCGAGCCGGCCGAGTTCCACCGGCGCGTCCGGGCCGGATTCCTCACCCTGGCCGCCGCCGACCCCGGCCGGTACCTCGTCGTGGACGCGGGCCAGGAGCCCGAGGCCGTCACCACGGTCGTACGGCATCGGCTCGACCAGATGCTGCCGCTCTCCGAGGCCGAGGTGAAGGCCCGGGAGGAGGCGCGGAAGGCAGCCGAGGAGGAGGCCCGGCGCAAGGCCGAGGAAGAGGCCGCCCGCAAGGCCGAGGAGGAGCGCCTGGAGAGTGAGCGCCAGGAGCAGCTCGCGAGGCTGCGCGCCGAGGAGGAGGAGCGCAAGCGCCGCGAACTGGAGGAAGCGCGTCGTCAGGAGGCCGAGCGGCAGGCGGAGGAGGCCAGGCTGCGTGCCGAGGAGGCACGGCGGCTGGCCGAGGAGGAGCGGCGCCGGCGCGACGCCGAGGAGAAGACCCGCCGAGAGGAGGCGGAGCGCCGCCGCCGGCAGGCGGAGGAGGAAGCCCGGCTGCGGGCCGAGGCCGAGGAGCGCCGTCGTGAGAAGCAGCGCAAGGCCGAGGAGGCCCTGCTGCGGGCGGAGGAGGCGCGCCGGGCGGCGGAGGCGGCCGCGGCCGCCGCTGAGTCCTCGGCCGCCGAGACGACGGTGCCCACTCCCGTGGTGGGGGCGAACGACGTCACGCAGACGGTCGAGACCCCGCGCCCGCGCATCGACATGACCAAGGAGGACGCGGAGACCACGGTCCTTCCTCAGGTGCCGCCGCCTCCAGGGGGAACCACGAGCAGCACGCGGGGTGCGGCTCCGGGCAACGCGACGGGGCGGGATCCCGCCGACGAGACGGCGGTGCTGCCGCCGGTGCGGGGCGACCGGCCGGGGACCGCCGGGGCCGACGAGACGGCGGTGCTGCCGCCGGTGCGGGGCGAGAGCCCCGCGGATCGCGTCCCGCCGGGTCTCTTCCGTGACGAGCCGTCCGCCCCCGCGGAGGAGGAACGTACGCGCGAGCTGCCCCAGGTCGACGAGGAGGGCCGGCCGCGCCGCCGTTCCGACTGGGCGGAGGAGACCCCGCTCGACGACCTGCCGACCCTGGCGGACGAACTGCTGGGGCCGCACGACGACGGGGATGACCGGCGCCGGGGAAGCTAGTGCCGCAATCAGGCCGTTCGCCCCGTCGCGGCGCCCGGCACGGTGACTCGCGGCGTTGCCGGATCGACCGAGTGGGCCCACCACGAGGTCGATCCGGCGCCTTGCGATCCTTCCCCCTCGGCCCGGGGCCGGGGGAGACCCCGTGCACCGGACGCCGCTCCCTGACGGGCAGACCCCGCCTGGCACGGCTCCAGCCGGTGCGTGCGCTGTGACCGGGAAGGCCTACCGGGAGGCTCGCGGCGTCCGGCGCGGTACGCCGCGCGGAGAGTCGTCCTCGTAGCGAGCATCCCACCGGGGAGCAGCGCCCCCATCGCCCCCGTCCGGATTTACCCGGGTGGTGCGGCGGCACAGTGGGTGGGCGTGCGAGGGGCGCCGCGAGCCGCCGGACCGTCCGGTCACGGCACAGGGCGGATCCCCGCCGGTCCGGCCGGGCTCGGGCCACGGCCGGACCGCGCGCCCGGTCGCCGGCGGGCCCGGTTGTCCACAGGCGGTGAGGGGTGTCCGACCCCTGCCCCACAATGGGAGACCGGTGCAGGACCTCACGGCACGTGGCGCGCAGTTCGTGACACGTGGTCCGGAGCCCGCAGTTCGTACGACGGAGTGAGGCGGTGGCGGCAGATGGCCGTGTGGGACGACCTGGTCGGCCAGGAGCGTGTCCAGGAGCAGCTCGCCTCCGCCGCACGGGACGCCGACGCGCTCGTCACGGCCGAGGCGGCGGGGGAACCGCCTCCCGCCGCGTCGAGGATGACGCACGCCTGGCTGTTCACGGGACCGCCGGGCTCGGGCCGTTCCACCGCGGCCCGCGCCTTCGCCGCGGCCCTGCAGTGCACCAGCCCCGACCGGGCGCTGGGCGGCGCACCGGGCTGCGGCTTCTGCGACGGCTGCCACACCAGCCTGGTCGGCACGCACGCCGACGTCGAGGTGGTCCGGACCGACGTGCTGTCCATCGGCGTGAAGGAGACCCGCGACCTCGTCCGCCGCGCCCAGTTGTCGCCCGCGGTCGGCCGCTGGCAGGTCATCGTCCTGGAGGACGCCGACCGCCTCACCGAGGGCGCGGGAAACGTGCTGCTGAAGGCCGTGGAGGAGCCCGCCCCACGCACGGTGTGGCTGCTGTGCGCGCCCTCCCTGGAGGACGTGCTGCCCACGATCCGCTCCCGCTGCCGCCACCTCTCCCTCCGCACACCTTCCGTCGACGCCGTCGCCGATGTGCTGATGAGGCGGGACGGCATCGAGCCCGACACCGCGGCGTCCGCCGCCCGGGCCACCCAGGGGCACATCGGCCGGGCCCGACGGCTCGCCACCGACGAGGCGGCCCGCGCCCGCCGCGCGACCGTGCTCAGGCTCCCGCTGAGGGTCGAGGACGTCGGCGGCTGCCTGAGAGCGGCGCAGGAGCTGATCGACGCGGCGGCGGAGGACGCCAGACAGGTCTCGGAGGAGATCGACGCCAAGGAGACCGAGGAACTCAAGGCCGCCCTGGGTGCCGCGGCGGGTGGGCGGATGCCGCGGGGCACGGCCGGGGCGATGAAAGAGCTGGAGGACAAGCAGAAGCGCCGTCGCACCCGTACCCAGCGGGACAGCCTCGATCTCGCGCTCACGGACCTCACGGGTTTCTACCGGGACGTGCTCGCGCTCCAGCTCGGCTCGACGGTCGCCCTCGCCAACGAGGACGTGCGGGATGCCCTCGACCGGGTGGCGCGCGGCTCCAGCCCCGAGGGGACCCTGCGCCGGATGGAGGCGGTCCTCGCCTGCCGAGAGGCTCTGGACACGAATGTGGCCCCGCTGCTGGCGGTGGAGGCGATGACGATGGCGCTGCGCACGGGGTGACTCCCGGGCGCTCCGGAGCCGCCGGCGCAGAACCGGCCGACGGACGGTGTCGTGGCCGGGCTCTCGGCGTGGGAGATCCTCCGCGCACGCGCATCACCCGGCTACCGCCGGAGCTTCTTTCCGGGCGAATCACCCATACGGGCGCGAAGGGGCATGATCCGGCTTCGTGCCTATAGGCTCCCGGGATGGACACCAGGCAGTTCCTCAGGACCTCCGCCATCGCGTTCACCACAGCCCTGGGGCTGCTGATCTCGGGCTGCAGCGGCAGCGGCCCGGCATCGGAGGCGTCCGAGCCCTCGGGTTCGGTGCCGGGAGCGGCAGCGCCCTCCCCGGTGTCGACCGCCGCGCTGAAGCCGTACTACGACCAGAAGCTGGACTGGCGCAACTGCGGCGCCCCGGGCTTCCAGTGCGCCACGCTCAAGGCCCCGCTCGACTACTCCAAGCCCGACGGGCCCTCGGTCAAGCTGGCCGTCGCCCGGGTGAAGGCCACCGGCCCGGGCAAGCGGATCGGTTCGCTCCAGGTCAATCCGGGGGGTCCGGGCGGCTCGGCCGTCGGCTACCTCCAGGCGTACGCGGGCGTCGGCTATCCCGCTCCGGTGCGGGCCCGGTACGACATGGTGGCCATCGACCCGCGCGGAGTCGCCCGCAGCGAGCCCGTCACATGCCTCGACGGCAAGGAGATGGACGCGTACACCCAGAGCGACCAGACCCCCGACGACCCGGCCGAGGTCGACAAGCTGAGCACCGCCTTCAAGGGCTTCGCGGCAGGCTGCAAGGAGCGGTCGTCCTCGGTCCTCCCGCACGTCTCCACCGTCGAGGCGGCCCGGGACATGGACATCTTCCGGTCCGCGCTGGGCGACGAGCGGCTGTCGTACGTCGGCGCCTCCTACGGCACGTTCCTCGGCGCGACCTACGCCGAACTCTTCCCGGAACGGGCGGGTCGGCTCGTGCTCGACGGGGCGATGGACCCGTCCCTCCCGGCCCGTCAGATGAACCGCGACCAGACCGAGGGCTTCGAGACGGCCTTCAAGTCCTTCGCCGCCGACTGCACGAAGCGCTCGGACTGTCCGCTCGGAACGAAGTCGACCTCGGACGCGGCGGCCCGGATGAAGGCGTTCTTCGCCAAGCTGGACGCCCAGCCGGTGTCCACCGGGGAGAGCCGCGAACTCACCGAGTCGCTCGCCACCACGGGCGTGATCGCTGCGATGTACGACGAGGGCGCCTGGCCGCAGCTCCGTGAAGGGCTCACCGAGGCCATGAACGGCGACGGCGCGGGACTGCTGGCCCTCTCCGACAGCTACTACGAGCGCGAGAGCGACGGCTCGTACTCCAATCTGATGTCCGCCTACTCCGCGGTCAGCTGCCTCGACCTGCCGCCTGCCTTCACCACGCCCGACGAGGTCACGGCCTCCACTGCCGACTTCGAGAAGGCGTCCCCCGTCTTCGGCAGGAACTTCGCCTGGGCCTCCCTGAGCTGTGCCTACTGGCCCACGCCCGCCACCGGCTCCCCGCACCGCATCGACGCCAAGGGCGCCGCGCCGATCCTCGTCGTCGGCACCACCCGCGATCCGGCCACCCCCTACAAGTGGGCGCAGGCCCTCGCCGGCCAGCTCGAGTCGGGGACCCTGCTCACGTACGACGGCGACGGGCACACGGCGTACGGCCGCGGCAGCGACTGCGTCGACAGGGCGATCAACAAGTACCTGCTGACCGGGACTCCGCCGGCGGACGGCACCCGCTGCCGGTGACGCGAGGGTCCCGGCGTCCCGTACGACCGGCCCGGAACGAGTGATCGCCGGGCTGGTCGGGGGCACCCCGAATAACCCTGTAGACTTAGCGCCGCTGCTGATGCCAGC
This sequence comes from Streptomyces sp. HNM0645, assembly GCF_030056615.1. NCBI lineage: Bacteria > Bacillati > Actinomycetota > Actinomycetes > Kitasatosporales > Streptomycetaceae > Streptomyces > Streptomyces sp. HNM0645. Next base: position 6,409 of record NZ_JASHLT010000006.1, on the reverse strand, counting down.
CTGCTCCTGTCGGAACAGTCATATCCGCAGCTTGCCGCCTTAGCTCAGTTGGCCAGAGCAACGCACTCGTAATGCGTAGGTCTCGGGTTCGAATCCCGAAGGCGGCTCCACTGAAACCCCAGGTCGGATCCAATCCGACCTGGGGTTTTCTCGTTCGGCGGATGCGACGGCGGCGCAGGGAGCGAGTCGTACGGGTGTCGGCGGTCTCAGTCGTGGTCTCAGTGGGGGCCGGAATCGGGGCCGACGGAGGCGAAGGCGGCGGTACGAAGAACTCGCCCATGCGCCGCATGGCGTCCTTGGACAGGTGGGATCGGCCCTTGACGTATCGCCGGGTCTGGCTGATCTGGGTGTGCCGAAGGATTTCCATGATCGTGGGCATGTCGACGCCCAGCTCGTTCAGGATGGTGCCGGCGGTGTGGCGGCTGCCGTCGTACAGGCGGCGGTCGTCGATGCCGGCTTCCTTGAGCAGTTCCTTGAACTCCGCGTAGTCGGCGCGCGGGTCGAGCGGGCGCCCGTCCGGCCGAGAGAACACGACGTCGTGCTCTTGCCAAAGCTCCCCGGCGGCGGCCCGCGCCGCTTCCTGCTGGGCCCTGTGGTCGTGCAGGAAGGGCACGAAGACGGGTGGGATCGGGACGGCGTTCCGGCTCTTCCTGGTCTTCGGACGGGTGAAGACGAGTCCGCCCTCCTTGCGGTCCGGGCAGGTGCTCGCGTGCTTGGTGCACGTCTTGGTGCATGGTTTCGGGCAGCCGCGCTTGTAGCCCTTGTGCGTGGTGCAGTCCGGCGGGCACGGCTCGAAGCGGTGCAGGCGCTCGCCGCAGGCGTGCGGGTCGTGGCAGCCGTGCCGCCAGGTGAGGCGCTGCAGCAGCTGCCACTCGGGGCGGAACTGCTCGGCCTCCAGATCGACGTACGGCCACCGCAGGCCGAGCGTTTCGCCCTGCCGGAAGCCCATGCCGACCCTGACGATCCACCGCATGAAGGTGGGGCGCTTCGAAGCGGCCTCGAGGAACGCCTTGGTGAGAAGGGGTTGGCCTCGATCTCGTCGATGCTGGGCGGATCCACGAGAGTGGCGACGTTCTCGCCGACGATGCGGCGGCGGTGGGCGATCTTCAGGGCGCGGGACAGGATGCGGTGCACCTTCACGACGTGCGACAGCGAATGGACCGAGTTGGTGCATGCCGATCGTGGGTTCCTCATCGAGCGAGCGAAGCTGGGCAAGCTCACCTCGTATACCGAGCTCAACGTGACCCTAGCCAGGCGAACAGGCTGCCGTCCCTTCGACTTCGAGCGTGTTGACGAGCGGGCCGCGATGGGGCATCTGCTCGGACTGACGTGGAACGAGACCAGGAGATCACCCCCTCAGACCCGCCTCTCATGCTCTCGGCCCTGGTGAACTACCTGGGTGCCAACGACGCCGGCTCTGGCTTCTATCAGTTGGCCAAGGAGCTCCAGCTTCTCCCCATGAGCGCGTCGGCGGATGAGAAGTTCGGCTTCTGGGTCAAGCAAGTGAAGCAGCTCTACGAACGCCATGGGGCTGGCCCAACGGTGGACTGAGATGGCGGACACCTGCACACACCTGCAGACCATCGCAGCAGGCAAGAGAGGCACCGGCCCTCTTCGAGCGCTCACCCAAGCGACATGTGAAGCTTCCCCTTGATCATGGACCCTTGGAGACTGGGACGTGAGGTTCCAGAGGAAGTAGCACCAGGTGGGAAGCAAGTACACGAAGCGGTACACCGAAGAGTTCAAACGGGACGCGATTGCGCTCGTCGACTCCTCGGGTAGGACGGTCACCGCGGTGGCACGGGAGCTCGGGATCAGCTCGGAGTCCTGGGGTGCAGCACAGTGATCTCGTGCGCCAAGGTATCGTCCGCAGCCTGCTTCGCCCGCCGGGTCTTCTCGCCGGCCAGCCACGCGTAGAAGGAGGAGCGGGCCACCTTCAGCAGCCGACACAGCAGAGCAACATTGTGGGTGCTCTTCTCCGCCTCGATGAACGTGTACACCTCGCTCATCGATCGCTCTCCTTCGCGAAGAAAACCGCCGCTTTTCGCAGCGCCTCAATCGTCTCCGCCTGCTCGGCGGCCACCCTTCGCAGCGGGCGCAGTTCTTCACGCTCGGTCGCCGTCATCCTATCGACGACGGAAGCCAGCATGACCGTACCCACTGTCTCTCCCCGGCTACCTAAAAAGGCAGTGACTGGTACAGAAAATGGGAAATTTCCTGTTAGTGCAGTGAGTTATTCACAAGCTGCATTCATGATTCCCGAATTCGCTCAGGATAGCCCAGGCGAGAAGTGACCTGAGGCGGACGTAGGATGCGGGATTGACACTCGAATTGCTCAGAGCCTCACGCAGCTTATCAATTGCGCTCTGTCGATTTCCTGTGTTCAGGAGTCTCGAAAGTACCCGTATGGAATCTGACGGTGTCACGGCAGTGGACAATAGCAAGTCGCACCACAATTTGGAGGCACTAGAAAGATAGCCAGCCGCAGCAAGGGAATCGGCTACTACGAATCGGTTCACGTCGGGCACACCTTCATGGTCTAGTGCTTCCGTCAACCTTGCTGCCAGGCGGCTTCCGCCCGTCGAGGTTGCCTCCGTTAGGACATGCCTTAATTGGTGCTGACCGATTTGAGCGTTCACGGCGAGGGATAGTATGAGATCCTCCGCAGGTTCCTTCACTTGCAGAGCCATGAGTGCGGTTGCCTTCAACTCGGCTTCTGTATACGTATCCTCCTTCATGGCTGAAGCGATGTCCACAAACTCCGTGATCGCCGAACTGTCGGCCAGTACAGCGCTCTTAGCCGCTCGCCGAAGGTCGTATCTATCGGCTTGTTCGTCAGAGAAAACCAGCCGAGCCATATCGACCGCCTCTTCCGCCAGACCCGCTTCCGCCAGGACCTCGGACACTGCCGAACGAGCCCAGGCATCCCACTGCTCCCGGTTTCGCACTGCTTGAAGAAGCTCCGTCCTGCTCGCGCTGCTCTTGACCAGGAGGTCGGCCGCAACCTCGATCGCGTATCCATTCGCCTCCGGTCTAGAGAAAATCACATGTGCAAGTTCCTTCGCTTCCTGTGTGTGGCCAGCGTCGAAGAGCCGTTTGGCGACTACCGCCTGCTCTGACGGCTTCCACGTTCCCCGGCCATTCAGTACGCTGAGCAACTCGGTCGCACCACCCAGCTCGCTGCAATTGAGCCACACCTCGGCTGCGGTCGAAAGAGCGTCCGACATGGTTCTGGGATTTTCCAAAATACCACGCAAAATGCGTGCAGCGTCTTCTGTGTAACCAGCGCTGAGAAGCTCCTTTGCGACCTCCGCCATCTTGTCGGGAGCGCTATCGGGCAATGCTCCGATGAGCTCATTCACGCTATGAGCGCCGACGGAATTCTTGAGGATGAGCTTGACTGCGGATCGCAAATCGAAGTTGTCTGAATCGGGATCCGCAAGAACTCTGAAAGCCGCTGCCGTGGCAGCGGTGTTTTCGCCTGCTTCGAACAGCTTCTCTGCAATAGCGGATCTGGCTTCTGCGTCAGTCAGGGGGTCGGAGGCGACATGCAGCAGCACTGACCTCGTCTCCTCGGACATCTCTTTTTCAAGTTCGACGCATCCAGCCGCGAAGATTGCGATGTCCCTTGAGTCTGACGCGAATTTTGAGAGATCTTTGAGAAGTGACAGCGCCTCTGTGTCGGGGATTATGCGACTCAGGGCCTCCAGTGCCAAAGCGCGGATCTCGAAGGGAATTTCCGATTTTGCGAGTATACGACGCAGTCGTTCCTCTGCGTACCGGTTACCTGTGAGCACCCCAAGTACTTCGAATGTGTCCTCGGCGGCCGAGAAACGGGAGATAGGTCGACGCAAGACGGATTGCTGCGAGAAAATCGATTCTCGTCCCTCTCGGCAATTTCCCAGGCCGAGGTTAATCAGTCTGTCTACTACTGCTCGGGATTCAACATCTTCCGCCGCGTCGCTCTCCGCCAGGAGTTGTCCGGCGAGAATTGCTTGTTTAGTGTCACCATCGACGAGGCGCGCCAGGATGAGCGCTACGTCGTTCCCTTGCACTCGCCCCCACAGCACCATGGTGAGTAAGGCGAAGTTTCGCTGGGTCTCTTTAATACCGCGATTGATCCAGTCCTCCATGTCTGGGAAGTCTGGAGGGATCTTCACAGCGTATGTGCGTGCTGCGATGAACTCCGCAAAGGTGTGGTGCAGGAATCGGACCCCGGAGCTTTCATAAACAAACAAGCCAGTGTCGATTAGGAGTCGATCAAAATCCTTTTCCCACCCAGGGGGCAGCTCGACCCCCTCAGGTGCATTGTTTTGCACCCATGCGTATGCCACTTCGGTCAAAGAACTTTCTGTCGATAGACGCTCCTCGGCCATTGTCTCGATGATTTCCGTCCGCCGGCTATGGATCCATTCGAAGAGCCGATATCGTGAGGGTTGCTCCTCTCGTAGGCGGCGAAGTTCCGATAGGGTGGCACGCCCGCTGGCTTCTTCGTCGGTCACCAGGTACTCGTAAAATCGCTGGTAGAGGTCGACTCTGTTGGTGGGGAGCGCTCGTGTAGGCTCTCGAGTATCAGCTAGGGCGGCGATTGTGGCGAGAAGCGGGTTACGGACCAGATCCTTCAGTCTGCTGTCTTCTACTTGGCGGATAAACTGAGAAGCTCTCTGCTGAGCTGTGATTGGATCCTGGGCCATAAACCAACGTTCGGCAAAAAGCCTCAACTCTTCCTCTTTGAAAGGCTCAATTCGACATACTCCGATATGTCCACCTCGCAAAGGAGCCAGTTCTTCGTCCGGGAGTGGACGGCTCGTTACAACGAACCGGTAGTCGCCTCCTGGTCGCGTATGTTGACCAATTGCACGAATGATTGAAGCTCTCGTGGGTCGATCAAGGATCTCGTCAAGTCCGTCTACCACGATCAACCATCTGGCTCCGTGGGTGCGGCCAGCGAAGAGGTGTTGACTGGGTTCCGTCACTAGGTACGGACCCAGTGCACGACGCGTCGCTTCAGCGAGTACGGTACTCCAAGATCCTTCGCCTATTAGGGATCGGGCCGACACTCGCAGCGGAACCACGGGCTCAGACAGGGGAGGATTCGCTGCGCTTTCCCGCCGGAGCCAAATTTGAGCGAGCTGCCGAATCAACTGATGTCCGAGCGTTGATTTTCCGGCACCAGCCTCACCAGTAATCAGAAGGTGCTCACTGTGGTTCAGGGCCTCCGCTACGGTAACTGGCATGTCGGCGCCGGATGATTCCACGCGGTCGTGCCTAACTTCCTCTCGATCTCGGTTCTTATCCGAGTTAGGGTCAGCTTCCGCTGAACCTCTACGGAGGTGTTGGCGCACGTATACTGCGGAAAGCGGGGGTGGCGCGATACCAAGCAGTCGGTATGGCAACTGTTCCACCGCGCTTGTAAGAGCATCCAGGACGTTACGGAGAGCAAGTTCGGGCCTAGGAATCTCAGCCCACGATGTGACGGCTGGTCGTCCCCCGTCCTCGTCCGCCATGAGTCGAAGGTCCATGGCCTCGCGAGCACGTAGCCAGATTGGCTCCACCTCCGCGGGATCCCGTCTGAGGAGCTGCGCCAGCGCTCTAGTGGACTGCAACGAGAGCAGCACAGTGCCGTTGAAGACCTCGTAGACCTTGTTCTTGTCCAGCGTGTGCTGCTGTACGAAGGCGTTGATGCTGGAGTGGCCACACTCACTGAGGGCTTGGTGGAACCATGCGGCCAGTTCGGCCAGTTCGGGGTAGCTCCCGCGTTGGGTACGCGGCGGGCGTCCTCCTGGCACGGGTCCTCCAGTAAGTCGAGTTTCACCGAGTTTCTTCACCGTAGAGGGAAACTGCCCGGTTGCGTGACGCTTCTCTTACATCGCTCCCAACCGGGGGCAGTGGGGAGGGAACGCCAGCATGGGACCGGACTTGATGACGATCTTGGAGGACGCACGGATCCTCGGCGTGCTACTGATCCTGCCTGCGGCGAGTGTCCTAAAGGCATGGTTCCAGTATCGACGGGCGGTCGCAGCCGAGCGCGGGCGCACAGTGCGGCTGAGGACTGCACTGCACGGCGTCCGGGCAGAGCATCGCGCCGAGGTGATCACCGCTTGCGCCTCAGTCGAGGCAGTTAATGAGGAAGTCACCAACGGCCGCATGTGAATGAGCAGTTGGTCCGGCCCCCAGGAGGCTCGCGCCTTCTGGGGGACTCAGATTGCACCACTCCGCGGTGGACCGTCGTTGTGAAGCTTCCCCTTGATGTTGGACACCTGGAGACTGGGACGTGAGGTTCCAGAGGAAGTAGTGCCAGGTGGGAAGCAAGAGCAACCGCAGCAGGCGGTACTCGGAGGAGTTCAAGCGCGACGCGGTCGCGCTGGTCCGCTCCTCCGGCAGGACCGTCACCGAGGTGGCCCGGGAG
>NZ_JASHLT010000059.1:0-39788 GCF_030056615.1 Streptomyces sp. HNM0645 | reverse complement strand
CGGCACCGGCGACCACCCCGTCAGCGCGGACCTCACCGCCAACGGCGAGACCACCACCGTCACCATCCCCGAAGACGGCTTCGAATCCGTCGGCGAAGGCACCGTCGGCGGACCCCGGTCCGTCCTCGTCGAACTCCGCGTCACCGGCTGATCCGACGGGGCGAGCCCGGTCCCGGCGCACGTCCGCGTGCGGCGCCGAGCGCGGGGCTTCGCGTCTCCGGCGCTCCTGCCGACCAGATCCACTCCGCCCGGCCGACATCGGCCGGCACACCTCGAAACCCAGGAATCCCATACATGCCGTACACCAGATCGCTGAGAACCCCGCGCCTCACCGCGCTGGCCGCCGCTCTGACGGCGGTCCCCCTCGCGCTCAGCGCCGCACCCGCGTCCGCCGTCACCGGCGGCACCGTTCCCAGCGGCAGCGCCTTCGCCTACACGGCGCGCCTGGACATCGGCGACACGACCCGCGGTTGCTCCGCCGTGCTGGTCGACGCCGAGTGGCTGCTCACCGCGGCCAGTTGTTTCGCCGACGACCCGGCCGTGAGCCTCGCCGTGCCCGCCGGTGCCCCGAAGCAGAAGACCACCGCCGTCATCGGCCGAACCGACCTGACCGGCACGCAGGGCGCCGAGCGCCGTGTCGTGGAGCTGGTCCCGCGTTCCGACCGCGACGTGGTCCTCGCCCGTCTCGACCGTCCGGTCACCAACGTCACCCCCATCGCCCTGGCCACCACCGCTCCGTCCGCGGGCGAGGAGCTGACGTTCGCCGGGTACGGGCGCACCAGGACGGAGTGGGCGCCGCTCAAGCTGCACACCGGCACGTACACGGTGGACTCGTCGGCCGCCACCACGGCCGACGTCACCGGCAAGAACGGCGCGGCCGCGTGCAGCGGCGACTCCGGCGGTCCCGTGGTCCGCACGACGGGCGGTACGGCCACCCTGGCGGCCCTCACGAGCCAGTCCTGGCAGAGCGGTTGCTTCGGTGTAGAGGCCACCGAGACCCGCACCGGCGGGGTCGCCGCCCGCGTCGACGACCTGGCCTCCTGGGTGAACTCCAGGGCCGGTGCCACGCGCATCACCGACTTCAACGGTGACGGCCTCGAGGACATCGCGATCTCCGACCCCAAGGCCGTCGTCGGCGCCGACGAGGGGGCCGGTGTGGTCCGGATCGTGTACGGCGGCGGCAAGGGCACCGCCGAGATCAACCAGGACCTCGACTGGGTGCCGGGCGGCGCCGAGGCGGGGGACTGGTTCGGTGAGGCCCTCGCCACCGTCGACCACAACGAGGACGGCTACACCGACCTGGTCGTCGGCACACCCTCCGAGGACCTCGGCTCGGTGTCCGACGCGGGCATGGTCGACGTCCTCTACGGCGCCGCCGGCGGCATCGGTACGGGTGCCGTGAAGGGCGTCCACTTCGAGCAGGGCAAAGGCACGGGCGCCATGGCGGCCTCGGCCGCCGAGACGGGCGACCGCATGGGCCACGCCGTCGCCGCCGGGCGGACCGCCGCGGGTGAGCCGTACCTGGTGATCGGCGTTCCCGGCGAGGCCCTCGGGTCCGTCGCCAAGGCGGGCAGTGCCTTCTACGTGCGCGGCGCCACCAACGTCGCCGTCCACCAGGACAAGCCGGATGTCCCGGGCAAGGTGGAGGCGAACGACCGCTTCGGCACCAGCGTCGCGGGCGATGCCCACCACATCGCCATCGGCAGCCCCAACGAGGCCATCGGCACCCGGGCGGACTCCGGCGGTGTGGCGGTCTTCGGCCACGGCGGTGCGAACGGCGTTCCCACCCCGCAGTTCGGGCTCGACCAGGACCTCGACACCGTCTCCGGCGCGGCCGAGGCCGGCGACGAGTTCGGCGCCTCCCTGTCCCTGGTCGCGTACCGCCCGTCGGGTGCCGCGACTGCCACGGAGTCGTTCCTCGTGGTCGGCTCGCCCGGCGAGTCCCTGGCGGTGAACGGCGCCGACAAGGCCGATGCGGGCCGTGTCGTCACCTTCCGCGTCACCGCCGCCGGTGCCTTCAGCGAGGTCGACGCCCTCTGGCAGGGCACCGGTGACGACACGGTGTCCGGCGCCGCCGAGACCGGCGACCGCTTCGGCGAGAAGGTCACGGCCGTCAACACCGCACCGCGTGCGACGAGCACCGTCTCGACGCTGCGGGTCGCGGTCGGCATCCCCGGCGAGGCAGTCGGTACGACGGCGGGTGCGGGCGCGGTCCAGACGTTCCCGCTCCTCGGCAGGGCGGGCGACTCCGACGTCTGGATCGAGGCGGGCAACCCCTCGGGCCTGCCCGGCACCCCCGGCGCAGACCAGCACGTCGGCAGGAGCATCACCTTCACCGGCACGAACCTGTACGTCGGCATGCCGTACGGCCCCGCCCTCGGCGCGGTCCACGTTCTGCCCTGGTCGAACGTGAGCGGCGGCGCGAAGGCAGCCGTCACCACCCACAAGCCCGGCACGGGCGGCCTCCCGCCGGCCGGCGGCCGCTTCGGCTACGTGGCCAAGTAGGCACCCGCGCCGTGTAGTGGACACGAGGAAGCCCCCGAGGGCCCGGCAAGGGTCTCCGGGGGCTTTCGTCACACGGACGCGACCAACCAACCAGGCTGGGTAGTGCGACCAAGGGCTCGCAGATCATCAACACGTTGTCTTGATCTTGCTCTCGGGGGCGCTGCTTTGAGCGAGGACCCGGGCCTGGAGGGGTGCGAGGGCGGCGTCGGATCACCCCGCACATCCGGTTCGATCAGCGCCGGCGGAGCCGGCCGCAGCCCCGGATCCACATCGGCGACCCGCTTGCGGCCCCGCCCGGACGCCGCACCCGCCCCAATGGCCCCTCACCGGCCTCCAACTCGAACACGCCCTTGCGGACCGTCGTCTCACTCGCCGCGGCCGCCCGTGCGACGGCCCGGACGCCACCGTGCCCCAGGACACGGGTCTCGGCGGCCATCAACAGTCGACGCTGCCGCTCGTCCAGATGCGGGAACAACACCGCCAACTTCACCGGGAGCTGGTCACGAACCTCGTCCGGGATGCGCATACCACACCAACGAGCCCCCGCACGGGAAGCAACACCTTGATTCCCTGCAAGCCCTCAGGACGCGGGTGACGGTGTCCGGGAGGGCGATGGGTTGCTTTCCTCGGACTGCGGCGCGGTCGGCAGGTCGAACACGTTGCGCGGTGTCACCACCTCGGTGACGGCGCGCCCGAGCATCGTGCTCAGCGCCTGGCCGCGGTAGTCGGTGTCGGAGTTGACCAGGATCACCAGGGTGGCCCGCTGGGACGGCAGTTGCAGGGCCAGCGTCTCGTAGCCGGGGAGCTCCCCGTTGTGACCGATCCAGCCGCCCACCCGCATGATGCCCAGTCCGTACTGGACCTGCGGGATCGTCGTCGGCCCGAACCGCAGACGTTCCTTCTGCGTGGCGGGGGTGAGCAGCCGCCCGTCGGCCAGGGCGGGCAGCCAGGTGTGGAGGTCGTCGAGGTCGGAGATCACGGCGCCGGCCGCCCAGGCCCAGGACGGGTTCCAGTTGGTGGCGTCGACCGTGCCGCCGGACGGGGTGGCCGTGGCGGCACCGGACTTCGTGTAGGCGGTGTAGCCGTGGGCGTAGGGCTCCGGCATCGCTTCGTCCGTCGGGAACGAGGTCCCGTCGAGCCTCAGTGGCGCGAACACGCGCTGCCGGAGGTAGTCCTCCAGCTGCTGTCCGGTGACCTTCTCGATCACCAGCCCTAGCAGCACCGTGTTGGTGTTGCTGTACTCCCACCGGGTGCCGGGCGGGAAGTTCGCCGGGTGCGCGAACGCGTGGTCGAGCAACTGCTGCGGGGCGAACGTCTGTTGGGGATCGGCCTCGAAGGACTTCTCCCACTTGTCGTCCTCGGTGTAGTTGAACAGGCCGCTGCGCATGTCGGCGAGCTGGCGCAGGGTGATCCGGTTGCCCGCCGGTACGCCTTCGACGTACTTGCCGACGGGATCGTCGAGTCCGACCCTGCCCTGGTCGACCAGTTGCAGCAGGCCCGTGACCGTGAACGTCTTGGTGACGCTGCCGATCCGCATGTGCAGACCGGTCTTCATCGGTGTGCCGGACGACTTGTCGGCCACGCCGAACGCCTTCTCGTAAGTGCCGCGGCCGGGAATCCAGACGCCGACGATCACACCCGGAATCCCGGCTTTCGCCATGGTGTCGGTGACGGCCTTGTCGAGGGCCTCCGTCACGGCGGGATCGAACTCCTGACGCACGGTCTGCGCCTGTGCGCCGGTCAGGCCCGTGGCGACCAGCAGCAGGGCGGCGAGGACCGCCGGCACGACTCTGAGACGGATCATCCGCGGCCACCTCTGGTTTCTCGGCGAACGAGGTGAAACGGCCCCTTCGGTGAAACGGTCGATACAGGGATCATCCATCATAGGATCGCCGCAATCGGAGGGCGACTCGAGCCCGGACGCAGTCCGGGCGGGCCGCGTCCGGGCCGGGGCTGGTCGGGCCGGGTGGGAGGCGGGGTGGGCGCAGGGGTGCCCCGCCTCCCACGGCCGGGGTGCGTGCGTCGCCGGGTGGGTGTCCGCCGGCTTGCGCGCGTCACGGCTGTGTGTTTCTCCGCGTCCGTGCGTCGGTCCGTGCGTCGCCGGGTGCGTGCACCGGTCCGCGGCCCTGGCGCCTCAGCCGCCGACGCCGACCCGGAGTTCCTTGATCCCGTTAAGCCACGCCGCGCGCAGTCGGCGCGGGTCGCCTGCCAGGCGGAGGTCGGGGAGGATGTCGGCGACGGCGTTGAAGATGAGCTCGATCTCCTGAACGGCGAGGGACTTGCCGAGGCAGAAGTGCGGGCCGCCACCGCCGAAGCCGAGGTGCGGGTTGGGGTCGCGGGTGATGTCGAAGGTCCCGGGGTCCTGGAAGACCTCGGGGTCGTTGTTGGCGGACGAGTAGAAGAGGCCCACCCGGTCGCCCTTGCTGATCCTCTGGCCGCCGAGTTCGGTGTCCTGGGTCGCCGTCCGCTGGAAGGAGACCACGGGCGTGGCCCAGCGGACGATCTCCTCGGCCGCCGTCGCCGGACGCTCCCGCTTGTAGAGCTCCCACTGCTCGGGGTGGGTGAGGAAGGCGTGCATACCGTGGCTGATCGCGTTGCGGGTGGTCTCATTGCCCGCCACCGCCAGCAGCAGCACGAAGAAGCCGAACTCGTCGGAGGAGAGGTTGCCTTCGCCCTCGGCGGCGACGAGTTGGGTGACGATGTCCTCCGCCGGGCATTCCTTGCGCGCAGCCGCCAGGTTCATGGAGTAGCCGATCAGCTCCATGGCGGCCTCGGCGCCGATCTCCTCAGTGATCGCGTACTCCGGGTCGTCGTACGCCACCATCTTGTTCGACCAGTCGAAGATCCGGGCGCGGTCCTCCTGGGGGATGCCGATGAGTTCGGCGATGGCCTGCAGCGGGAGTTCGACGGCGATCCGGGTGACGAAGTCGAAGCCGCCGTCCGCGCTGCCCCTCGCGGCCTCCCTCGCCTCCTCGACGATCCGCCGGGCGCGGTCGCGCAGCGCCGACTCCAGTCCGCGTACGGCGCGCGGGGTGAAGCCGCGCTGGACTATCTGCCGGACCCGGGTGTGCTCGGGCGGGTCCATGTTGAGCATGATCAGGCGCTGCGCCTCGATCTGGTCGCGGCTGATGTGCTCGTTGAAGCGGATGACCGCGGTGTTCTCGCTGGAGGAGTACAACTCGGGGTGGGTGGACACGTGTTTGACGTCCGCGTGGCGGGTGACCGCCCAGTAGCCCTCGTCGTCGAAGCCGGTGATGCCGCGTGGCTGCGGGCACCACCAGACGGGAGCCGTCCGGCGCAACCGGGCGAACTCGGGGAGGGGGACGCGGCTCTGCAGCAGATCGGGGTCGGTGGCGTCGAACCCTTCGGGGAGATGGGGGCAGGGCATCGGCAACTCCAGGTCTCGCGGCTGGACAGCTGTGCGGCGGCTGCAAAGTTCTGACGACCCATCAGAATTGCCCGCAACGTAGTAACGGGTTCTACAACTGGCAAGACTCGTGTCGGGAACTGTTGCGTGCAGGAGCCTTGCATACCTGGGGTAACACTCATAAGACTGCTAGAGAACTAGAACGCGTACTAGTTCTTCTTGCGGTTCTTGCGTGCGGGGTACCGGGACACCCCGCGCCGGTGCTGAGGAGAGGACGAGCTCATGGCCGCGGAACCCGTCATCGTCGAAGCCGTACGCACGCCCATAGGCAAGCGCGGTGGCGCGCTCGCCAATCTGCATCCCGCCTACCTGCTGGGCGAGACCTACCGTGAACTGCTCGGCCGCACCGGCATCCACGCCGACTGCGTCGAGCAGATCGTCGGCGGTACCGTCACCCACGCCGGCGAGCAGTCCATGAACCCGGCGCGCAACGCCTGGCTCACCATGGGGCTGCCCTACGAGACCGCCGCGACGACCGTCGACTGCCAGTGCGGCTCCTCGCAGCAGGCCGCGCACATGACCGCCAACATGATCGCCGCCGGGGTGATCGACGTCGGCATCAGCTGCGGCGTCGAGGCCATGTCGCGCGTACCGCTGGGCAGCGGCTCCAAGCACGGACCGGGAAAGCCCTGGCCGGACGAGTGGAACGTCGACCTGCCCAATCAGTTCGAGGCCGCCGAGCGCATCGCGCGCCATCGCGGACTCACCCGCGAGAACGTCGACTCCCTCGGCCTGATCTCTCAGGAGCGGGCCGCGGTCGCCTGGGCCGAGGAACGCTTCAAGCGCGAGACCTTCGCCGTCCAGGTGCCCACGACCGAGGAGGAGCAGCATGCCGGACAGGGCATGTGGCGGCTCGTCGACCGGGACGAGGGTCTGCGGGACACCTCGATGGAGGCACTGGGCGGGCTGAAGCCCGTGATGCCGACCGCGGTCCACACCGCCGGGAACTCCTCGCAGATCTCCGACGGTGCGGCGGCGATCATGTGGGCGTCCAAGCGCATGGCGCGGGCCCTGAAGCTGAAGCCGCGCGCCCGTATCGTCGCGCAGGCCCTCGTCGGGGCGGACCCGCACTTCCATCTCGACGGGCCGATCGACGCCACACGGGCGGTGCTGGGGAAGGCGGGCATGTCGCTCAGGGACATCGACCTCGTGGAGATCAACGAGGCGTTCGCCTCCGTCGTGCTGAGCTGGGCGCAGGTCTTCGACCAGGATCTGGAGAAGGTCAACGTCAACGGCGGGGCCATCGCGCTGGGGCACCCCGTGGGCGCGACGGGCGCGCGGCTGATCACGACGGCGCTGCACGAACTCGAACGGACGGACAAGGAGTTCGCCCTGGTGACGATGTGCGCGGGCGGGGCACTGGCGACGGGCACGATCCTGCAGAGACTGTGAGCTGTGAGCTGTGAGCTGTGAGCTGTGAGCTGTGAGGCCGTGAGGCGTCATCCGTCTTCCGGGCGTGCTCCGATGGTTCGTGACGGGTGGACTTGAACTCCGTCCAGAGGGACGGGAGGCGGGCGGGTTTCGCCCGCTCTCCTGCCCCGCGGAGTTCGGCGGTGTTGCCCGCCGCGATCACGGCGAACCGTGCGGTCCACACCAGTGCCGGGAGGCACCGGCCGGCTCCTTGTGGAGGGTTCACCGGTCCGGCCCGAGCGCCTGACGCGCCACGCGGTAGCGGAGGTGGACGACTCGCGAGCCGAACGTGCGGGTCTCGACGAGTTCGAGATCCACCCGGCGCTCGTGCTGGGGAAAGAACGGAACGCCGCCGCCGACCAGCACCGGATAGACCCTGGCTCGGTACTCGTCGATCAGTCCCAGCGCGGCCGCCTCGGCGGCGAGAGTCGCGCCGCCGATCGCGATGTCGCCCTCACCCGGCCCGGCCCGCAACCGCTCGATCTCCTCCGCCAGACCGCCGGAGGCCAGGCGGGCAGTGCCCTGCACCGCCGACAGCGTGGTGGAGAACACCACCTTCGGGAGCGGCTTCCAGAGCGCGGCCCACTCGAGCATCGCGTCGTCGAGCGACGGATCCTGGTCGGCGGTCTCCCAGTACAGCATCGTCTCGTACAGCCGTCGTCCCAGCAGGTGGACACCGACCTGTCGAATCTCGTCGATCCAGGAGCGAAAGACCTCCTCGTCGGGCGCCGTCCAGTCGAAGTCGCCGTCCGGCCCGACGATGTAGCCGTCAAGCGAGACGCTCATCGAATAGGTCACGCTGCGCATCACGACTCCTCCTCGGTGACGGGTTCGACAGTACGACCACCGGACGCCGCGGGACACGACGAAGGCCCCGGGCCGACGCGTGGTGCGTCGGCCCGGGGCCCGGGTCCGCTGTGCGCGGCAGTCCGTCGTCCGCCGTCCGGCCGGCTCAGTACCAGTGGTTGGCCTGCCAGAAGTTCCAGGCGCCGCACGGGCTGCCGTAGCGCTCGTTCATGTAGTCCAGACCCCACTCGATCTGGGTCTTCGGGTTGGTCTTCCAGTCAGCGCCGGCGGAGGCCATCTTGCCGCCCGGCAGGGCCTGGACCAGGCCGTAGGCGCCGGAGGAGGCGTTGGTGGCCGTGTGGTCCCAGTTGGACTCGTGCGAGACGATCTTGTCGAAGCACTGGAACTGCGCGGTGGGCATCATCTGCTTCGCGATCTCCTGCGGCGTCGCGGCCGCGGCCGTCGACGTCGTCCCCATGACCGCGCCGGCCGCACCCAGAAGCACGGCGGTACCGGCGGCGAGGGACTTGCTGCGGGCGGAGATGCGGGTGATCAGCGAGCGGGACAAGGGCTTACCTAACGTTCGGGGACTCCGGGTCGCGAGGGGCGGGCCGAGCCGGGCTCGTGTGCCGGGCTTCCAGGCCCTGCTGCGCCTTGCGACGGGAACAGTTGTAGCCAGCCCCGGGGGGCCCTTGCCGTGACCGGGCTCACGCCGTGGATACGACATGGAGGGGGCATTGAAGGCCGAAAGTCCTAAACCGGACATATGCGGTTTAAGGGCAGGTGGGGGGTGGCGGGTCGGGAACCCGCCTCCTCGGACGACGTCTACGAACGCCGATAGTTTTGGGACCAAAGTCCTGTGGGCCGCCTCACCCCTCGGGAGAGGTCCTGGCCGTCTCGAATGTGACCTGGGCCTCGAACGCTGCCCGCCGCGTCGCCCGGCGGAGCGCCTTCAGCAGCGTCGGGCCCACCGCGAGGGTCAGGACGACGGTGAGGGCCGCCCGCCCCAGGTCCCAGCCGAGGGAGGTGGCGAGGACGTACGCCCCGAACCGGACCAGGTTCTCGGCCACGGGAGCGCCCTCCTGGAACGAGATGCCGGAGGCGAGGCCCGGTACGAGCGTCCAGCCGTAGAGGTTCATGACCGTGCCGTACGCGAACGCCGCGGCGAAACCGTACCCCGCGAGCATCAGCAGCTCCGCACGGCCCCTGAGGCGGTGCGCGCCCGGCAGGAGACCCGCGCCCATCGTGAACCAGCCCATGGAGAGCATCTGGAACGGCATCCACGGCCCGACCCCGCCCGTGAGCAGGGCGGACGCGAACATCGTCACCGACCCGAGGACGAACCCGAACCCGGGCCCGAGCACCCGGCCGCTGAGCACCATCAGGAAGAACATCGGCTCCAGTCCCGCCGTGCCCGCGCCGAGCGGCCGGAGCGCCGCGCCCACCGCGGCGAGCACACCGAGCATGGCGACGGCCTTCGCGTCCATCCCGCCGTCGGCGATGGTCGCGACCACCACACCGACGAGGAGGGGGAGCAGGGCGGCGAACAGCCAGGGGGCGTCCTGTGCGTGGCCGGTGACGGTGGCGTCCGCGTCGGCGAGCAGCGGCCAGCCGAAGGCCACGACACCGATCGCGCTGATGAGGACGAGGGCGGTGACGGCGCGGGGGCCGAGGCGCACGGGGCGGGCGGTGCGGGCGGGGACGGGGCGGCGCGCGGTCCCGTGCAGGTCGCCCCGATCGGGTCGGTCGCCCTGGTCGGGTCGGTCGTGTCCGTCGTGCAGGTCGTGCAGGTCAGGTCCGACCTGCCGGTCGGGTCGCCCGGTGGTGTCGGCGCTGCTCACAGGGCCGCCTCCACCTGGGCGACGGTGAGCCACGGCTCCGGAGCGAGGATCTTGGCGACCTGAGGGGCGAAGGCGGGGGAGGAGACGACCACGTCGGCCGTCGGTCCGTCCGCGACGACCTCGCCGCCCGCGAGGATCACCACACGGTCCGCTGTCTCCGCGGCGAGTTCCACGTCATGCGTGGCCAGCACGATGCCGTGGCCCTCGGCCGCCAGGCCGCGCAGCACGGTGACGAGTCGCGACTTCGCCGCGTAGTCGAGGCCGCGGGTCGGCTCGTCGAGCAGCAGGAGCGGGGGACGGGCGGCCAGCACGATCGCGAGGGCGAGTGCCAGCCGCTGTCCTTCGGACAGATCCCGGGGGTGGGTGGCGTCCGCCACCCCGGGGAGCAGCGTGGAGACCAGCTCCCGGCAGGTCCCGGGCGCGGCCCCGGCGTCCGCGTCCGCGGCGGCGCACTCGGCCCCGACCGTGTCCGCGTACAGCAGATCCCGCGGTTCCTGGGGAACGAGCGCGACGCGCCGCACCAACTCGGCGGGCGGGGTGCGGTGAGGGGGGCTCCCGCCGACCCGGACCGTGCCCGACGCGGGCTCGACCATGCCGACGAGGCTGCCCAGCAGCGTCGACTTCCCGGCGCCGTTGCGGCCCATGAGGGCGACGGTCTCTCCGGGCGCGACCACGAGATCGACCCGCCGCAGCGCCTCGATCCGACCGCGCCGCACCCCGAGCCGCGCGGCCTCCACGAGCACCGCCGGGTCGTACTCCCCACCCGGCTCGACCTTCCGGGCCCGCCCGCGCCCGAACCGCGGGACCAGGGCGGCCGGCCCTCTTCCCCTGGCGGTTCGCCGCCCGCGCGCCGCGGGGCCTGGGACATCGGCACGCGCCGGGCCCGGCGCTGCTCCGCCGGTCGTGTCCGTGCCGTCCACCGTGCGGGCGGAGGACGAGACGGTGGCCGCGGGCCCGGCCTCCCCGGCCACCTCCCCGCGCGCCGAAGGGCGTGTGCCCCGCGCGGCTGCCGGCGTCACCCCCGCCAGCCGGGCGCGCAGTTCGCCCGCGTGGCGGCGGGCGTCGCGGACGGAGAGGGGGAGCGGGGCCCAGCCCGCGAGGTGGCCGAGAGCGACGACCGGGGGGCGGACCGGGGAGAAGGACATGACGTCGGCGGGGGCGCCCGACACCGGGGGCTCGCCGGGCGCGGGCATCAGAACGACCCGGTCCGCGTACTGCACCACCCGCTCCAGCCGGTGCTCGGCCATCAGGACCGTCGTCCCCAGGTCGTGGACGAGCCGTTGGAGCACCGCCAGCACCTCCTCCGCCGCCGCGGGGTCGAGCGCGGACGTCGGTTCGTCGAGGACCAGCACCTTCGGGTGCGGGGTCAGCACGGACCCGATCGCGACCCGCTGCCGCTGCCCACCCGAGAGCGTCGCGAGGGGACGGTCGCGGAGTTCCGCCAGCCCCAGCAGGTCCAGCGTCTCCTCGACCCGCCTTCGCATCACGGCGGGCGCCAGCCCCAGCGACTCCATTCCGTACGCCAGCTCGTCCTCGACCGTGTCGGTGACGAAGTGCGCGAGCGGATCCTGGCCCACCGTGCCGACGACGTCGGCGAGTTCGCGCGGCTTGTGGGTGCGGGTGTCGCGCCCGTCGACCGTCACCCGACCCCGCAGCGTGCCGCCCGTGAAGTGCGGCACCAGCCCGGAGACCGCCCCCAGCAGTGTCGACTTGCCGACTCCCGAGGGCCCGACCAGCAGGACGAGCTCGCCCTCCGGGACGGTGAGGTCCACCCCGGAGACCGCCGGCGCCGCCGCGGCGTCGCCGTACGTCACCGAGACGTTCTCGAAGCGGATCATGACGTGGACTCCTTCGGCGGCACGGGCGCCACGAACGCGGGCAACAGGCCCACCAGCACCGCCGCGGCGGGCCACAGCGGCAGGGCGGGCACGGTCAGGGGGACGACGCCGGGATGCAGCGCACCGGGCTGGTAGGCGCCCGCGCGGATCATCAGCGCCGCCACGACGACGCCGGAACCGGCCACCAGCCAGGCCCTCGGACCCCAGCGGTCCGGGCGGTAACGGGTGCGGACCTGGCGCCGTCCGCCGAGCCACAGCCCGCCCAGCGCCGCCGCGAACCCGCCGAGGAGCACGGGGAGGCCGTACCCCGAGCCTTCCGCGGCGAGCAGTCCGTACGAACCGGCGCACACGCCGAGCAGCCCGCCGAGGGTGAGCGCGGTGGTGGTGCGCCGCACGGCCGGGGGCACCTGCGCGGTACGGCCGTAGCCGCGCGCGTCCATGGACGCGGCGACCGCGACCGAACGCTCCAGCGCCCCCTCCAGGACCGGCAGCCCGATCTGCAGGACCGCCTTGACCCCGCCCGTCGGACGGCCCCGCAGCCGCCGTGCGGTACGGAGCCGGAGCACGTCGGCGACCATGTTCGGCGCGAACGTCATGGCGACGACGACGGCGACCCCCGCCTCGTACAGCGCGCCCGGGAGCGACTTCAGCAGCCGGGCCGGGTTCGCGAGCGCGTTCGCCGCGCCGAGACAGATCAGCAGGGTCGCCAGCTTCGCCCCGTCGTACAGCGCGAACACCATCTGCTCCGCCGTCACCCGGCCACCGACCCTGACGCCCCGCGCCCAGTCCGGCAGGGGCACCTCGGGCAGTGTGAGCAGGACGCGGGTGCCCGGGATGGGCGAACCGAGGACGACGGAGAACACCAGCCGGATCGCGATCACGGCGAGGCCGAGCTTGACGAAGGCGCCGTACGAACGGGCCCAGGGGGCGTCCGTGCGCCGGGCCGCCACGACGTATCCGGCGACGCCCACCAGCAGCCCGAGGAGGAGGGGATTGGTCGTCCGCGAAGCGGCCGTGGCGAGGCCGAGCGCCCAGACCCACCAGGCTCCGGCGTGCAGCGCGTTGCTCCGGCCGGCGGCGGGCGCCCGCAGGGCACCGCGCAGCGGTCGGCGCTCCCGCGGGGCCCGGCCGGACGGCCGACTGCCGCGGGGCGCGGCGCCGCTCTCGTGGCTCCCGTCGTCCGGGCCGCCGACCGGGCCGCTGCCGGAACCTTCGCCGGAGCCCGTGTCCGCGTCCGGACCGCTTCCGGGGCCGTCGACCGGACCGCTTCCGGAGCCCCGGCCCGCGCCCGGCTCCCGGTCGCCGGGGCGGGCGTGCGGGACACCGCCCAGCAGTCGGACGGGACGCCGCCGTCCGTGCGGCTCCGCGGGGTCGTCCGCCGGCGTGGGCACGGGCGTCCGGGTCATCCGCGGCGGCGGGACTGCCAGAACGCCGCCCCGCCCAGCGCGAGCACGGCCGCGATGCCCGCGAAGAGCCCCAGCGTGGGGCCCCCGCCGGCCGCCTCGCCGCCGGCCGCCCCGGAGGGCTTCCCGGCCGGCGGGGCGGAGGCGCCGGACTCCGCGGGCGCCGGGTCCCCGGCCGAGACCTGCTCGCCGCAGCCCGTCCTCGGGTAACCGGAGATCGCGCACAGCAGCGCGTCCGAGTTGTAGCGGAGCGGCTTGGCCACCGCCGCCAGGGCCTCCGCGCTGGTGGCGTCCGAGGGGACCGCGGCGCAGCCGGACGCCGGCGCGGACGGGGGCCGCTCACCGGACGGCGCGTCCGCCTCGGTGCCGAAGTCGATCACGACCCCGACCCGTTTGGTGCCGGGCTTCGCCGGGGTGTCCGCGCACAACTGGGAGAAGGAGGGGGCGGTACGCGGCTTCGCCGAGTCCTGCGAGTCCGCGCTGACGGAGAAGCGGTATCCGTCCACCGAGCCGTCGGCCGGCCGCGCCGTGGCCGGACCCTGGGTGGCGTAGGCCCAGGCGGTACCGCCGGACTGCCAGAACGACCAGTACCGGTATCCCGCCGCCTGCGCCTGCGCCTGCCCCGCCACGCCCGGCACCGCGAGCACGGTGCCGAGCGCGAGGAGGAGCGCGGTCAGTCGCCTGCGCATCACTGCTGCTTGCTCTTCCGGCGGCCGCTGATCAGGATGCCTATGCCGGCACCGGCCGCGAGGCCGGCGCCGACGATCCACCAGATCCCGGCGCTGTCGCCGCCCTTGTGCTCCTCGCCCGCGTCGCTCTTCGTGCGCGGAGCCGGCGGCTCGGTGGTGGAGGCCGGCGCGGGACCGGTCGCGTTGAGCTGCCGTACGAGGTCGGCGCCGCCGAAGTCCCGCGGGTCGTCGCCATGGGCGTGCGCGGCGAGGATCAGCTGCGCGTACGCCGCCGGGCCGCCGTCCTTCGCCCACGCCGCGGAGTTCTTCTCCAGCCACTGGACCGCCCTGTCCGCCTTGTCGCCGTGCCCGGCGGCCGAGAGCGCGAGGACCGCGTCCGCGGTGTTGCCGAAGTCCGGGAGCGGGGCCGGGTCGGCGGCGCCCGGCATCGGCGGCGAGTCCAGATGGCCGGTCTTCGCGAGCGCCGTGGCCAGGTACGCGGCGCCGTTGCGGGCCGACTGCTCCGGGGTGGCCTTCGCCGGGGAGGTGCAGGCGGCGGGGCCGCCGTCCGGCTCCGGGCCGGAGACGACCAGGCCGCGGCCCAGCCCGGCGAGCACGGCGGCCGCGGTGGCGTCGCCGTTGGCGAGGAGCTTTCCGGCCTCGTCCGGCTGGTAGGCGAACGCACCGCCGCCGGCCTTGTCGGCGCATGGCACGGCGAACGTGACCAGCGCGTCGAACGGGCTCTTGCCGCTCTTCGACTTCACCTCGCCGGGCCGCGCCTTGGCCGCGGCGAAGGCGCCGATCACGACGGACGTGGAGTTCGCGTCGGACGGCATGCCGGGGTTGTAGCTCCAGCCGCCGTCCTCGTTCTGCACGGACTTCAGCCACTCGAGGCCCTTGTTCACGGCCTCCCCGTGGCCGCCGAGGGCACGCAGGGCCTGTACCGCCGCCGCGGTGGCATTGGTGTCCAGCATCGTCTTCGCGTCGCACGGCTTGGACGCGTCCGCGCGGTAGGAGGCGAAGCCGCCGTTCTCGCACTGCTGCCCGGTGAGCCACCCGACGGCCTGCTCGGCGGGCACGGTCTTGGCGACGTCCTGGGCGAGCAGGGCCAGCGACTGTCGCCACACCCCGTCGTAGGTCGGGTCCTTCGTGCCGTAGAGCCCGGCCGGGAGCGCCGCCGAGGGGGAGGGGGTGGGGGCGGCCGTCGCTGCCGGAGCAGCGGTCACGCAGAACACGGCGGAAGCGGCGGCGAGCGCTGCTGCGCTGCGGCGAACTGACATGGCGGGCTGGGCCTCTCCTGTGGGGAGCCGGGCACAGGCACGCTGGGGTACCAGGCTCCGGCCCCGTATTCCTCGACGGTGCCTGCCAGCGGGCCGGTCCCGATGGCACGAGCCGGTCACGGCCGGTACAGGGCATTCCGACTCGCCGCCGGCGACGGCGGCTCACGGTTGCGGGTCAGTGCCGGATTCGCACCGGCTTCCCCCCGTACGGGTGTGATGACGACTCGCACACTCTACCGGCCCGTAATCCCAGCCCCTCGGGACGGGCGGCCGGGTACGGCAGGAGGCCCTCGACGGCCCTGCCCACCGGGCCCCGCGCGGTTCTCGGAGAGGGGCCGGCGGCTTGTGCGAGGGTCCGGCTCGGATGGATCTCGGTGGCCCGGAGCGGTCGGCGGGACGGTCCGGCTCGGGTGGCTCTCGGTGGCCCGAGCCGTGCTCATCCAGCCCTCGCACTCCGGCTCAGCCGACCGCGGTGTACGCCACCGGGGCGCTGCCCGGCACCGCCTCCACGCGGCCCAGTTTCACCAGGCGGCGCAGATGGGCCTCGGCCTCCGAGACGGCGATGGTGCGCGAGCCGTAGGGGATCTCGTCCCACGGCCGGTTCCACTCCATGCGCTCTGCCAGTTGCCAGGGGGTCAGCGGTGCGGCGAGGAGGGACAGCAGCCCGGTCAGCCGCTCCTCGTGGTGGGCGAGGAGCTCCCGGACCCGTGCCGGGGCGTCGGTGAAGGCGTGCTGGTGCGCCGGGAGCACCTCGGCGGCGCCGAGGCGGCCGACGCGTTCCAGCGAGTCCAGGTAGTCGCCGAGGGGGTCGGTGACCGCGGAGTCGTCGGGGTCCTCGTACAGGCCGATGTGCGGGCTGATGCCGGGGAGCAGATGGTCGCCGGAGAAGAGGCGGCCGCGGCCGGGGAGGTTCGCCGGATGCTCCTCCTCCAGGTGCAGGCACACATGGCCGGGCGTGTGGCCGGGAGTCCAGACGGCCCGCAGCCGCCGTCCGGCGAGGTCCACCAGTTCGCCGGGTGCGATCTCGCGGTCGGGCAGGGCCGCCCGCAGCCCGGGGAGGGCCCGCATCCGGCCGCGCTCGCGGGCCGCGAGCAGCGGGGCGAGGTGCTCCTCCGGCGCGCCGACGGCGGTGAGCTTCCCGGCCAGGTAGTCGAGCCAGGCCCCGGGCCGGGCCTCCCGGGTGCGGCGGACGACGGCGATGTCGGCCGCGTGCATCGCGATCCACGCGCCGGACGCCTCGCGGACCCTGCCGGACAGCCCGTGGTGGTCCGGGTGGTGGTGGGTGACGAGTACGCCGTGGACGTCGGCCACCGCGAGGCCCAGTTCGGCGAGGCCGTCCGAGAGCGCCGTCCAGGACGCGGGGTCGTCCCATCCGGTGTCGACGAGGACGGGCCCGCGGCCGGTGTCGAGGACGTGGACCAGCGTGTGGCCCAGGGGGTTGTCCGGGATGGGGACCTTGAGGGACCACACACCGCCGCCGTGCTCCGTCACCCGCGTCATCGGCTCCCCATCCTCCCGGCCCGGGCCCAAGAACGAGAACCCGTTCCAATGGTCGCCCAAGTCGACTTCATTGCAAAGGGCTCGGCGGTGTGCGGGGCCGGGGCGGGGAGCGCCGGTCCGCGCCCGCGCCGATGCTTCCCGGGAGCGGGTTCCGGCCGTGGACTCCTCCGGCGGGAACTGGTATCTGTTCAGGCGGTCGGCAAATCTGAAATACCGTCAGAAAAACTGGAGCGCTCGGAGAGCCGGGGCCGCGGGAGGCAGTCGTCATGTCCGAACTGGTGGAGCACGGGAAACTCTTCATCGGCGGGGAGTTGGTCGATCCCCTCGGCACGGACACCATCGAGGTGGTCTCGCCGCACACCGAGGAGGTCATCGGACGCGTCCCGCACGCCTCGCGGGCCGACGTGGACCGGGCGGTCGCGGCCGCGCGTGCCGCCTTCGACCGAGGGCCCTGGCCGAGGACGCCGCTCGAGGAGCGCATCGAGGTCGTCGGCAGGATCAAGGACGCGATCGCCGTACGGCACGAGGAGATCGCCCGCTCGATCAGCTCCCAGAACGGATCGCCGTACTCCTGGAGCGTCCTGGCCCAGGCGCTCGGCGCCATGATGGTCTGGGACGCGGCCATCGGCGTCGCCCGCGACTTCACCTACGAGGAGCGGCGCGGCGGAGTCCTCGGCCCCCTCCTCGTCCTGCGTGAACCGGTCGGCGTGGTCGCGGCCGTGGTTCCCTGGAACGTCCCGCAGTTCGTCGCAGCGGCCAAGCTCGGGCCCGCCCTGCTCGCCGGCTGCGGCGTGGTCCTGAAGCCCTCGCCCGAGTCCCCGCTGGACGCCTACATCCTGGCCGACATCGTCCGCGAGGCCGGCCTGCCCGAGGGAGTGCTGTCGATCCTCCCCGCCGACCGAGAGGTCAGCGAGTACCTCGTCGGGCATCCCGGCGTCGACAAGGTCTCCTTCACCGGCTCGGTCCCGGCCGGCCGGCGCGTGATGGAGGTCGCCGCCCGCAACCTCACCCGCGTCACCCTCGAACTCGGCGGCAAGTCCGCCGCGGTGATCCTGCCGGACGGGGACCTGGAGGCGGCCGTCCAGGGCATCGTCCCGGCGGCCTGGATGAACAACGGCCAGGCGTGTGTGGCCCAGACCCGCATCCTCGTCCCGCGCCCCCGCTACGACGAGTTCGCCGACGCCTTCGCCGCGGCGGCCGGGGCGCTGGTGACCGGCGACCCGCTGGACCCGGCGACCCAGGTCGGTCCGCTCGTCGCCCGCCGCCAGCAGCAGAGGTCGCTCGGCTACATCGCGCTCGGTCAGGAGGAGGGCGCCAAGGTCCTCGCCGGCGGCGGCCGCCCGGCCGGCCTCGACCGCGGCTGGTACGTCGAGCCGACCCTCTTCGGCGGCGTCGACAACGCCATGCGGATCGCTCGGGAGGAGATCTTCGGCCCCGTCGTCTGCCTGCTGCCGTACGGCGACGAGGGCGAGGCCGCCGCGATCGCGAACGACTCCGAGTACGGGCTCAGCGGTAGCGTCTGGACGGCCGACGTCGAGCACGGCATCGACTTCGCGAGGCGCGTCAGGACCGGGACGTACAACGTCAACACGTTCAGCCTCGACATGCTTGGCCCGTTCGGCGGATACAAGAACTCCGGGCTGGGGCGGGAGTTCGGTCCTGAGGGGTACGGCGAGTACTTTGAGCACAAAATGGTTCATTTGCCGTCGGGATACGGGAGCGAGAGCTGATGGGTGACCGCTGGCAGGTCGAGGTCGACCGTGGTGTGTGCATCGGTTCGGGGATGTGTGTCAACAACGCGCCGGACGGCTTCAAGCTGGACGCGGCCCGCCAGTCGCACCCCACCGAACCGGAGACCGACGCGGACGAGGACATCCTCACCGCGGCGGAGGGCTGTCCGGTCGAGGCCATCTCGATCCGGCTGCCGGGCAGCGGTGAGGCGGTGTTCCCGCCCGAGGAGTAGCCTCCTGCGGTCCGGTACCGGGAGCAGGGTGGGGAACATGGAGAAAGCAGAGGCCAGGCGGCTGATCGAACGTGCCCGGCAGGCCTTCGACGCCGGGGAGTGGCGGCAGTGCGCGGATACCTACGAGCAGGTGCTCGCCCACTTCCCGGACGAGGGGGCCGGCGGCGTGTGGTGGTACGACGCGGCCCTCGCGTACAAGTTCCTGCGCGACTGGCCCAAGGCCTACGCGCTCGGGCGGGAGGCCGCGGCCCGGGCGCCGCGCGGAGAAGGCGATCCGGCGTTCTGGAACCTGGGCATCGCGGCGACGGTCCTGCGCGAGTGGGAGGTGGCCCGCGACGCCTGGGAGGGCTTCGGTGTCCCGGTGCCGGAGGGGGAGGGGCCGATCGACGTCGACGGCGCCTTCGGCATGACCTGCGTGCGGCTGGAGACGGACGGCGGGCAGGAGGTCGTGTGGGCCCGGCGGCTCTGCCCCACCCGGGCGCAGGTGCTCAGCGTGCCCTTCACCGGCGGCCGGCGGTTCGGCGAGGTCGTCGTGCACGACGGGGAGCCGAAGGGGGAGCGTGTGGTCGACGGGCAGCGGATCGCCGTTTTCGACGAGCTGGTCCTCTTCGAGCCCTCGCCCCTGCCCACGCTGGTGGTGACCGTGAACGCCGCCGAGGCGGCGGATGTGCACGCCCTGGTCGGGCTGTTCGCGGAGGAGGGCTTCGGCGCGGAACCGAAGAGCAGTTTCGTCCTGCACTGCGGATGCTGCAGCGAGGGCACCGTCGAGTACGAGGGCGACAGCGTGCATGCCGGGGCGCAGGAGGTCGCGCTCGCGGCGCCGGTGGAGGAGGCCGGGCGCATCCTCGGCGCATGGTCGGGGCAGGTCGCGGCCGGGCGGAGCTGGAGCGGACTCCGGATGGTCTGCTGAGGCGGCTTCCGGTCGGTCCGCCACTCGGCGCCTCGGCCGGCCGGCCGGCCTCAGCCGGTCCGCCGGCCCGGCTGCCTTCCCGGGGCCGTGAGGTCGATCAGGCGGCAGACCGTCTCGATGTCGATCTTCACCTGGGCGATCGAGGCGCGACCGGACAGCCAGGTGATCAGGGCCGAGTGCCAGGTGTGCTCGATGACCCGGACGGCGGAGAGCTGTTCGGGCGTCGGGTCCTCCAGGCCCATCGCGTCCAGGATGATCGCCGTGGTCTGGCGCGAGACCGTGTCCACCTCGGGGCTGACGCTGCGGTCGGCGAAGGTCAGCGCACGCACCATCGCGTCCGCGAGGTGCGGTTCGCGCTGCAGCGCGCGGAACGCCCGCATCAGGGTCTCGGCCACCCGCTGCGCCGCGCTGTCCGCGACCGGCGGGCGCTTGCGCAGGGTGGTGTGCAGATGCTGGAGCTGGTCCTGCATCGTGGCCACGAGCAGGTGCACCTTGGAGGGGAAGTAGCGGTACAGCGTGCCGAGCGCGACACCGGCCGCCTCGGCGACCTCACGCATCTGCACGGCGTCGAAGCCGCCCCGGCTGGCCAGCTGCGCGCTGGCGTGCAGGATGCGGCGGCGCCTGGCCTCCTGGCGCTCCGTCAGGGGCGGGGTCGCCGGAACGGCCGGCCTGGTTTCCGCGCTCATCTCTTCCGTCCCCGTCCCCGTCCCCGGCCCAGGGGCCCTTCCCGGCCCGCTGTCCGGATCCGTGCTGCGTTTCCGTTCCGGGAGCTGCCGGAGGGCCAGCATGGCAGGGCTCCGCGCCGTGGCGCGAATCACCTGATCCAGGCCTTACAGCAGCGCTACCTGCCGGTAGATTCGATGCTCCTTGAGCGATCAAGAACGATCAAGTGTGGAACTTGTTCTAGATTAGCGCGAGCGGTTACGCTCCGGCGAAAGTGGAGTGAGAAGGGGGCCGTAGGTGACCGCTGAGGCCATAGCGGCCGGGCCCCGTCGGGGTGCGTCCGGTGCCGGTGACCGACCCCTGCGCATCGCGCTCCTCACCTACAAGGGCAACCCGTTCTGCGGGGGCCAGGGCGTCTACGTACGCCATCTGTCCCGGGAGCTCGCCCGCCTCGGCCACAGCGTCGAGGTGATCGGCGCCCAGCCCTTCCCCGTGCTCGACGAGGGCGTGACGCTCACCGAGCTGCCCAGCCTCGACCTGTACCGGCAGCCCGACCCCTTCCGCACCCCGGGGCGCGGCGAGTACCGCGACTGGATCGACGGGGTCGAGGTCGCCACGATGTGGACGGGCGGCTTCCCGGAGCCGCTGACGTTCTCGCTGCGCGCACGGCGCCATCTGCTCGCGCGCCGGGGTGAGTTCGACGTCGTCCACGACAACCAGACCCTCGGGTACGGACTGCTGGGCGACCTCGGCGCACCGCTCGTCACCACCATCCACCACCCGATCACGGTCGACCGGCAGCTCGAACTCGACGCCGCGCAGAACTGGCGCCGCCGGGCGTCGGTGCGCCGCTGGTACGGCTTCACCCGGATGCAGAAGCGGGTCGCGCGCAGGCTGCCGTCCGTCCTCACCGTCTCCGGCTCCTCCGAACAGGAGATCGTGGAGCACCTGGGCGTGCGGCCGGAGCGGCTGCGGGTCGTGCACATCGGCGCCGACACCGATCTCTTCTCGCCGGACCCGTCGGTGGCCGAGGTGCCCGGCCGGATCGTGACGACGTCGAGCGCCGACGTGCCCCTCAAGGGCCTGGTGTACCTCGTGGAGGCGCTCGCCGAGCTCCGTACCGAGCAGCCGGACGCCCATCTCGTCGTGGTCGGCAAGCGCGCCGAGGACGGACCCGTGGCCCGGATGATCGAGCGGTACGGGCTCGGTGACGCCGTGCGGTTCGTGAAGGGCATCTCCGACCAGGAGCTGGTGGACCTCGTGCGCAGCGCCCAGGTGGCCTGTGTGCCGTCGCTGTACGAGGGCTTCTCGCTGCCGGCCGCCGAGGCGATGGCCACCGGCACCCCGCTGGTCGCCACGACCGGCGGCGCCATCCCGGAGGTCACCGGTGCCGACGGCGAAACCTGCCTCGCCGTGCCGCCCGGCGACGCCCACGCCCTCGCCGGCGCGCTCGGCCGGCTCCTCGGGGACGCGGGACTGCGCCGCCGAATCGGCACGGCCGGGCGCAACCGCGTCCTGTCCCGGTTCACCTGGACCCGTGCGGCCCAGGGCACGGCGGAGCTCTACCGCGAGGCCATCGCGGCACGCCCGGCCGCGGCCGGTGCCCGATGAGCACCCGGCGTTCCGCACCGCGGGCGAGGACCCGCTCCGCGGGTGCGGACGGCGGGTCCGCACCATCTGCAAGGCGCGCCCCCAGCGAGGGCGCCGTGACCCACCCGGAAGGGCAGACCTCGTGCTGACCGTCGACTTCACCCGCTTTCCGCTCGCCCCGGGCGACCGTGTGCTCGATCTCGGCTGCGGTGCCGGGCGGCACGCGTTCGAGTGCTACCGGCGCGGAGCCCGGGTCGTGGCCCTCGACCAGAACGGCGAGGAGATCCGCGAGGTCGCGCGGTGGTTCGCGGCGATGAAGGAGGCCGGCGAGGCGCCCGAGGGCGCGAGCGCCACCGCGATGGAGGGCGACGCGCTCAACCTGCCCTTCCCCGACGAGTCGTTCGACGTCGTCATCATCTCCGAGGTGATGGAGCACATCCCGGACGACAAGGGCGTCCTCGCCGAGATGGTCCGGGTGCTCAAGCCCGGCGGCCGGATCGCCGTCACCGTGCCCCGCTACGGCCCCGAGAAGATCTGCTGGGCGCTGTCCGACGAGTACCACGAGGTGGAGGGCGGCCACATCCGCATCTACCGGGCCGACGAACTCCTCGGCAGGATCCGCGAGGCGGGCCTCAAACCGTACGGCACCCACCACGCCCACGCGCTGCACTCGCCGTACTGGTGGCTGAAGTGCGCGTTCGGCGTCGACAACGACAAGGCGCTGCCGGTGCGCGCGTACCACAAGCTCCTCGTCTGGGACATCATGAAGAAGCCCCTGCTCACCAGGGTCGCCGAGCAGGCGCTGAACCCGCTCGTCGGCAAGAGCTTCGTGGTGTACGCGACCAAGCCGCACCTGCCGAAGGCCGACGCGTGACCGTGCCCTGGCGCCGCCGAGGGCGCACCGAGCATCTCGTCCTGCCCGGGGTCCTCACGGCCGAGCAGGCCGCCGAGACCGTCGCCGGCATCCTCGCCGTCCAGCGCGAGGACGGGGCGATCCCCTGGTTCCGGGGGCACCATCTGGACCCGTGGGACCACACGGAGGCCGCCATGGCGCTGGACGCGGCGGGCGAGCACTCCGCGGCGGCCCGCGCCTACGAGTGGCTGGCACGCCATCAGAACGAGGACGGCTCCTGGTACGCCGCGTACCACGACGGCGAGGCCGACCGGCCCACCGACCGTGGGCGCGAGACCAACTTCTGCGCCTACCTGGCGGTCGGGGTCTGGCACCACTACCTGGCGACCGGCGACGACGTGTTCCTGGACCGGATGTGGCCGTCCGTCCACGCGGCGATCGAGTTCGTGCTCCGCCTCCAGCAGCCCGGCGGCCAGATCGGCTGGAAGCGGGAGGCACCGGAGGACGGCGGGGCGGCGGTCGACGACGCGCTGCTGACCGGGAGTTCGTCCGTCTTCCACGCGCTGCGCTGCGCCCTCGCCATCGCCGAGGAGCGCGAGGAGCCGCAGCCGGACTGGGAGCTGGCGACCGGAGCCCTGGGGCACGCCATCCGCCGCCACCCGGAGCGCTTCCTCGACAAGTCCCACTACTCGATGGACTGGTACTACCCCGTCCTCGGCGGCGCCGTCACCGGCGACCAGGCGAAGGCCAGGATCGAAGCGGGCTGGGACGCGTTCGTGGTCCCCGGGCTCGGCGTGCGGTGCGTGCTGCCCAACCCGTGGGTGACGGGCGGGGAGAGCTGTGAACTGGCCCTGGCGCTCTGGGCGGTGGGGGAGTCCGACAGGGCGCTGGAGATCCTGCAGTCCGTCCAGCACCTGCGTGCCGAGGGCGGGATGTACTGGACGGGCTACGTCTTCGAGGGCGACCGCGCCGTGTGGCCCGAGGAACTCACCACCTGGACGGCGGGTTCGCTGCTGCTCGCGGTGGCCGCCCTGGGGGGCGACGAGGCGACCACCGCGGTGTTCGGCGGGGAGCGGCTGCCGCGCGGCCTCGAACCGGAGTGCTGCCGGTAGGTCCGTCACCGGCCGCGGGTCCGCGTCCCGGCCGCGCGGGGAGAGGTCAGCCGTGGCGGCGCAGCCGGCCCGCCACGGCGTGTCCGACGAAGAGGTACACGACCGCGGCGAGACCGTAGCCCGCCACGACCCGTGCCCACGCCTCGTCGAACGTGAACAGGTCGTGCGACCAGCCGGCGAGCCAGCCGGCCACGTCCCGGATCAGGATGACCAGGTCGTTGGCGCGGTTCGCGTCCAGCAGGTACATCAGGACCCACAGGCCGATGATGACGGCCATCACATCGGCGACCACCACGATGATCGTCGCCGCCTGATTGCTACCACTTCTGCGGGGAGACATGGCAACCGGATTGCCGTTCTCCGTTGAACCAAACCCGGGAGGGATTCGCCCGAGTGGCGGGGCGGCCGGTGCTGGGCGACGCTGGCGCGAGAGGCCTCCGGGCGGGGCGGTCCGGGGAGGCCGGGCGCGGGGGAGCCGGCTCGGGGAGGTCAGGGAGGACTGCCATGTCCACTCCGGGAACGACGACCGCCCACCGGTCGCCCACCAGGACGGGCCGGCGGCTGCGCCGGGCGGCCGTCGCCCTGCTGCTGTGCTGCGCGCTGCTGGGCGGGACCACGGCGTGCGGCGGCGACGACGAGGCGGGCGCCGCGGCCACGCCGACGGACGCGGTGGAGGCGCAGAAGTTCGCCAAGACCCGTTTCGTGGCGAACGCGGGGCTCGCGGCGGGGGCGGTCTACCAGTGGATCGTCAAGCCGTATCGTGCGGGGAAGTTCCAGAAGGGCGCCGAGGGCCAGAAGACCGCGCTCGTGAAGGCCGGCCTGGCGGGCGCGTTCGCGTACAACAGGCTCAAGGCGGCGGCGACCAACGCCAAGGGCGACCCGCTGCTGGCGAAGGCGATCGCGCCGGTCAGCGCGGGCATCGAGTCGCTGAAGGGCCTCGGTTCCAAGATCCGCAAGGGGCAGGTGGGCGACGCCGACATCGGTGCTCTCGAGGACGTCGTCAACCAGGTCAAGGACGCCGGCCGGAGTGCCGGAGCGGTGGTGAAGGAGAAGGTCCCGTCGGCCACCCAACTGAGCGGCGGCTGACGCGGACCGGCTGCGGGCCCCCGGACGCGTCCCGGTGGTGCCCGGGGCCGGCCGGGCGCGGTCCGGCCGAACAGGGCCCGGTCCACGGTCCGTTCGACGCCGCCCGTTTGTGTCCGGCAGAAGCGGCAATTCGAACGCCATGACCAACTCAAGCGCGAACGACAACGGCAGCGGCACGACGACCCGTGCCACCAAGACGACCAAGGCGACCACCGCCAAGGCCAAGGAGTCCTCGGCGAAGGCGGCGCAGAGCACCGCGTCGAAGGCGGAGTCGGCGGGGAGTTCGGCCGGCCGGGCCGCGGAGACCGCGGGCAGCGGCACCGCGCGCGCCGTGACCACGGCGGGCTCCGTGGCCTCCACCGCCCTCAAGGGCGCCGGCTCGGCCGCCGGGCAGGTGGCGTCCGTCGCCACGACCGCCTGGACGGTCCTGAAGGCCCGCAAGCTCGTCGCGGCGGGTGCCACCGCCGGAGCCACGGCCCTGGGCGCGGTCTCCTACCTCGCGGGCCGGCGGTCCGAGCGCAGCGGCCACGGCCCGGTCACCCGTATGACCGGCGGGCGCTTCTAGTGCCGTGTCGGGCAAGATCTGCCCGTCAAGGAGCGGTCCGGTGCACGGGGTTCCCCTCGGCCCGCCGGGCCGAGGGGAAGGATCGCAGGGCGCCGGATCGACCTCGTGGTGGGCCTGTTCGGTTGATGCGGCAGCGCCGCGAGTCGCCGTGCCGGGCGTCGCGTCGGGGTGAGCGTCGCCTGACGCCGCCCCCAGGCGTGGCAGCGGCCTCGCGAGAGCCGCACGGTCGGGCCGGGGTCCCGCCCGCCGTACGCGCCGCCCGTCGGGACCGTCCGGTCCCGCCTGGCCGGCGCCGTCCGGCACGCCCGTTCGCGGAGCCGTCGGCTCCGTCGGTCCACGCCCGGTACGGGGCGGACCCTCCCAGCGCGGTCATGTCGAGGTAGCTCCAGGTGCTTCCCCGCGCTGTCGCCACGCGAACGCACGTGCCGGAGGCTTCGCGCCCCGCCCTCCCGGCGGACGGCGCCGTTCTGCGGGCGGCAGGGCTCAGCCGTTCAGCTCCGCCAGGACCCTCAGGGTGCGGGGATCAGGCGCCGTCACCAGCAGGTCCGTGACCGGGCCCGTGCGCCATGACTCCAGCCGCTCGGCGATGCGTTCCCGCGGCCCGACGAGCGAGATCTCGTCGGCGAAGGCGTCGGGTACGGCGAGGACCGCCTCCTCGCGGCGGCCCTCGGAGAACAGCCGCTGGATGCGCCGGGCTTCGGCCTCGTAGCCCATGCGCGCCATCAGATCGGCGTGGAAGTTGCGGGCGGCGTGGCCCATGCCGCCGATGTAGAAGCCCAGCATCGCCTTGACCGGGAGCAGCCCTTCGGCGACGTCGTCGCATACGTGGGCACGGGCCATCGGCGCGATCATGAAGTCCTCGGGCAGTTCGGTGAGCGACGCCTCGTAGACGCCCGTCCGCAGTGGCGACCAGTACAGCGGCAGCCAGCCGTCCGCGATCCGGGTCGTCTGCGCGATGTTCTTCGGGCCCTCGGCCCCCAGCAGCACCGGCAGCCCGGCCCGCAGGGGGTGGGTGATCGGCTTGAGCGCCTTGCCGAGGCCGGTGCCGTCCTCCCCGGTGTACGGGAGGGCGTGGAAGCGGCCGTCGAGTTCCACGGGACCCTCGCGGCGCAGGACCTGGCGGACGACGTCCACGTACTCCCGGGTCGCCGTCAGCGGGCTCCTCGGGAACGGCCGCCCGTACCAGCCCTCGACGACCTGCGGTCCCGACAGCCCGAGTCCCAGGAGCATCCGCCCGCCCGAGAGGTGGTCGAGCGTGAGCGCGTGCATGGCCGTGGCCGTGGGTGTACGGGCCGCCATCTGCGCCACCGCCGTACCGAGCCGGATCCGCGTGGTCCGCGCGGCGATCCAGGTGAGCGGGGTGAACGCGTCAGAGCCCCACGCCTCGGCCGTCCACACGGAGTCGTAGCCGAGCCGCTCCGCCTCCACGGCGAGGTCGGTCTGCGCGGGGTCCGGGCCGCGCCCCCAATAGCCGAGTGCGAGTCCGAGCCGCATGGGGCCAGCCCCCTCCAGGAATTCTGACGCTCCGTCAGTTCGCTGTTCGTGGCCGACTGTACGGCAGCGGCCCCCCGCCCGGAAAGGGCGAGGGGCCGCGCTGTGCGCCGGGTGGGCGGCGGGTCAGCCGCGCTGGATGCCGGTGGTGTCCTGCAGGACGCCGCGCCGGCCGTCCTGCGTCTGCGCCACCAGGGCCGGGCCGCGCTGGTCGACCGCGAGGTACCAGGTGCCGGGCGCCAGTTCGGCGATCGGCGTCGGGGAGCCGTCCTCCGCGTACAGCGGCCGGGCCACCGGCACCGCGAACCAGAACGGCGAGAAGTCCTGGGCAGGGGCGCCCTGCGGCTGCCCCTGCGCGGGGCCGCCGGGCTGCTGGCCCCCGTACGGCTGCTGCTGCCCCGGCTGGCCGCCGTAGGGCTGCTGCTGGGCGCCGGGGTAGCCGTAACCGCCCTGCGGCTGGGCGCCGTAGGGCTGCGGGGTCTGCGGCCTGGGCGCGCCGACCAGGGGGGCCTTGAGGGCGGGGACGAGCGGAGTGGCGATCGCGCCCGCGGCCAGCAGCAGGGTGCCGAGCAGGCCGAGGATCGCACCCGCGCCCGCGTCGCCGTTGATGTCGAGGATCGTCCAGAACATCGTCCAGAGGGCGAAGACGCTGAGGGCGACGCCGAGCTGCGCGACGTCCAGGCCCACGACCTTGCGCCCCGGCATGGCGCGGCCGGCGATGATCAGCCCCGCGGCGATGATCCCGCCGAGGTAGACGGACATCACCGTGCCCAGCGAGTCCCAGGCGTTCGGTAGGTCCGCCGAGGAGCAGTCGACGCCGCTCGGGCAGTCGACGCTGACGAAGTCGAGGAACGAGGCGATGAACAGCACCACCGCTGCTCCGATCACCACGCCATCGCCTCGAGTGAGGGAGCGGATGTTCACGTGTAGTCCTTAGTCGGTTGCGTCTCGTCGTGGCGGTCGTCGGTGCCGCCGGTCGGCGGTGCACGCGCGGAGGCTCGGGGGTGGCCCCATCGTACGGGTGCCGGTGAGAACCGGTGTGAGACCCCCGTCCCCGGCGGGGACGAATCTATCGCCTGTCCCGTCCGCCCCGGGCGGTAGGTGCTGACGCCCTGGTCTACCGCCCTGGTCTACCCCAGCAGATAGGTGCCGATGCCCTCGGCGATCCCCTGCGCCGCCTTCTGGCGCCACTGCGAACTCCTCAGCAGGGCCGCGTCCTTCGCGTCACGCATGTTCCCGCACTCGACGAACACTTTGGGAACGGTCGACAGGTTCAGTCCGCCGAGATCCCCGCGCTCGTCCAACCCCGTTGAGCCGCCGACGTAGTTGGCGGGCGCGCTGCCGGTGGCCCGCACGAACTTCCCGGCGATGCGTTCCGCCAGTTCGCGGGACGGGCCGACGATCCCCGTGGTGTCGGCGGCACCGCGCTTCACCAGGGCGGGGTGGATCACGTGGAACCCGCGGTTGCCGCTGCCCGAGCCGTCGGCGTGGATCGAGACCACCGCGTCGGCTCCGGCCTCGTTGCCGATACGCGCCCGCTCGTCCACGCAGGGGCCGAACGCCCGGTCGTCGTCCTGGGTGAATCGCACCGTTGCGCCCTGCTTCTCCAGCAGGGTGCGAAGACGGTGTGAAACATCCAGGGTGAATGCGGCCTCGGTGTAACCGTCGTTGGTGGCCGTGCCCGTGGTGTCGCACTCCTTGCGGTTCGTCCCGATGTCCACGGGCCGGTTGATCTCGCGGGCGTGCCGGAAGTTCCCCGGGTTGTGACCCGGGTCGATCACGACGACCCTGCCCGCGAGCGGGCCCCTGCCCGGAGTGGAGGGCTTGGCGTCCCCGGAGGGCGTCTCCGGGGTGTCCGGGCCCCGGGGTGCCGGGGTGCCGGCGCCCGCGGGGGCGGTGCCGGACGGTGCGGCGGACGACGCGGCGCCGGTCCCCTCCGGGCCGCCGGGAGCGGGCGCGGCGCCGGGGCCGCCCGAACCGCCGCAGCCGGCGAGCGTCACCGCCGTCAGCGCGGCGACGGCGAGGACGGTTCCACCGCGGGCTCCGGCCCGGGACGCGAGGAGGCGGGGCCGGGGCGGGGGCGGCTGGTTCAGGTCGTACGGCACGTCGCGATGCTAGGGGATGACGGGGGCGGTACCTCAGATTCCGGCGCCAGTGCGCCGCAGTACCCGCAGCGAGCCGGTGGCCGACACCTCGGTGAACGCGCCGGAGGCGAGCGCCCTCAGGTAGATCCGGTAGGGCGCCTGGCCGGTCCACTCGTCCACCGGGTCGGGGAAGACGTCGTGGATGACCAGCAGGCCGCCCCCGGCCACGTGCGGGGCCCAGCCCTCGTAGTCGTTCGCGGCGTGCTCGTCGGTGTGCCCGCCGTCGACGAAGACCAGGCCCAGCTCGCGGCCCCACACCTTCGCCACCTGCGGCGACCGTCCCACGACGGCGATCACGTGGTCCTCCAGCCCGGCCGCGTGCACGGTGCGGCGGAAGGTGGGGAGGGTGTCCATCCGCCCGGCCCCGGGGTCCACGAGCTCCGGGTCGTGGTAGTCCCAGCCCGGCTGCTGCTCCTCGCTGCCGCGGTGGTGGTCGACGGTGACGGCAACGGTCCCGGCCTCGCGCGCGGCGTCCGCCAGTAGGATCGTGGACCGGCCGCAGTACGTCCCGACCTCCAGCAGCGGCAGCCCGAGCGCCCCGGCCTCCACGGCCGCCGCGTACAGGGCGAGGCCCTCGCCGACGGGCATGAAGCCCTTGGCGGCCTCGAACGCGGCGAGGATCTCCGGCTTGGGGGCGGCGGGGGCCATGGGATTCCTCCGGCGGCGGGGTGGGGCTGACGTGGGGCGGAGCGAACGGGCCGGACGGCGCCGGCTACCCGGACGTCACATCGTAGGGTCCGCGGCGGGCCGCCGCCCGGGCGGGGCCGGGGTGCCGTTCCGGCCGTTCCCGAGAGAGCGGCCGGCGGGGGAGGCCGGGGCGCGGGCGGAGCGCGGGCCGTCCGGCTGCCCGGAGGGACATGCGGCGTGGGACATGTCCATCCAGGGGAGGGCTTCCTCCGCAGGCGCCTGCCGTCATCGGCGGGCCTCACCGCCACGTCGCAGACGCGCGTCGGGATGTGGTCCGCGACCCCGCGCGACCTCGTCCCGGTCCTGCTCGTCGCGGGAGCCGCCGACGGCCGCGCGACGTGGGCCGGCGTCGTCCTCGCGCTGCTCGCGGCGGCGTTCCCGGTGCGCCTCCCGCGTACGGGAGGGGCGACGGCGCTTCGCACCGCGGGCGGCGCCCCGACCGGGTGAACGGGCCCCGCGTGCGGCGAACCGGGCGCCGACGGGTGCTCCCGCCGGATTGGGGACACGATGGACACACGCACGAGAGCTGCCCGGCGACCACCCGGGACGACGACTGCTGCGGAGGCGCCATGGACACCTGGGCGACGTGGACCACTCAGGGGATCATCGCCGGCACCGGCGGGGTCATGACCACGGAAGGTGGTCCGATCACGGGAGACGTGACCGTGCACACCACGTGGATCGACGGCCTGGCGCAGGTGACCGTGCAGCACACCGGGGCGACCGACTGGTACGCCGTGCAGGGCAGCCCCGTACCCGCCGACGACGAGGACGCGGGCCGGGCCGTGCACCAGGCGGCCGTGGAGGCGGTCAAGGAGGGCGGCGGCCGGGCGTTCTCGTTCCCCGTCTGAGGCGGTCCGCTCGGCGCCGGTGGTGCGCGTCGCGTTGGCGGTGCCGGGGGCGCCCGCCGAACGGAGGCGTCCGGGCCGTCCGCGGATCGTGCACGGATGCGGGGGTGTCCGAGGGGTACGCGCGGAGGTGCGGGTGTCGTCCGGCGCGTCGCGCACAGCGCCGTCGTCGCCGGCCGGATGCGGCACCGCCTTTCCGGCCGTACGCCGATTCCAGCACGCGTCTGACCTTCCGTCAGATTGCAACGTGTTCTACTCTCCGGCTCCATGGGGAGCGGAAGCATCGCGATCACTCACGAACAGCGCGCCCTCGCGGACTCCGTGCGCCGCTGGCTCGCCCGCGCCGTACCGCCCGAAGCGGTTCGCGAGCTGCTCGACGCTCCCGGGGCCGGCGGGGGGAGGCCGGCCTACTGGGACGGTGCCGCCGAACAGGGGCTGCTCGGTGTGCATCTGCCGGAGGCGTACGGCGGCGGAGGCGGCACGCTCCTCGATCTCGCCGTCGTCCTGGAGGAGACCGGACGGGCCGCCCTGCCGGGTCCGTACCTGCCGAACGTGCTGGCATCCGCCGTACTGGAGCGCGCCGGGCGTCCGGACCTTGCCGCGGCGCTCGCCGACGGCCGCCGGGTCGGCGCCGTGGCACTGGGTACCGGTGGCCTCACCGCGACGGCCGCCGCCGGGGGAGCCCTCCTCCTCGACGGCACCGCGCCTCCCGTGCTCGGCGGTGCAGACGCCGATCTGCTCGTGCTCGCCGCCGGCCCGGGCCCGGTCCTGCTCGCCGTGGACGCCACAGACCTCGCCGTACGGGGACACGCGAGCGCCGACCCGACCCGGCCCACCGCCGAGGTCACCGCACACGGGGTCACCGTTCCAGCGGACCGCGTCCTCGGCGCCCCACCCGGGATTGTGCCGGACCTCGCGGCGGTGCTGTTCGCCGCCGAGGCATGCGGCACGGCCGGGTGGGCGCTGCACACCGCCACCGAGTACGCGAAGGTCCGCGAACAGTTCGGGCGGCCCATCGGGCGGTTCCAGGCCGTCAAGCACCTGTGCGCGGACATGCTCGTCCGCGTCGAACAGGCCCGGGCCCTCGCCTGGGACGCCGCTCGCGCCGCCGGCGGCAGCGCTGACGGACCCGACGGCAGCGCGGACGTGAGCCCCGACGGAAGCCCCGGGGCGGGTCTGGCCGCCGCGCTCGCAGCGGCCACCGCACTCGACGCCGCGTACGGCTGCGCCAAGGACTGCATACAGATCCTCGGCGGCATCGGATTCACCTGGGAACACGACGCCCACCTCCATCTGCGCCGCGCCCTCGTCGCCCGGCAGCTCCTCGGGCCGGGCGACGCCCACCGCCTGCGCGCGGTACGGCTTGCCGCCGACGGCGTACGCCGTGAGCTGCGGCTCGAACTCCCCCCGGAGGCCGCGCCGTTCCGGGCGCGGGCCCGGCGGGCCGTCGCCCCCGCACGAGGGCTGGACCCGGTGGAGGCCCGCCGTCTCCTCGCTCCCACCGGCCATGCCGCCCCCCACCTCCCGCCCCCGTACGGCCTCGGAGCCGGCCCGCTCCAGCAACTCGCCGTCCAGGAGGAGCTGCGGGCCGCCGGGGTGGGCGTCGGGGACCTGGGCGTCGCCACCTGGGTGGTGCCGTCCCTCATCGCCCACGGCACCGACGAGCAGAAGGCCCGCTATCTGCTGCCGACCCTGCGCGGCGAGCGACGCTGGTGCCAGCTCTTCAGCGAGCCGCACGCGGGCTCCGACCTGGCGGGTCTGCGCACCCGCGCCGAGCGCCTGCCCGACGGCCGCTGGCGGATCACCGGCCAGAAGGTGTGGACGAGCGCCGCGCAGAGCGCCGACCACGGCATCCTCCTCGCCCGTACGAACCCCGAGGCGCCCCGGCACAAGGGACTCACGTACTTCCTCGTCGACATGAAGGGCACCGCCGGCATCGACGTCCGGCCGCTGCGGGAGATCACCGGCGAATCACTGTTCAACGAGGTCTGGTTCGACGGTGCCGTGCTGCCCGCCGACGCCGTCGTCGGCGAGGTGGACGACGGCTGGCGCGTCGCCCGCAACACCCTCGGCAACGAACGCGTGCACATGGCCGACCAGCTGACCTTCGGCACGGGGCTGGAGGAGATGATCGCGCGGAGTCCCGGCCTCGACGACGCCTGCCGCGTGCGCCTCGGCGCCCTCGTCGCCGAGGCGCACGCGCTCGGCTGCATCCGGCTGCGCACCACCCTGCAGCAGGTGGACGGCATGGAGCCCGGGCCGGGGGCGTCGGTGCGCAAGCTCGTGCAGACCACGCACCAGCAGAAGGTCGCCGAACTGGCCCTCGAGCTGCTGGGCGCCGAGGGCGCGGTACGCGAGGGTCCGGGCGAACGGGCCGTCCACGAACTGCTGATGTCCCGCTGTCTGACGATCGCGGGGGGCACCACCCAGGTCCAGCTGAACGTCGTCGCCGAGCGCCTGCTCGGTCTGCCCCGCGACTGACCGTCCCGCGACCGACCGCTCCGGGACGGACTGCCTCACGACCGATCGCCCCGAGACTGAAGGAGTCCTCTGGTGAAGAGCTACATCGTCGGCGTCGGGATGACGAAGTTCGAGAAGCCCGAGTCTAGGGACTGGCGGTACCCGGACATGGCGAAGGAGGCCGGTACCGCGGCCCTCGCCGACGCCGGCATCCCGTACGGACTCGTCCAGCAGGTGCCGGTCGGCTACTGCTTCCAGCCGTCCACGGCCGGGCAGCGCGCGGTGTACGAGCTCGGCCTCAGCGGAGTCCCCGTCTACAACGTCAACAACAACTGCGCCACCGGCTCCACGGCGCTCATGCTGGCGCGGCAGTTCGTCGAGGGCGGGCTCAGCGACTGCGTACTGGCGCTGGGCTTCGAGCAGATGAGGAAGGGAGCGCTCGGCGGCGGAGCGGACGGTGGGGACTTCGCCGCCTCACCCGTCGCCCGTCACTACGGGATCATGGCTGCCGCCCACGGCTTCGAGCGGACCCCGCCCACCGCCCAGATCTTCGGAAACGCGGCCCGCGAGCACATGGAACGCCACGGCACCACCGAGCGGCAGCTCGCCGCGGTCGCCGCCAAGAACCACCGGCACTCTGCCGCCAACCCGTACGCCCAGTTCCGCACGGTGTACGAGGTGGACGAGATCCTCGCCGACAAGCCGGTCCACCCCCCGCTCACCCGCCTCCAGTGCTCGCCCACCTCCGACGGGGCCGCCGCGGCCGTCGTCGTGTCCGAACGGTTCCTCGTCGAACACGGCCTCCACGACAAGGCCGTCGAGATCGCCGGGCAGGCGATGGCCACCGACACCGCCGACTCCTTCTCCTCGGGCTCCTGCGTCGACGTCGTCGGCACGCCCGTGTCCCGGGCCGCGGCCCGGGGGGCTTTCGAGGCGTCCGGGCTCGGCATCGAGGACGTCGACGTCATCGAGCTGCACGACTGCTTCTCGATCAACGAGCTGCTGACGTACGAGGCGCTCGGAATGTGCCCGGACGGCGAGTCCGGCAAGCTCGTCGAGTCCGGGGCGACGACGTACGGGGGGCAGTGGGTGGTCAACCCCTCGGGCGGCCTCATCTCCAAAGGCCACCCCCTGGGCGCCACCGGCCTGGCGCAGGCCGCGGAACTGACCTGGCAACTGCGCGGCGAGGCCGGCCCGCGCCAGGTCCCCGGCGCGCGCACGGGCCTCGCCCACAACATCGGCCTGGGCGGCGCGGCGGTGGTGACGGTGCTGCGGAAGGCGTGAGGGGGCATCCGCCGGAGCAGGTCGCCGGGCAGCGGTCCTCCGCGGAGGCGGACCCGGACCGGCTCCGGAGAGCACCAGTGCGCTCCTGAGCCCGCCAACGGGCCCGGGGGCCCCCGGTCCCCCGCGTCGCCGTCCAAGGCCGGCTCCGCTCCGGAGCCGGCCCCTCCGGCCGCGCGTCGGCGAGGAGTTCGACGCCGAACCGGTCGGTGGCGTCCGGTGGGCCGCCGACGCGGTGTACGAGCACCCGGTCCCCGGTGTCGGGGAACGCCCCGGCGAAGACGGAAGCGTCCCGCGTGGCTCCGTTGTGCCACAGCAGCCGGCCCGCTTCCTGCCACGCGGGGGAGGGATCGCCGAGCCTTCGCTCCACCAGCAGGCCGCTCACCACCGCGGCCATGGCGCGGGGCGTGGCCCACAGACCACCGGCCGGCAGGATGGCCCCGCACATCGTCCAGGTGGTCCGGTGCCCGCCGCACGGGCCGTTCGCCCGCAGGGCCCGTTCGGCCGGAGGGGCGACGGCCACCTCGTCGGCGACACCCAGCGGGTCCAGGACCTGCTGCCGCAACATTTCCAGGTACGGGCGCTGCGCGGCGGCGGCGAGGGCCGTTCCCAGGACGGCGTACCCGAAGTTCGAGTACTCCTGCCGCCGGCCGGCGGGGCTCGTCGCGAGGCGGTCGAGCCCGGTGAGCGTCTCGCTGAACGCCTGCGGGGTGAACGCGGCGTACGGATCTCGGCTGAGGCGCTTCACCCCCCAGGGGCGTGCGGGGCAGTCCGGAGGTGTGTTCCACCAGGTGCCGCAGGGTGATGCCGGACGCGGGCCTTGCCGGCAGCCACCGCTCCACCGGGTCGTCGACGTCCAGCAGTCCGGTCACGGCCAGGCGCGTCAGGGCCGTTCCGGTGAGGACCCTCGGAGCGAGCCGATCTCGACGAACCGGTCCGCTGAGTGGCCGTGCGATGTGCGGGATTCACGCCCCGGGCGCAGCACGCATTCCGGTACGGCGCGCCGGGGCAGCAGCGGACTCACGGGCGCGCCGGCCGGGCCAGCAGCCGCTCCAGGACGGCCTCCCGCTCCGGCGGCTTCGGGGCGGGGCGGGAACCGGCGGACCTCCACCAGTCCGTGAGCACGGACGGGCGCAGTTCGCCCGCGACGAACCGGGCCAGAAGCCGCTGGGAGAGCTCGACTTCCCGCTCGGTGTAGGCGGGCGCGGCGGCCGAGAGGACGGCGTACTCGCTCCGCCCCCCGGTGTGGGTGACGGAGACCGTCATCCGGTGCCCGCTGTCCGGGCCGCCGAAGCCCGCGATGCTCGTCGCCACGTCGATCGCGGTACGCAGGCCGCGCCGGAAGCCCGAGCGGGCGGGGGCGTCGGGCACGGTCATCCGTTCCATTCCGGTCCAACTCAGCGCGTCGCCCGCCGGTGTGCCGACGGGCGTCAGCCCTTCGTCGGTCAGGCGTACGCCGGTTCCCTCCGCGCCGGCCGGGGCGCCGAGCCAGCAGCCGTCCCGGTCGATCCAGAAGAGCCCTATCATCGTGCCGCCGTCCGGTGTTTCGTCAGGCTGTCCGTGCGGCGTCGTGGTCGGCCTGCTCTGTGCTGCCACTGATCGAACCCATCTTCTCGGCGGTACGCGTCAAGACCCCAGTGTTGCCGGTGTGATCGGCCGCGGCGGGTGGGGTGTCCCTTTCCGCGCACCCGGACGAGATCTCCTGGGTTCGTTCAGAGGAACAAGGACCGCAACACCGTCACCACGACCTTCACCAACTGGAACCAGCCCGTTCCCGTGAAGGCCCCCGCTCCCGGCACGAGCGTCGACCTGGCCCCCCTCTCCTGAGAGCCCCGCATCGGCCCGCCTGGGCAGCGCGGCCCGGTGGGACCGGGGTCCAGGACCAAAGTCCCGGTCTCGTACGTCGAAATCAGGATGTACGGATGAACAGGTGCCTGGGAGCATGACGCTCATGACCCACGCCCACCGTGCCCCGTCCGGCATCTCAGGCCCAGCCGTAGCGGTCGCGGGAAGCACCGACCGCACCGAGCAGCGGATGTGGGCGGTGGTGCCGGCGGCCTGCGCCGGGCAGTTCCTCGTCGTGCTGGACGTGTCCGTCGTCAACACGGCGCTGCCGTCGATGCGAAGCGACCTGGGGCTGAGCAGCGCGGGGCTGCAGTGGGTCGTCAACGCGTACTCGATCGTCCTCGCCGGGTTCATGCTGCTCGGCGGGCGCGCCGGGGATCTCTACGGCCGCAAGCGGATGTTCCTGGTGGGGCTGGGGGTGTTCACCGTCGCGTCGCTGGCGGGCGGGCTCGCGCAGGAGGGCTGGCACCTGCTCGCCGCGCGCGCCGGGCAGGGTCTGGGCGCGGCCGTCCTCGCCCCCTCGACGCTGACGCTGCTCACCTCGGCCGTGCCGGAGGGCCCCGCACGGGCCCGGGCCATCGCCACCTGGACCGCCGTCGGTGCGGGCGGCGGGGCGGCGGGCGGACTCGTCGGCGGGGTCCTCACCGAGACCCTCTCCTGGCGCTGGACCCTGCTGATCAACGTGCCCGTGGGCGCGGCCGTCGTCGTCCTCGGCGCGTGGTGGCTCACCGAGTCCCGCGCGGGGGAGCGTCGCCGGCTGGACCTGCCGGGCGCCGTCCTCGTCACCGCGGGACTCGCGACGCTCGCCTACGGCATCGTCCAGACCGAGCAGGACGGCTGGACCGCTCCCACGACCCTGCTGCCGTTGCTCGCCGGACCGG
The DNA here is from genome assembly GCF_030056615.1 of Streptomyces sp. HNM0645. NCBI lineage: Bacteria > Bacillati > Actinomycetota > Actinomycetes > Kitasatosporales > Streptomycetaceae > Streptomyces > Streptomyces sp. HNM0645. The sequence continues at coordinate 2,751 of NZ_JASHLT010000059.1, read as the reverse complement.
CGCTGCTCGGCGCCTTCGTCGCGGTCGAGGCCCGCGCGAGGACGCCCCTGATGCCGCTGAAGCTGTTCCGGCTGCGGGCGGTGTCGGCGGCGAACGCCGCGATGTTCAGCTGTGGCGCGGCGATGTTCTGCATGTGGTACTTCATGACGCTCTACGCCCAGAACGTACTGCACTACAGCCCGCTGGCCGCCGGACTCGCCCTCATGCCCAGTTCGCTAGCGGTCGTCCTCGGCTCCAAGCTCGCCCCGCGGCTGATGCGCGTCGCCGGTGCGCGCCGTGTCGCCGTGCTGGGGGTGCTGGTGTCCGCGGCCGGCTTCGGGTGGCAGTCCACGATGGACGCGCACGGCTCGTACCTGACCGCGATCATGCTTCCGGGCATGGTGATGATGGCCGGCGGGGGTCTGGCGGGCACACCGCTCGCCTCCCTGGCCACCTCGGGCGCCGCATCCGGCGACGCGGGTCTCGTCTCCGGCCTGGTCAACACCTCACGGGTGATGGGCGGGGCGTTCGGCCTCGCCGTCCTCGCGACGGTGGCGGCGGCCCGTACGGGCGGCTCGATGACCCCCGAGGCGCTGACGGCCGGGTACGCCCTGGCCTTCCGGACCGGGACCGGCATCCTGCTGGGCGGAGTGCTGATGATGCTGCTGTCGCTGCCGAAGGACCGTGAGCGTCAGGCCTGAACACGGGGTGGTGCGGGGACACGGGCCGGCGCGGGGCGCATGCGTGCTCGGGAGCACGGGGCAGAGGGGCGCACGCGCGGACGGGATGCGACCCCGGGGACGTGTTCCCCCACGGGTCCGCACCGGTCCGAGGACGGGCGCCCACTCGGCTCCCCTGCCGGTTCCTGCCGGTTCGGGCTTCGTGTGGTCGCCCCCCTCAGGGGCGGCCGCGCACATCCCTCTCCCGAGGGGGTCGCGGACCCGGCTCCGCGCCCGCCGCCGTCGCGAGGGCCGGATCGACGACCGTCTCCCCGCGCAGCGCCCGGCGGATCGCGTCCGCCAGTTCCTCCACCGGTCCGTCCTTGACGAGGAATCCCGCCGCCCCCGCCTCCATCGCCCGCCGCAGCGCGCCGGGGCGCGCGAACGTGGTCAGGATCAGGACCCGGCAGTCCGGAACCTCGTCCCGGAGGCGCGCCGCCGCGTCCAGCCCGCCGAGGCCGGGCAGTTCGATGTCCAGCAGCGCGACGTCGGGCCGGGTGACGAGCGCCGAGTCGACGACGGCGTCGCCCGCGGCCACCTGCGCGACGACCTCGATGTCCGCTTCCATTCCGAGCAGCAGCGCGAGGCCGCCGCTCATCCCCTGGTCCTCCGCGAGCAGAACTCTGACGGACTTGCCGGACCGCCGATCGTGGGGCATTTCGTCCATCGCATCATGATATGGCCGAAGTGCCCGTCGGGTGCCGGGTGCGGGGATTCGGGTTCCGGTGGATGTGGGGGCGGGCTCCGTTCGGGAGGAGTCCCGGAGGCCCCCGCGGGTGCGCCGGAGGGGTGGCCCGGGATCGCCCGGCGGAGACCCGAAGGCCCCTGTGAGTGGCCGGACACACTGATCTGACGCTGCGTCAGCAGCCTTCACAAGTGATGGGGCGTGCGTTATACATAGGGGCCAACCGGCCTAGAACGCGTTCTAGAACAGCCTCGTGGAGCGGCCGGCCCCGTACGGCCTCGGTGTGGCCGACGGTGCGGACGGCCGCACCGAGGTCTTCCACTCCCCCGGGAGCCTAGGAACCAAGGAGCAGCATCCCCATGCCCATCGATGCCGCCAAGGCGATCGCCGCGGAGCCCCGCAGCGCCGAGATCAGCTGGGACCACAAGGACATCCAGCTCTACCACCTCGGGCTCGGCGCCGGCGTACCCGCCACCGACCCCGACGAACTGCGCTACACCCTCGAGTCCCGGCTGCACGTGCTGCCCAGCTTCGCCACCGTCGCGGGAGCGGGTATGAGCGTGGTCGGCGGGCTCTCCGCCCCCGGCATCGACATCGACCTCACCGCCGTGCTGCACGGCGGTCAGTCGGTCGCGCTCCACCGTCCGATCCCGGTCAAGGGCCGGGCCACCAGCACCTCCCGCGTCGCCGCCGTCTACGACAAGGGCAAGGCCGCAGTCCTGGTGCTGCGCACCGAGGCCGCCGACGCGGACGGGCCCCTGTGGACGAGCGACGCGCAGATCTTCGTCCGGGGAGAGGGCGGCTTCGGCGGCGAGCGCGGCCCCTCAGTCGGCACCGGGCAGCCGGACCGCGAACCGGACCGGACCGTCGAACGGGCCGTCGGCGAGGGCCAAGCGCTGCTCTACCGGCTCTCCGGCGACTGGAACCCGCTGCACGCCGACCCGGAGTTCGCGAAGCTCGCGGGCTTCGACCGACCCATCCTGCACGGTCTGTGCACATACGGAATGACGCTCAAGGCGATCGTCGACACGCTCCTCGGCGGGGACGTCACCCGGGTCCGCTCGTACGGCACCCGTTTCGCCGGAGTGGTGTTCCCCGGGGAGACCCTGCGCATCCGCATGTGGGCGGGGGACGGGCGCGTACAGGCGACGGTGACGGCCGTGGAGCGGGACGACGCACCCGTGCTCGCGGACACCGTCGTCGACCACACCTGATTCGAAAATCCCCCGTTCCGTGTCCGTAGCCGCTGGTCAGGCAGCTCCTTCTGTTTGGAGGGTGACTTGGTAGCCGAGTTGGTTGAGCTGGCTCACCAGGCGTCGGGTCTGCCTGGCCCGGCCGGTGCGTTCGATGAAGTACTGGCCGCCGAGG
>NZ_JASHLT010000058.1:0-41414 GCF_030056615.1 Streptomyces sp. HNM0645 | reverse complement strand
CGCCGTCGCGGGCACTCCTTCGAGGGACGGGCAGGCAGAAACCGCCCGTGACAACTGCCCGCCCGCTACACTCCCACCGCTCGACGTTCCCCCAGGTCAAGCCACGAAGTACTGCTGGAGTATTAGGAGCCGTGCACGACTTCGGCATGGTCAGTTGAGACAGAGCCTGGCCTCGTGGTGACAGGTCGAGATCTCTGATGAGGCGCAACGTCTGTTCAGCTCCGGACATGCCACAGCCCTCCTGCCCTTAGCCTCGATCTTGCGTGAGGGTCCGCCGACGGTGTTGGTGGACCCTTTCGCTTTCCGGAGCTGATGGTGGGCAGGCCGGCGGCCCGATTGTCGCTTCGGGTGGGCGCCGGGTTCCACTGCTCCGGGTGGGGTGGTGCTGTCGTCGGGATAGGGGGCCTGCTGGTCAGTCGGGGTTGGGCAGGAGAGCGAGCCGTTCGAGGGCGGCGGTGATCTCCCTGGTCCAGGGCCAGTGCCGGGCGAGGCGGAGGGTTCTGCGGCGTCCGGTGGTGACGAGTTGGGCGGCTGCGGAGAACAGACGGAATCGCAGGCGGCGGGGCTCCCAGAGGCGGGCCTTGCCGGTGAGGGCGAGCATGGGCATCCAGGCCAGCAGGTCAAGGGCGATCTGGGCGATCTCGAGCCAGACCTTGTTCTGTGCTGTTGTGTGGAGGGGCAGGTTGCGCAGGCCGGTGGCCCGGATCCGGTCCTCGGCCCTGGCTCGCAGCCGGTGACGGAGCTCGAGTTCGGCGATCGGCCGGTCGGGGGTGTTGGTCGCGAAGCACGTGATCCGCATGCCGTCCGCGTCCGTGATTCTCAACTGGGCGCCAGGGTGGGGCCGTTCCTTTCGGACGATCATTCGCATGCCCTTGGGCCAGCCGTTCAGGAGCTTGCCGGTGAGCTCGGCGACCCAGGCCCCGTCACGGGCCTCGCCGTCGGTTTCGACGGCTGGGGTCCAGGCCGAGGCGGGGACCTTCAGTACGTGTTCGTGGATCGGTTCGGTGATCACCATGCCGACCGAGTAGGACAGCCATCGCCCTCTTCGTGCGAGCCAGGACACGAAGTCGTGGGTGCCGCCCGCGGAGTCGGTGCGGATCAGGGTTTGCCGCCCCCGCCGGTAACGCTTTGGGAGTTGGGCCAGGGCGAGTTGGGCGGTGGTGATGTGGTCGGCTGCCGTGTTGGAGCCCGCGTTTCCCGGCCGCAGGAGGGGCGGCGAGGGGCTCACCGGTTCCGCCCGGCCCGTGGTCGAGGAAGGCCGTCAGTGGGTGATGGCCGTAGGTCTTCTTCCAGGTCGCAGCCGCGTCCTCCTTGTCGGAGTGGGAGATCACGAGGACGCCGTCGAGATCGACTACGACCTGGCCGTCGGCGTCCGGGGCGTTCTCGTCGGCCAACGACCACACCCGGTTGCGGACTTCGGAGCGTGCGGACCGGATGGCCTGCAGGGCTTTCTCGCCGGAGGCGGCGAGGGTGTCGATCAGCCGGGAGATGGTCGGGTCGGAGGCGACCGGGCCGAAGACGGCCGGCTCACACCGCAGCATCGCGATGTCCGCGAGGCAGTCTCCGCTCAGTGCAACTGCCAGGGCGATGTCCAGGAGGGCTTTGCCGGGATCGTGGACGGCCCGCTGCTTCCGCCACGGAGCCAGAGCCTGGGATATGGCCTGGTCAAGACCGGTCTTGCGGACCGTTTCGACGAGCAGGACCGACCCGGCCTGGGAGACGACCTGGCGGCCGTCGTCCTGGACGCGGACACGGGGATAGGACCCGATAGAGTGCTTCACCTTGAAGGTGCCTCTGATTTCGGCAGGAACAAGGACCTCGACAATCCTCATTCTTGCTGTTCAGAGGCACTTTCTGCTTTCCTGACCGCCTGTCGGACAGTCTGCTTCATGAAAGCGCGAGGCTAAGAATGGCCGTCCTTCTACGACCCGAAGGACTCGGGCGCGGTGGAGCTGCTGGAGGACCGGACGTACGGCATGGTCCGTACGGAGGTCCGGTGTGCGCGCTGCGGCTCGCACCTCGGGCACGTCTTCGAGGGAGAGGGCTATCCGACGCCCACGGACCAGCGCTACTGCATCAACTCGATCTCGCTGAGGCTGGAGCCGGACGCGGAGTGACCCCGGGGCTTCCCGTCGGTGATTCCTGATCCCGCTCGGCCGTCCTCCGGATGACGCCGGGCGGGATCGCCGTGTTCTGAGCGGTGTCCTCGGCGGTGTGGCGGTCACGGAGGAGCATGAGCCGGACGCGGGCGGGGAGGCGGGGGCAGCGGGCCGCGTTCCAGCGGACGGAGGAGCCGGGGTCGTCGAGGAGACGGACCGCGCCCAGGCGGCTCAGGCGTGGGTCGCCGGCAGCACGGAAGCGGACCTCGTGGTGCGCAAGTACTGACTTCGGCTCGTCGGGGTGATCCTTCGCGAAGTCGCTGATACGGCCGGGGTGGTGGCCCTGTTCCGTGGTGTGTGAGGTATGCGGATGGAGGCGGGCCGGCCTCGCCGTCGTCGCCCTCGACCGGCTCGAGACGCTCGTGCGCAGCCGCCTCAAGGGCCTCCAGTACCGGCCCGACACCCGCACGGCCTCATGGCCGGCATCGGCCTGACCCTCGACACCCCGGCCTCACCCTGACAGGCAGGGGTCTCACTGGGACCGGTCTGTTCGTCGACGTCCCGACGGGAGGCCGATGAGCTGTCGTCAGGCGTCGCGCCACCACGGGGGTCGGATGGTCTCGTTCTCGTCGGCGGCGCAGTTGACGCCGTGGACGACCTCTGAGTCGGCCAGGTCCCAGCCGACGATGCCGTTGCCCTGCCGGGTCAGCTCCACCAGGCGGGCGCGGTGGGTTCCGCTGCCGGTGTTCACGTCGCACCTCTCGACACTGGTCCAGGAGCGTCCGTCCAGGGCGGCGACGATCGCCACGGAGGGCAGGACGACGACGCCGAGCAGCAGTCCGGCGATCCACAGGGCGTCGGCGGCACGCTGGGGGGCGGTCTCGGCCCGGTTGCCGGTACGGCGGCCCGTGGTGTGCTCACGGCGGCCGGTCTTGTAGTCGACCATCACCCCCACCCGCAGTACGTAGGAGGCCAAGCCGGTGGCCAGGCCCCAGCCCAGGCCGTTGAACGCACCGACCACCACCCCCAGGGCGGCCGGAACCACGGCGGCGGTGGCCGCGGTCACTGCCATGGGGGTGTCCCGGTGTCGGAGGGCGCCGCCCCTGGCTGCGAAGTGGGCGTAGGTGGCGCGCGAGACGACCACGGCCAGCACTGTGGCCAACAGGGCCTCGTTCAGGAACATGCCGATGAGGATGTCGGCCCAGTTGCCCGGCCCCATGGCGATCAGCGCGTCCCTGGCCGCGTCCCCGCCGCCAAGCGTCCAGGCCAGCTTGAGCGCCGGGACCGCGAGCACCACCGCCAGCAGCATCACGTGCCCCGCCCTCTCCCGGTAGTCCCCGGAAGCCCTCTCCTCACTCATGCGACGAGTCTCACGGACCGCCCACCACCGGCAAGGTCCGACACACGCACACACCTACGTCACCCTGACGAGCCGAGGCCGGCAACGACGATTCGCAGGAAAGCGTCCCGGACCAGCGGACCGCATCCCATGGGGTACTGGGTGGTGGCCAGGGCAGGCAGGGGCTTCGTCCGGACAACGCCGCGTGAGCGCACGGGTCCCGGTCTACGACATCGGCATGCTGATCGCGCTGGCCGACCGCGAGGCCAAGGTGGTCGCACTCACGAGCGGTTCAGGAGCGTCACGGAACTCCCTGCAGGGGCCGGCGACGATCCCGCCGAGATCGAGGCCGCGATCCGCCGTGCGGGTGACGAGATCTGCCGCGCCTACGGCGACAACGATTTCGGCATGGACCGGCTGAACCGGGCCGAGCGGGCCGAGGCCGGCATCGGCGAGATCTCCAAGCGCCAGTACAACAAGCGGTTCCGGCTGTTGCGGAGGATGGAGGCCAAGCTCGCCAGGGTCGTTCACGAGCAGCGCCGCCGTGCGGTCACGATGACCGGCAAGGGCGCGTTCGCGCACACCCTGCCGTACGACCTGTTCGCCGCCGACCCCGACACCGCGGCGTTCGTCGCCTACCTCACCGCCCGAGCCCATATGCGCAGCGTCTTCACGAACGGCAGGCAGCGGCGTCCGTACGACGAAGTCGCCGACGCTCTGTTCCAGCGGCTGCGGGCCGAACCCGGGCGGACGAACTGGTACGCGGTCGCGCACGTGCACCCCACGGCCGAGGTGCTCGGGCACGTGTCCGACGCGGACCTCGCCCGCCTGTTGGTGCGCTGGAACCGGTTCCTGCGCGAGGTGGCCGAGTTGCTGGAGGACGCCTGGAACCGCTGCCGGCTGGAACGGCACACCATGATCGTGCGGTCGGGGAACGACTCGTCGACGTGGAACCAGGCCGCGCAGGCCTGGAGCACCGCCCGGGCGCACTGGTTCGCGCTCCTCACCGAACTCGGCGAGGAGCGGATCCTGGACCGGGTCTGCCCGGGCAAGGTGCCCCGTCTGATGGCCGCGGACGTGGCCTACTGGCACCGCAGGAGCGGCGGCGGACTGCATCCCGACACCTTTGTCTGGGCCGAACTTCCCCTTCCCTGGGAGGTTCTGAGGGGCGAGGCCGAGTGCCCGCGCTCGCTGGTCGAGGAGGTCTGCGCGCGCCACGGGGTCGATCCGGTGGCGGGCGGCTGGACCGCGCAGCGGCCCGCTCCCCAGGCCGTCCGCTTCAGCCGCACCCCGGAGCTGGTGCACGGCGTGGCCGTCGGCGATCCGCTGATGGCGAGCGCGCTGCGATCCGCCGGGGTGTTCTCGGGCAAGGGGAAGCGCGCCGCCGCACAGGAGTGGCTGTGACCGGCCCGGGGAGGGCGTGACCGGACGTGTTTCCGTGTACCCGACGCGGAAACGCAGCGACGGAGCCGGTACGGCCGCGCCGCGGAACGGCGGTGAGGCGCAGGGCACTCGGCCCAGCAACCGCCGTGTCCCGCCGTTGGTTGCCGTAGGTCGGCGCAAGCCCTCGGAAAAGGAGTTGCCCACGGCGCATCGGCGGACGAGGATCGGGCGCGGCGGCGAGGAAGCTCTGTGGAGGAGCGCCCGGCTCGCTCTCCGGGTGGACGTAGGTTCGAATCCTGCCCTCGCCGCCGCTCCTCTCTCCCCGAGGACGCCGTGAGCGGACCGGTGCCCGCCCCCGCCGCCGGCGGAATCGCCCGGTGTCAGTCCGCGGACCGCGCGGTCCCCGCGTCCAGCGCCGCACACAGCCAGTCGTGGGCGGAGCCCGGGTTCGGTTCGGGCGGGGCGCCGGGCGGGGTGGACAGTTCGGCCGTCAGCTGCCAGTACACGTCGATACGGGGGTCCGCGGCCAGCTGGCGGCCCAGGAGCCGGCGGAACGCCGGGGTGTCGCGCGTGCCGCGTGACATGGCATAGACCGAGACGAAGCAGTCGAGGGCCTCGCCCACCCGGGGCGGCCGCCCAGCCCGCAGTTCGGCCGACGCCAGCGCGTACGCCTCGCCGAGACCGTCGTACAGCACGGCGGGACGGTAGCCCCGGTCGGGCAGGTGGACGGCGGGCTGCGGCCGGACGGAACCGGAGCAGCTCCCGGACACCAGCGCGTGCATGCGGGCGAAGGCCCACACCTGGGCGGGCGTCGGGTCGTCGGGAAGGTGCGGCACGGCCTGGTCGAGGAACGCGGAGACCACCCGGGCCGGCAGCCGCGGCGGCAGCCAGTACCGCCAGAACCGCGCCATCGACGCCGTGCCGGGTGGCACGGACAGCGCGCCGATCAGCCGCAGCCGCTCCGCGCGCTCGCCGGAGTCGCAGTCACGCAGCAGCCGCAGGGACGCCTCCCGCCAGCGCAGGGCGGCCAGTTGGGGTCCGAGCACCTGCAACCGCCCCGTGATCACGTCCTCCAGGACATCGTCCGGCGCGTCGCCGTCCTGGCCCTCCAGGACCCGGCCCACCTCGGACACCGGCAGGTCGAGCGCGCGCAGCGAGCGGATCAGCCGCAGCCGGTCGAGCGCTTCGGGGCCGTACCGGCGGTGCCCGCCCGCACTGCGGCCGGACTCGGGGAGCAGGCCGTGGTCCGAGTAGAAGCGGACCGTCTTGACCGTGACGCCCGCACGCTCCGCGAGCTCCCCGATGGTCAACGTGGCGTCCGGCGACAAGGCTTGAACCTCCCTCAGGGGGAGTTCCTACGGTACCCGGACCGGCCGGCCCACGGGGGGCCGGCCGTGCGGAACGTACCCTGGCCGAGGAGGCGTGATGACGGCGTTCGTGCTGGTGTCGGGAGGCCACACCGGAGGATGGGTCTGGCGGGAAGTGGTTGCCGGGCTGCGGGAGTCGGGAGCCGGGGCTCACCCGGCGACCCTGACGGGGATGGGCGACCGGCGCCATCTCTCCGGTCCCGGAACGGACATGGACAGCCATGTCGAGGACCTGGTGCAGCTCATCGACCACGTCGACGAGCCGGAGGTCGTCCTCGTCGGCCACTGCTACGGCATCTACCCGGCGCTCGGTGCCGCCGGCCGGCGCCTGGACCGGACAGCCGGGATCGTCTACGTGGACGCGCCCCTGCCCCGCGACGGGCTGTCCGTGCTGGACCAGGTACGCGAGCAGATGCCGGACGGCCCCGTCCGCGACCGGATGCTGGGGCAGCCCGCCCGGGCCGAGGACGGCTGGCGGGTGCCCGCGCCCACGCCGGACGAGTGGCGGCAGTGGGGAAACCTCGCGGGTGTGCCCGAGCACGGGATCGCCCGCCTGGCCCGCCTCGCCGCACCCCAGCCGGTGGGCACCCTCACCGAACCGGTCCGGTTCACGGACGCGGTCGGCGGGCTGCCCATGACGGGCGTCTTCTGCACGGTCGGCGGCACGATGGACATCGGCGGCGTCGAAGCCCTGGTGGCGACGGGGAACCCGCTCTTCCGGCAGCTCGCGGAAACGCGCTGGGGGTTCTTCGAACTCGCCACCGGGCACTGGCCGATGCTGTCCGCGCCGGACGAACTGGTGTCGGTCCTGCTGCGCGCCGCGGTGGGGGAGGGGCACCGGTTGGCGAGGACCGAGGGCGGCCGTGACGGTGCCCCCACGGTGTGACGCCACGGTGCGGTGGGGTGCGGTGGGGTGCGTCCAAGGGCCGCTCCGCGGCACGATGGGCCGTGTCCCGGCCCCGGGCGTTCCCCCGTACCACCCCGGGGCGGTACGGGACGCCCGGCTTGAGGACTCCGGGGCCGGGCCCGCCGTGAGGCCCTGCCGGTGGTGCCGCAGAGGAGGAACGCGGCCGACGCGCCCGGCCGGACGCCCGCGGATTATCTCCGTGGACAGCGCGCCCGGCAACGACATATGTTCCGCGAACGGCCGCTGACCTGGGCGGACGCTTCTGTTCCCGTGGGGGGCCTTCTCGTGTCCGTCGACTCCGTCAGCGTCCCGCCGACCGGCCGGACGGGTGTGCGTTCGCTCAGGGGCCTCGGTGCCGCCGTGATCGCGCTCCTCGGCCTCGTGATCGCGGCCGATGTCTTCTCCGTCGTCGTCGGCGTGAGGATGTACGCCCTCTGGGGCGCGGGGCCGGTCGGCTTCGAGGTGTACGACCGCTGGGAGAGCCTCTACCGGTGGTCCGATGTGGCCACGATGAACACCTTCGTGGCCTGTGGCGTCGTCTTCATCCTCTGGTTCCGCCGCGCGCGGATCAACGCCGAGGCGTTCGCCCCTGACGAGCACGGACTGGTGCGCGGCTGGGCGGTGTGGGGCTGGATCGTGCCGGTCGTGAACCTGTGGATCCCGCGCCGGGTCGCCCTCGACATCTGGTCGGCGAGCACCCCGGGCGCCCATCTCGGCCCGGCGCCCCGGCAGTCGAGCGGACTCGTCAACGCCTGGTGGACGCTCTGGGTCGTGAGCACCGTCCCTACGGCCCTGGCGACATGGATCCACGCCAAGGCCGAGGGGCCGGCCGAGACGCGGCAGGCGATAGCCCTGACGATGCTCTCCGTGCTGCTCGACATCGCCGCCGCCGTGCTGGCCGTCCTCGTCGTCCGGCGTCTCACGGCCATGCAGCACCGCAAGGCGCTGGAGGCCACACCGGTGCCGTAGGCGTCAACCCCGGGCGGCGTACCTGACGAAGTCCGTCCAGGCGGTGGGGGAGAGGGCGAGCCGGGGGCCCTGCGTGGCCTTGGAGTCGCGGACGTGGACGGTGGTGGGGCAGGCGGCGACCTCGACGCAGTCGCCCGAACCGCTGCTGCTGTACGAGGACTTGTGCCAGGGGAGCGCGACCTCCACGCAGTCGTCGCCGGAGCCGCTGCTGTAGCTGCTCTTGAACCAGGCCAGTTCCGCCGTGCCGCTCATCATGCTCCTCGCATCCGCCGCAACAGGCTCAGTGAGTCCTCCAGGGTGAGAGCCTGTGAGCGCATCCTGGCATACCGCATCTGGAGCATGCTGACCACTTTCGCGTCGGAGACGAACTGGCCGCTCTCCTGCCCCTCGCAGTAGCCGAACCACTTGTTGTCGGGGGTCTCCAGCAGCTGCATCGGACCGCCGAGCCCCGCATGGCTCTCCCGCACCAGCGGCATGATCTGGAGCTCGATGTTCCGCTGTTCGGCCAGATCGAGGATGTGGTCGACCAGCTCGCGGGTCACCGCCGCGCCGCCCGTCCGCCGAAGGAACAGGTGCGCGTACGCCTCCGTCTGCAACAGGCCCGGAATCAACCGGCATTCATACGTGTAGAGACTGCTCGCCACCGCCTCCAGCCGCGCCCACCTCCGGAACCACGCCGCCAGCCCCGGCCGCCGCGAGAGGTGCCGCGCGGCCCGCCGCAGCGCCCCCGTGTTCCCGAGCGCCGCCTCCGCCCGCTCCACGAAGTCGTCGTCCGGCATCCGGCGGCCCAGTTCGATCGAGGCCACCGTGTGCTTGGAGTACCCCACGAGCGGGGCGAAGTCGCCGCGGCTGAGGCCCGCGTGCTCGCGTAATGCCTGGACCACCGCCCCGAACGTCCTCAGACTGTCCGAGGCTTCCGGCTCCGTCGCGTGCGTAGCGGCTCCGCCGGTGTCCGTCATCGCCATCGGACCATGGTCACGGATGGTGACGCGTACCGTCCACCCGGAGTGCGCGTACGCTGACGGGGCGTACACGGCTCCCCTCTGGAGAAACCCCTGGTAAGGCCTTCAGATTGGGGTTCATGACCGCACCGGCCACCCCACCGACCGCCACCGCCGCGCCCCGACCGCCCGTCACCGTACGTGTGTTCACGCAGCGCTTCAGCTCCATACCGCGCGGCGCCCGGCTCGCCCGGCACCTCGCGCTCCACCAGCTCCACTCCTGGGGCGTTCCACACGGGACGGAGGTGTCCGAGACCGCGGCCGTGCTGGTCGCCGAACTGGCGGCGAACGCGGTGACCCACGGCCGCGTACCGGGGCGGGACTTCGAGCTGAGGCTCGCCCTCGACGCGGGGACGCTCACCGTCGACGTGTCGGACACGCGGGGCGAGCGCCGCCCGCCCCGGCCCGGAGCGATCTGCCTCCCGGCCGACCCGGCCGGTGACGCCGAGACCGGCCGGGGCCTGGTGCTCGTCGCGGCGCTCGCCGACCGGTGGTCGGTCCTCGACCGCGTGCCGGTCGGGAAGACCGTGCGCGCCGAACTCGACCTGCCGCGGTGAGCGTTCCGCGCCGAACTCGACCTGCCCCGGTGAGCGCCCGGAGCGCCCGCCGGCGCGGTTTACGCGGGCTGCAGCAGGTCCCAGCGGTTGCCGTACAGGTCCTCGAAGACGGCGACCGAACCGTACGGCTCGTGGCGGGGCTCCTCCAGGAAGCGGACGCCCGCCGCCGTCATCCGGGCGTGGTCGCGGGCGAAGTCGTCGGTGTGGAGGAAGAAGCCGACCCGGCCGCCGGTCTGCGCGCCGACGCTCGCCGACTGCTCGTCGCCCTTCGCCCTCGCCAGCAGCAGGTCCGTGCCGCCCGTTTCGCCACCCGGCCGGACCACGACCCAGCGCGAACCGTCGCCCCGGTCGGTGTCCTCGACGACGGTGAAGCCGAGGGCGTCCCGGTAGAAGGCGATGGCCTCGTCGTAGTCACGGACGACGAGCGTGACGAGGGCGATGCGGGGCAGCGGTGTGGTGGACACGGGGTCGGAACTCCTTGCTCGGGGGCGCCCCAGTATCACCGGCGCTGTGCACAATGCCTCGCATGGACCCGTCGACCGAGCAGCTCACCGACCGTGCCCGCGGCCTCGCCCACCCGGGTGGACGGCACCTCCTCGGCATCGCCGGGCCGCCGGGGGCGGGCAAGTCGACGCTCGCCGCGGAGCTCGTGTCGCGACTGGGCCCGGAGCGTGCCGTGCTCGTCCCCATGGACGGTTTCCATCTCGCCGGGGCCGAGCTGGAGCGGCTCGGCAGGGCAGGGCGCAAGGGCGCCCCGGACACCTTCGACGCCGCCGGGTACGCGGCGCTGCTGACCCGGCTCCGCAGCCCCGAGGCCGGTACGGCGGTGTACGCGCCTGCCTTCGACCGGACACTGGAGGAGCCGGTCGCGGGCAGCATCCCGGTCGCTCCGGACGTCCCGCTCGTCGTCACCGAGGGCAACTACCTGCTGTACGACGACGGGCCCTGGTCGCGGATCCGTGCGCTGCTCGACGAGGTCTGGTACCTGGAACTGCCCGACGTGGTACGGGTGCCCCGGCTCGTCGACCGGCACGTCCGCTTCGGCAAGGACCGCGCGTACGCCGAACGCTGGGTCCGCGACTCCGACGAGCTCAACGCCCGGCTGGTGGCGCGCGGCCGGCACCGCGCCCATCTGACGGTGCTGATGGGGACTGGGAGCTGATGGGGACCGGTGTCTTAGTCGCCCCGCTGCCGTGCGCGCGCCCCTGCTCAGCGGCAGAGCGCGTCGATGTCGTCGGAGAACGTGGGGAATTCGGCGCCGGCCTCGTCGATGATCTGCCCCGCGGGCCGGCGCGGGGTGGTCGCGTACCGCTCGGCGAGGGCGGCCAGCTCCGGGTCGGCGTTCGAGCGTGCCTCGCGCTCCCCGAACTCGACGGCCTCCAAGGGGCCTATACCGTCGGCCAGCACCCAGAGGAAGTCCGACAGGTTCCCTGCCACGATGCCGCGCTCGCCCTCCGAACCCATGAACACCACGGGCTGTTCGGCCAGGGGCCGGCCGGGGCGGGCGAACCATATGGCGGCGAGGCCGCCGGAACCGTCCTGGCCGAAGAGCCGGAAGGCGCCGCCGTCCAGTTCGTGGTTGCCGGTCCAGTGGCGCAGCCAGTCGGTCGTCCTCTCCGCGGAGTCGAAGGCGTCGTACGGCTCGAAGTCGACGCCGTCGCCGTCCTCTCCGTACACGAACTCCAACCTGGCCACCTCGGCCAGGGCAGGTGGGAAGGCGCGGTCGTCAACGGTCGTCTCGGTCATGCGTGAACCGTAACCGGCCCCACTGACACAGCCGTCCGTGCCCGGCAGCTATGCGCCGAGGCTGCCCATCGCGCGTCCGATGAGCGCGTCGTACGCCCGGTCGGTCAGGACGCGGCGGATCAGGATCAGCGGCTTGGCGCCCATGCCAACCGCGTAACGGGTCCTGGGGCGGCGGCTGGTGGCGGCCCGGCCGATGGCGCGGGCGACGACCGAAGGAGAGGAGGACCGGCGCGCGTTGCTCTCCGACTCCAGCGCCCCGGCCATCGACTCGATCTGCGTGGCGTACGCGCTGTCGCCGCCCACCTTGCGGAGCCTGTCGGCCGCGATTCCGCTCCACTCGGTGCGGATGGCGCCCGGCTCGACGACGACCACGTCGATACCGAAGGGCCTGACCTCCATGCGGAGCGAGTCGCTGAAGCCTTCGAGGGCGAACTTCGTGCCGTGGTACCAGGCGCCCAGCGGGGTGTGGATCTTGCCGCCCATCGAGGTGATGTTGATGATGCGGCCGCTGCGGTGGGAGCGCATGTGCGGCAGGACGAGCTGGGTCAGCCGGGCCGCGCCGAAGACGTTGACCTCGAACTGGTACCGGGCCTCGTCCAGGGCCACGTCCTCCACCGGGCCGTACGAGCCGTACCCGGCGTTGTTCACCAGGACGTCGATCCGGCCGGTCTCGGCGACGATCCGGTCGACACCGGCGCGCAGCGAGTCCTCGTCGGTGACGTCCATGGCGATCGTGCGGATCCCGCGCTCCGCCAGGACGGACATCCGCTCGACGCGACGGGCGGCGCCGTAGACGGTGAACCCGCGGGCGTGCAGTTCCAGGGCGGCGGCTTCGCCGATCCCGGACGAGGCTCCGGTGACCAGGGCGACCTTGTTCGACATGAGGGGTCCTCCGATGGGGGCGGCAATAATATGAACCATGGCTCACAATCATCATGAGCGCTGGTTCATGTTTGTGCAAGCGGAGTGGCCGTGATCCTGAACTAGAATTCACGTTCTTGCCGCGGGCCCGGTGCCGAGCTCCGGCGCGACACGACAGCACGACGGACCGTCCCCTGGCGGAGTTGGAGGACCGATGGCCGCTTCCCGGCCGCTGCGCGCGGACGCCGTCCGTAACCGGACGAAGATCCAGGCCGCCGCCCGCGAGCAGATCACCCTCCACGGGCCCGACGTCCCGATGGACGCCATCGCCGAGGCGGCGGGAGTGGCCGTGGGCACGCTCTACCGTCATTTCCCGACCAAGACGGACCTGGTGGGGGCCGTCATCGCCGAGCACAGCGAGATCATCACCGGCGAGATCGAAGCCGCGGCGGCGCGGGTCGGGGAGGGCTCCCGGGCGATGGCGGAGATCACCCGCCTGGCCGAACGCACGGTCGAGGCCTCGGCCCGGGACCGCAGCGTCAAGGCGGCGGCCCAGACCCTGGGCGCCGCACACTGGACCGAGCAGCAGGAGGAGCGGTTCAGGGGCGCCATGGAGCGGATCATCGCCGCCGCCGTGTCCGACGGGGACCTCCACCCCGACGTCACCGTCGACGACTTCCTGATGCTCATCCTCACCGCCCCCACCGACCAGGAGCCCGCCGTGCGGGAACGCTGGCTCACCCTCTTCCTGGCCGGGTTCACCGTCCGCGCGCGCGAGGGGGACGCAGGGGCCTGACCGCCGTACACCTTCGTCGGAGCCCGGCCCGGGGGCGCCTGCTCGGGGACACCCCCGAGGCCGTCCTGCGGCACCCGGCAGGCATGCGGCCCCGCGGCTCCGAGGGGCGCGCGGGCGCCGCCCGGCCCTGGCAGGCGGGGCCCGTGGTGCGGTCGGTACGCTCGAAACTGAGCACACCCGGAGGAAAACCGAGCACACCCAACACCCGAGCAATCAGGATCCGATCCGACACAGGATGAGCGGGGGCCGACGTGGGGCTGTTCCGGCGAGGGCCGAAGCGGGACGGGGACGACGCGCCCCGGGACGCGGAGTTCGCCTTCTTCTCGGTGGCGGAGGGCTCACGCTTCCGCGGCCAGGTCCGGGAGGCGTTCGCCGAGCGCGGCCTGGAGGTCACCGTCTACTCCGACGTCGTCACCGACAGCGCCGGACGCCAGTTCGGGCTCGGCAACCTCGCCGCGGTCTGCCACAACGACGAGCGGGGCCCCCGCGTCTGGCCCAAGGTCATCCGCGGTCACGTCGGCATGGTGCTGCGCACCATGGACGCGCCGTCCGCGCTCGACACCCTGCCGCCCGATCAGATCCGGTCCCAGCTGTACCCGCGGGTGATCGGCTCCGAGGGCCTGGACGGGGAGACGTTCCGCTACGCCCGCGCGCTCGCGCCGGGGCTGAGCGAGGTGCTCGCGCTCGACCTGCCCGAGAGCGTGATGATCCTGACCGACGACGCCCTCGAGCCGCTCGGGGACGTGCCGGTGCTGCGCGAGCGTGCGATGGCCAATCTGCGCGACCTCCCCGTGGAGGGCCACGAGACCATCAAGGACGCCGGGGGAATGCGCCTGGAGGTGGTGGTCGGCGACTCCTTCTACACGGCCAGCCGCGTCCTCGTGCTGGACGCGCTCGTCCGCCAGGTCACCGGGCAGCAGATCACCGAGGACGGCGCGCTGGTCGCACTGCCGTTCCGGCACCAGATCGCCTTCCACGTCATCCGCGACGCCGGTGTCATCCCCTCCCTGAACGCGCTGGCCGCCTTCGCCGCGTCCGGGTACGCCGACACGCCGGGGGCGATCACCCCGTACGTCTACTGGTGGCGGGCCGGGACGCTGACCCAGCTCAGCGACCGTGACGAGGGCGGCGAGGGGCTGAGGATCGTGGTCGGCGAGGACTTCCAGGACATGCTGCAGCGTCTCCTGGCACGGCATACCGGCGACGACTGACACCGACCGACCGGCCGACCCGGCCCGGCCCGTGTACCGCGATCGGGCCGCTCCGAGGGCCACCGGCCCGGCGAACCGGGGAGGCGGGCCCGGCGAGGACACCGGCCCGCCCGACCCGGGAACCCCGGCCCGACCCGGAAGCTCCGTCCCGGCGAGGACGCCGACGCGCCTGACCCGGGAACCCCGGCCCGGTACGGGGCCGCGACCCGACCGGGGACGAGCACCGAACGCAGGAGGAGAGCCCATGCCCAGCACCGCAGAGTCCGCGACGCCGGCGCCCTTCACCGCCGACGACTACCGGGCGCGGATGGCCCGGGCCGCCCGGTCCGCCGCCGAGGCCGGGCTGTCCGGTCTCCTCGTGGCCCCCGGCCCGGACCTGGTCCACCTCACCGGCTACCAGCCCGTGCCGACCGAGCGGCTGACCTTCCTGGTCCTCGTCGAGGGCCAGGACCCGGTGCTGGTCGTGCCGACCCTGGAAGCCCCGGACGCGGCGAGCGCGGCCGGAGGGGACGTGCTCAGGCTGCGCGACTGGACCGACGGCAAGGACCCGTACGCGGTCACCGCCGCACTGCTCGAAGGCCGCGGCCGCTACGGGATCAGCGACAACGCCTGGGCCATGCACCTGCTCGGCATGCAGCGCGAACTGCCCGGCACGACGTACACCTCGCTCACCCGGGCCCTGCCCATGCTGCGCGCCGTCAAGGACGAGCGGGAGCTGGCCCGGCTGGCGGCGGCCGGGGCCGCCGCCGACGAGACGTACCGCGAGATCCTCAAGGTGCGCTTCTCCGGCCGCAGGGAGACCGACGTGGCCGCCGACCTCGCCGGACTGCTGCTGCGTTTCGGGCACTCGCAGGTGGACTTCACCGTCGTCGGATCGGGCCCGAACGGGGCCAACCCGCACCATGAGGCCGGTGAACGCACGATCGAGGAAGGCGACATGGTCGTCCTCGACTTCGGCGGGCTCAAGCACGGCTACGGCTCCGACACCAGCCGGACCGTCCACGTCGGGGAGCCGACCGAGGAGGAGCGGCGGGTCCACGACATCGTGCGCGAGGCGCAGCAGGCCGGTTACGAGGCGGTCCGGCCGGGTGCCACCTGCCAGGACGTCGACCGGGCGGCGCGCGCGGTGATCGACGACGCCGGCTACGGGGCGTACTTCGTCCACCGCACCGGCCACGGGATCGGCGTCACCACGCACGAGCCGCCGTACATGATCGAGGGGGAGGAGCAGCCGCTGGTCCCGGGGATGTGCTTCTCCGTGGAGCCGGGCATCTACCTCCCCGGCCGCTTCGGGGTGCGGATCGAGGACATCGTGACGGTCACGGAGACGGGCGGCCGGCGGCTGAACAACACACCGCGCGAGCTGGCGATCGTCGAGTAGGACCCCGGGGCGGGAGGCATGCCGGCGTGTTGGGCGGCGTGCCGGGTCGGGGCCGTGTCGTGCGTCCCGCCGTGGGCCCGCCCGGTGGCATGTCACGCGTCCCGGCCGTGTACGCCCGGGTGACATGGCGCATGTCCTCGGCCTGCCGGGTCCGGAGGCATGTCCACGTGTCCCGGCGCGGGCCGGCCCGGTGGCAGGCCACCGATGGGGGCGCTGCCGGGCACGTGCCATGTCACGCGTCGTGCAGCACCACACACGACTCGCCCGCCACTTCCAGCACGCCCTCCTGCCCCGGCGGTGCGGTCTCGTCCCAGGCGGCGAGCACCCGGCCGCCCCCCGCGCCGAGCGGGATCGCGACCGGTTCCCCGCCGAGGTTGACCGCGACCCGTACGTCGCCCCGGCGGAAGACGAACCAGCGCTCCTCCTCGTCGTAGGCGACCCGCACGGCCGCGAGGTCCGGGTCGGACAGGTCGGGCTCGCCCCGGCGCAGGGCGATCAGCTCCCGGTACCAGGCCAGGAGCCGGGCATGGGGTTCGCGGTCCCGCTCGGAGCGGTCCAGGCAGGAGCGCCGCCGGGTGGCGGGGTCCTGCGGGTCGGGGATGTCCTGGGCCGCCCACCCGGTCCCGGCGAACTCCCGCCGCCTGCCCTGCCGTACCGCCTCCGCGAGTTCCGGGTCCGTGTGGTCGGTGAAGAACTGCCACGGCGTACGGGCGCCCCACTCCTCGCCCATGAACAGCATCGGGACGAACGGCCCCGTCAGCACCAGCACCGCAGCGCAGGCCAGCAGTCCGGGCGAGAGGGCCGACGAGAGCCGGTCGCCGGTCGCGCGGTTGCCGATCTGGTCGTGCGTCTGGGCGTAGCCGACGAACCGGTGCGCGGGTGTGCGGACGAGGTCGACGGGACGGCCGTGCGTACGGCCGCGGAACGTGGAGTACGTGCCGTCGTGGAAGAAGACATGGCCGAGGGTCTTGGCGAGCGCGCCGAGCGGTGCGCGTGCGAAGTCGGCGTAGTAGCCCTGCGACTCACCGGTCAGCGAGGCGTGCAGGGCATGGTGGAAGTCGTCGTTCCACTGGGTGTGGACCCCGAGACCGCCCTCCTCGCGCGGGGTGGTCGTCCTCGGGTCGCACCGGTCGGACTCGGCGATCAGGAACACCGGGCGCCGTACGTCCGCCCCGAACCGGTCCACCGCCGCGGACAGTTCCTCCAGGAACGTCAGTGCCCGGGTGTCGACGAGGGCGTGGACCGCGTCCAGCCGCAGCCCGTCGACGCGGTAGTCCCGCAGCCACGCCAGCGCGCTGCCGATCAGGTACGCACGCACCTCGTCCGAGCCGGGCGCGTCCAGGTTGATCGCCGAGCCCCAGGGAGTGTGGTGAAGGTCCGTCAGATACGGCCCGAACGCGGGGAGATGGTTGCCGGACGGTCCCAGGTGGTTGTGGACGACGTCCAGGACGACGCCGAGCCCGAGACCGTGGGCCGTGTCCACGAAGCGCTTCAGCGCCCCGGGGCCGCCGTACGGCTCGTGCACGGCCCAGGGCGCCACCCCGTCGTAGCCCCAGCCGTGCGTCCCCGGGAAGGGGCACAGCGGCATCAGCTCCACATGGGTGATGCCGAGCTCCGCCAGCTCGCCGAGCGCGGCGGCAGCGGCGTCGAGCGTGCCCTCGGGGGTGTAGGTGCCGATGTGCAGCTCGTACAGGACCGCGCCCGTGAGGTCCCGGCCGCGCCAGTCGTCGCTGCGCCAGACATAGGTGTCGGGAGAGACCACCGCACTCGGCCCGTCCGGGCCCTCGGGCTGACGGCGCGAGCGCGGGTCGGGCAGGACGGGCCCGCCGTCGAGCCGGAAGCCGTAGCGGTCCCCGTCACCCGCGTCCGCCTCGGCCGTCCACCAGTCCTCCCGCGACGGATCGCGCTCCATCCCCTGCTCGGTGTCCTCCAGCCACAAGTCGACCCGGTCCTGCGCCCGCGGTGCCCATACCTCGAACAGCACTGGTGATCGATCCCCTGTCATCTCGGCGTCGGTGAGGCCGGCGTCGTCATGCGGGCGTCCGTCACCCGGGCGTCCGTCACACCGGCGGAGTCGTGTCGTCGGCGGCAGTTCTCCCCATCCTGGCAACTTCGCCCTCTGGAGGCGCCGTACTCGCCGGTACTAGGGTCCGCGCCATGACATCGCCCTCCGCGACACCGTTGCCCTCCTTCCCGCCCGGATTCCTGTGGGGTGCCTCGGCGTCCGCGTTCCAGACGGAGGGCGCCGCCGACACCGACGGCAAGGGCCCCTCCGGCTGGGACGTGTTCGCGGCGGAACCCGGACGGATCAAGGACGGCGCGGACGCCTCCCGCGGAACCGGCTTCCACGCGCGCTACCGCGAGGACGTGGCCCTGCTCGCCGGACTGGGCGCAGGGGCCTTCCGCTTCTCCGTCAGTTGGCCCCGGGTGACACCCGGCGGCAGCGGTCCGGTGAACCCCGCCGGGCTCGGCTTCTACGACCGGCTCGTCGACGCACTGTGCGAGCACGGCATCACCCCGGCGCCGACCCTCTACCACTGGGACACCCCGCTGCCCCTGGAAGAGGCCGGCGGGTGGCTCAACCGCGACACCGCCGCCCGGTTCGCCGACTACGCCGCCGTCGTCGCCGAACGACTCGCCGACCGCGTCCCCATGTGGATCACCGTCAACGAGCCCGCCGAGGTCACCATGCTCGGCTACGCGCTCGGCGAGCACGCCCCCGGCAAGCGGCTCCTCTTCGACGCCCTGCCCGCCGCCCACCACCAGCTCCTCGCCCACGGCCTCGCCGTCCGGGCCCTGCGTGCCGCGGGTGCCGGGAACATCGGCCTCGCGGTGTCCCACTCGCCCGTCCACCCGTCGAGCGACAGCGACGAGGACCGCTCCGCCGCCGAGCTCTACGACACGCTCACCAACCGGCTCTTCTCCGACCCGCTGCTGACGGGCCGCTACCCGGACGGATTCGACGGGCTGATGCCGGGGCCGGTCGCCGACGACCTCGCGGTCATCTCCGAGCCACTGGACTGGTACGGCGTGAACTACTACAGCCCCATGCTGGTCGGCGCACCCGCGACCGACGCGCTCGACTCCTACGCCGGACTCGGCATGCCCGCCGAACTCCCCTTCGGACTGAGGGAGATCGAGGGCGCCGAACGCACCCGGTTCGGCTGGCCCGTCGTCCCGGACGGCCTGCGGGAACTGCTCGTCACCCTCAGGGCGCGCTACGGCGACCGCCTGCCGCCCGTCCACATCACGGAGAACGGCTGCTCCTACGACGGCCTCGACGACCACTCCCGGATCGCGTTCCTCGACAGCCATCTGCGAGCCCTGCACCGCGCGGTGGAGGAGGGCGTCGACGTCCGCGGCTACTTCGTCTGGTCGCTCACCGACAACATCGAGTGGGCGGAGGGCGCCTCGCAGCGCTTCGGCCTGGTCCACGTCGACTACGACACCCTGGAGCGGACCCCGAAGGCGTCGTACGCGTGGTACCGCGACGTCATCCGCGCCCAGCGGACCGCGTGTCCGCCGTCGCGCTGACCGGCCCGGGGCGTGGCCCCGCGCGCGGAGCGGATCCCGCTCCGCGCGGGCACCGGGTCAGAAACCGAGGTGGACGCGCTCCTGCACCACGGGGTGCCCGGCCTTGGCGAAGGTGGCCGCCATGGGTACGTTGCCCTGGTCGGTGGCGCCCGCGACGAACTCCGCGCCCCGCTCAGCCAGGAAGTGCGTGCACTCGGCGAGCAGGTCGTACGCGTAGCCGTTGCCGCGGTGCTCCGGAACGACGCCGATGAAGCCGATGCACGGGCCCGACGGGTTGTGCGCCGGGATGTGCAGACCGACGAGTTCGCCGTCCCGGTAGGCCAGCCGCCACCATGCGCGCGGTGACGGGCACCAGTGGAAGAAGTCCAGCTCCTCCCGGGCCGCCTGGTCCAGGCCGCCCTCGGCGATGGCGCGCAGCGCATGCGCGTCGAGGGTGCCCGTGTGAACGCGGCGCAGCACGCCGAGGAACACGGCGTCGTCGGGTTCGGGCCGGAACTCCAGCCGTCCGGGCCGCTCCGGCAGCCCGCAGTCGGGCGTCCACCGGTACTGGAAGCGTTCCACGAGGACGCCCATCCCGGCCGCTTCCGCGGCCCGGATCCGCACCTCGGCGGCGGCCCGGGACACGGGGTCCTCGCGCCAGCCGGAGGGGAGGATCAGCTCGTACTCGACCCGGAACGGGGAGGTGCACAGTAGTCCGGCGCCCGCCTCCTCCTCGCCGTCGGCGACGTCGAACCAGTTGAGATTGACGGGAGCCGTGTCGTCGGGACCGCCCCACCAGGCGGCACGTGCGACGACCTTCCCGTCGCGCAGGGCGACCCGCTTCCACTCGGGGCGGTGGGTGGCGCGGGCCAGGGCCCGGCCCACGCCGAGCGGATCGGGCAGGGTGTCGAAGAGGTGCGCGTCGCTCTCGGAGAGCGCGCGGAAGAGCGGACCGGTCGAAGCGGTCATGGTGAGGTCCTCCGGGACTGCGGAACGTGTACTGCGCTCCCGGTCAGACGACGGACGCCGGGCGGTCGGGGCGGGAGCGCGGGAACGATCTGGTCTGCACTGCGCTCGCCTCCTTCCAGCGGCCATGGGCGCCGGCAGCATGGTAGACCCCCGTGCGAGAGCACTCCAGCGCTTTACCGCCCGTCGCCCCGCGGGAGTGGCCGGCCGGGGGGAGTGGGACGGGATGCGGGGGGTGCGGCCGCGCCGGGGCGCCGGTCCCCGCGGACCGTTCCCGGTGGGCTGTTGCCGGGACAGCCCCTCCTCAGCCGACCGCTGACGGCGCTTGGGCGCGCCGCGCGCGAAGTGGGAAGGGGGCGCGACCCGGGGCGACTCCCCCACCCGCGGACGCGTTCCCGCTTCCCCTTCCCATCCCGTGCGTGGTGCCCGTGCTCAGCCGCCGATGGGCTGGGCCAACTGATCGCGTACGTACTCGGCATGGCGCAGCAGCCCGGCCGAGGTCTCGGTCTCCAGCTCCTTCAACTCGCCGACAAGGGCATCCATCCGCGCGGTGCCGTCCACGGCGCGGCCGAGGGCACGCTCCGTCCAGGCGGCGCGGACCAGGCACTGGACACGGTCGCGCAGCGCGGCCTCGCCGAACTCCGCGAAGCCCGCGGCCGCCAGGCCGAGCAGCCGCACCATCTCCTCGCGGGTGGCCGCGTCGGCGGCGAGGTCGTGTTCGCTCCTGACTGCGCCGCCGTCCTCCTGCCCCTCCGCGTCGAGAACGTCGTCGTTGTCGTCGAAGTCGTCGTCTCCGTCATCCTCTTCGTCATCGTCGCGATCGAGGCCGTCGTCCAGCAACTGGGCCAGCTGCAGCCAGGTCTGGGCCCGCTCGTAGCGCAGCCGGGGCTCGTCGGAGCCGTCGAGGACGTCCAGCGCCCGCTCCATCAGAGCCCGGGCCCGGTCCGCCCCGCCCGTCGTGCCCTCCTCGTCCCCGTGCTCACCGCCGACGGACATCCAGGCGAGGGAACGCAGCGCCCGAACCTCGCCGACGGGGTTGTCACCCGCGAGCCGGTAGAGCTCCAGGGCACGGGCGTACGCGGTCTCGGACTCCGTCCTGAGCCCGGCCTGGCCGAGGGCCTCGGCGGCCGAGTGCGCGAGACCGGCCTCGGGACCGGGCTCTCCCCATCCCTTCACCGTCTCGGCGGCCTGCAGGAACTGCTCTGCGGCGGCGCGCGGATCGCGCAGCTCCTGCAGCAGCCGGCCCAGCGTCTCCCGGGCCTGTACGCCCTCCTCCTCGCCGTGCTCCAGGAGATCGGGCAGCGCCGACTGGAGAACCTCGGCCGCTTCGGCGGTGCGGTCGGCGACCGCGTACGCCCGGGCCAGCAGCAGTCGGGCCCCGGCTCCGCCGGCCGCCGCCAGCCCTTCCTGGTCGAACCAGTGCGCGGCGTCGAGCGCGTGTGCCGCGGACTCCTCGGCACATTCGCCGCCCCGGCGCAGCAGCACCTCCGCCAGGGTCATTCGCACTGCGGCCTGTTCGACGCCGTCGGTCACCTCACCCGCGTGCCCCAGCGCGGTCCGCGCCGCAGCCTCGGCATCGTCGAGGGCTCCCCGCGCCGCCAGTACCCGGGCGCGCACCGCCAGCGGTTCCACGGCCTCCCACGGGCGCTCGGCGGCGAGGCAGTGCCGGGCCGCCGAGTCGAGCAGCGGCTCCGCCCGGCCGAGGTCTCCCACCGTCAGAGCCAGCTTCGCCAGCAGCAACTCGGCCGCGCCGACCACGTCGGCCACCTCGGACGCCGGGGCCGCCCGCATGCCGGTGTCCGCCGCGGTCGGCTCCGCATCGGTGTCCGCGGACGTCGCGTCGGCTGCCGCCGCGAGGCCGGCGGCAGCGCCGGCGGACCGGGCGGGAACGGCACCCGTCAACCCCGCCCCGACCCCGGACGCACCTGCCCCGGCGACGAACGCCTCCAGCTCGGCCACCATCACGGCGTCCACCCCGGGACCGGGCCCGTCCTGCCCGTCGTCCTCCCGGTGCTCGCCGGCCCCGCCGTCCTCGCCGGCGTGCTGTACGTGGCCGCGCAGGAAGGACTCGATGCGGATCCTGGTCAGTTCGGCCGAGGCGAGGCGCCGGGGCCGCGACGGGTCGGACTCGTCCAGCGCCTCCGCGGTCGCCAGCGCGGTGCCCAGCAGCCGGCGGATCTCGTCCGGACCGGCTCCGGACCCGACCGCCGACCCGGCCGCGGCCAGTTCGGCGTACGCCGCCCGGCCGTGCTCCCCGGCCGCCCGGTGCGCTCCGGCGGCCTCCGTGAAGAGCGCCACCGCCTCCGCCGCGCCGGCGCTCGCGGCCGTGTGCGCACGATGCTCCAGCAGATCCCCCGCGAGCCCCGCGTCCGCGCCCTCCTCGTGCGCGCCGGCGAGCCGGGCGACCGCCGTCCACAGACCGTCGGCGGACGGGTGACCGCGACGGCGGGCCGTACGGGCACGCTCGACCAGGGTGGTGAAGTCCGCGCGGGCCGCCTCCGCAGCGGTCTCCACGCCGGACCCCGCCCCCGGGGCACCGGCCGGAACGGCACGGGCCGCCGTTCCGGCCGGTGCCTGAACGGCCTCGCCCGCGACGGCCACCGGGACCGCACGCACCGGGCGCACCGGCACCGTGCCGGCCGGCAGCCCGTGGCTGCGCACGCCGAGCGGGAGCACGCCGAGCAGCGGCTGCCGCGCGATGCGCTCGGACAGCCGCGCCGAGACGTGTGCCGAACCGTTGCGCGCGTCGAACCGGGCCGCGATGCCGAACGCGTCCGCGTGCAGCAGCTCGTACAGTTCGCCGACGGTGCGGGCCGTGCCCTGGTAGGAGGTCGCGGGCAGGTGCCCGTGGCCGAGGTCCCCGAGCCTGCGCAGCAGGACGAGGACGCCGCCGGTGAACTCCATCTGCGACTCGACGTCCGCGAGCGGGCCGAGGTGGCTCGCGTGCTCGGCGAGGATCTCCAGACCGCGCGACTCGTTGCCGGTCAGGGCGCAGAACTCGATGTGCTCGCCCACCGAGCGCAGCAGGCTGTCCTTGCCGCGGGTCATCCGGTAGCCGCGCAGATGGTGGGAGCGGGCCTCCGCGGTCCGGCCCAGCCGGACCAGCGGCAGCAGGGAGTGGGCGAGCACCCGGTGCGGCTCCTCCATGCAGGACTGGCCGCCGGAGAGCACCGGCTCCCAGGTCTCGACCGCCCCGGCGTCATCGCCCTTGCGGGCCCGGTACCAGCCCTGGGTGTTGATCTCGCAGGCGTGGCAGTCGCTCATCCCGTCGCGTTCCGCCGCGGACCAGCCCGCCATGGCGCGGTCCATCCGGGCCTCGTCGCCGATCGCGTCCGCGAGGTGGAACTCGGCCTGGCGGACGGCCCGTTCGCTGTAGCCGGCCAGTCGGTAGCGGCGTTCCATGTCCGTCAGCCACCGGTCGACCGTGGCGAGCGGGATCTCCGGGGACTCGACGATCCTTCCCGCGACCCACTTGAAGCGCCAGTACAGGCTGTGCACCTCGTAGGAACCGAACGACGACGGGTCCCGGTCGTACTCCTGGAGGAGCCGGGCGAAGGGCACCACCATCCTGGTGCGCTCGGCGCTGTACTCGTACGCGTCGATGAGGCCCTGGAGCGACCGGCGGAAGAGTTCGCGGTCTCCGGTCGCCTCGGCGGCGGCGCTCAGCGCCTCCGCGCGGGCGTTGCGGGCGGCGCCGTAGGGGGCACAGGCGTTCTCGCCGAGTCCCTGGCGGATCTCGTCGGGGGTCATCGAGGTCACTGCTGGTCCTCCCGGGGGGTCGCGCTCGGCGCCGCGGAGTGGGTCGCCCATTCCAGGAGCCCGAGGAAGGCCCGGTTGAGCAGGGTGGAGTCCGCGGGGCGCAGCGGGCGCTGCGACATCAGCAGGGCCTGGCCGTACAGCGACTCGACGGCGGTTCCGGTGAGCTCGGCGTCGGGCAGTGCGGCGATCCTGCGGATCAGCGGGTTGTTGTGGTTCAGCACCAGCCGGGCGCGGGGGGCAGAACCGCGCAGCGAGCCGAGGATGTCGCTCCACAGGGAGTCGGCGTTCTCCTGTGCGCTCGCCCGGTCGCGTTCGTGCCGGGCCTGCCGGTCGTCGAGGAACAGCGCGGGTACGGTCACCGGCTGGAAGGCGCGCAGCGACACGTCGCAGCCGTGCGGGTCCAGCCGCCCCCGGGCGGTGCCGAGGAAGGCGGCGAGGGCCAGCTCCTCGGTGGTGGACACGGGGTCGAGCCGGTCCGTGACCGCTCCGGCGTCGAGTTCGGCCACCTTCACCGACGGCCGGATGCCGGGGAGCAGGCCGAGGAGTTCGGCGTCGTACGTGTAGCCGGCGTTGACCACGCCCAGTCCGTGGGCGGCGGCGATCGGGGCGATCTGCCGGAACTCCTCGACGGTGCGGGTGAAGTGGATCTCGGAGTGAGCGGCGGCGAACTCCTCCAGGTTCTGCTGTCCCTCGCTGGTCTCGAACGGCAGCCACGGCAGCATCAGCTCGAACAGCTCGGAGTCGTGCCGGGCCAGGGACTTGACGCCGAGATGGTGTACGGCGAGGAACGCGGCGAGCCGGTCGGGCGACCCCGCGGCGAGTTCCGCCAGCCACTGGCGGATCCGGGCGCCGAGGGCGTCGCGGACGGCGGCCAGTGTCTCGTCCTCGTACAGGTGCTCGCGCGAGGCGGTGGGGCGCAGGGAGTCGGCGTCCACCACGGCCCGGACGAAGAAGGCCCACTCCGGCAGGAGTTTGTCCTCGTGGTCGGTGAGGAGCATGCCCTTCAGATAAGCGCGGTGACCGGTCCGGTGCGCGGGACTCGTCGGCTCGGGCAGGACGTAGGCGACACCGCGGACGCCGGCGACCGGCAGGTCCAGGTCGATGACGTCGAGCGGGGTGAAGCCGAACAGCCGTGCGCAGTGGCCGGACAGCGCGACCCGGCGGGCGGCGGGGGTCGGGTAGTCGCGCTCCCAGACGGCCGGACGGTCGGTGACGGGCCGTTCCGCGCCGTCGTCGCCGCGGAAGGTGATGTCGTACGGCAGGAGCGATCCGAAGTCCCGGGCCAGTTCCTCGACCCGTGCCGCCACCGTCCACTCCTCCGCGCCCGGACGCGGCTCGAGGTACACGGTCGTGCCGGCCTCGGGGCGGGCCTCGTCGGGCAGGACACGGACGGTGTACGACCCGTCGTCGGAGGCGAGCCACTCCACGGGGGGCGCGTCGGGGGTCCGGGCCGAGCGGGTGACCACGCGGATCTCCCGGGCGACGACGAAGCAGGCGAGCAGGCCGATGCCGAACTGTCCGAGGAACTCCCGGCGGGCGGACTCCAGGCCGTACTCGCCGCCCCGCTTGGAACTCCGGCCGATCGTGGCGAGGAGGGTGCGGACCTCGTCCGCGGTGAGGCCGATCCCGCTGTCCTCGATCGAGACCCGGCCGGCCTCGGAGGAGAGCCGGACTCGGACCGGCGCGGCGGGGTCGACGGCGTGGCGAGCGGTGACCGCGTCCACCGCGTTCTGCAGCAACTCGCGCACGTACACCCGCGGGCTCGAGTAAAGATGGTGGGACAGCAGATCGACCAGTCCGCGCAGATCGACCTGGAAGCTGCTGACGTCCGGCGGGGTCTCCCCGGCCCGTGCGTCGGAAGTCATGGCGCATCACCTCGCGTTGGGAACTCATGGAACAGCGGTGATCGCGAGGTCCCCCCCTCACAGATCACGAAGCGAGGGACAGCGTACGGGCGGCCACCGACAACCTCCTCCGGATTTGCCTCCGGGCCCGGCGGCACCGCCGGTCGGAGGTGGTGCCGGGGGCGTTCGCGGCCCGGCGGACGCCCACGCTTCCGACCCGCCGGCACAGGACCTGCCGTACCGGAACGGAAGTGATCTTCACGGTTCCTTCTGGACACCCGGGGCGCCCGGCCGGACAATCACGTCTGTGACGTCCTCCTTCGAGTTCCAGACGTATCCCGCGCGGCCCTCCGACGCCGAGCGGGAGCGCGTCCTCGGAGTGCTCCGGGAGGGCGCAGTCCAGGGCCGGTTGTCGCACGACACGTTCGTGCGGCGCATGGAGCTCGCCCTGGCCGCCCGCGGACCCGACGAACTCCGAGCGCTCACCGCGGACCTGCGGCCCGAAGGCGGCCTGCTGTCCGAGAAGCTGTTCGGCGCGGTGAGGAGGTTCTCGGCGTTCTCGATGAGGCTCGGCCGCGCCTGGCGGGCGGAGCGGCTGCCTCCGCTGCTGCTGCCGGAGCCGGGTCCGTATCCGCTGCGCATAGGCCGTGATCCGTCGAACGGGCTGCGGCTCAGCCATGAGACGGTGTCGCGGCTGCACGCCGAACTGGTGCTGCGCGGCGGACTGTGGGTCCTCCGCGACCTCGGTTCGACCAACGGCACGACCGTCAACGGCCGTCGTGTGACCGGCGCCGTGGTGGTTCGGGCCGGCGACATGGTCGGCTTCGGCCACATGAACTTCCGTCTCGACGCGCGCTGAGGCGCGTATGCGGGCGGTGGGGACGGGCGCCGCGGGACGGGCGCAGGGGCCCTGCCGCTGCGGGCGGTGCTGCCGGCGCCCTGCGGTGAGCGCCACTATCCGCACAACATCAGGATCGGGGCCGAGGCCTTCGTCAACCGGGGCGTGAACATCACCGCCCCGCCTCGGCCACGATCGGGGACCACGCCCTGACCGGGCCGTACACCGTGATGAACAGCGGTGACCATCGCCATGCGGACGGGGGCCGTCGCATCCGGGACCAGGGCCACGACCTGGGTCCCGTCGCCGTCGGGTCCGACGTGTGGCTCGGCGCTCATGTGACCGTCCTCGCAGGGGTGAACGTCGGCGCCCGGGGCGGTGGTGGGTGCCGGAGCGGTCGTCACGCGTGACACACCGGCGCACACCGTTGCCGCCGGAGTCCTCGCACGGGTCGTCGCGGATCTGCCCGTGCACGGACAGCGAGAGGGACACGGCCGGTGCCGGCCCGCGCGCGTGCGGGCCGATGCGCCCCGTCACTGTCCGTCATCCCCTGAATCGCGCCGTTCCTCCGGAGTCGGTACTTTCTTGATCAGGTGTCCTCTCGCGTCGACGGCCGCACCCACCGGGCCCGGCCCTTCGCAAGAGCCCGAGGCAAGGAGGACGGCATGTCCCGACCCATCGTCGTGGGAGTGGACGGCTCCGACGGAAGTCTCGCGGCCGTGGACTGGGCCGCCGACGAGGCCGCGCTGCGCGGCGCAGCACTGCGGCTGGTGTACGCGACCCGGTGGATCGAGCACCAGTTGCAGGCCGTGCGGATGTCCCACGAGGACCGGGCCGGCCAGGCAGAAGGCGTCCTCGGCGCGATGGAGGAGCGCGTACGGTCCCGCAGGCCGGAGCTCGTGATGACCGCCGAGGAGATCGAGGACTCGCCCACGAGCGTCCTGCTGGAGGCGGCGTCCCGGGCCGATGAGCTGGTCGTCGGGTCGCACGGACTCGGCAGTGTGGGGGGCTTCATCATCGGTTCCGTGGGGCAGGAGGTCGTCGCCGGTGCCAAGGAGCCGGTGGTGCTGGTACGGCCGGACTACCGCGAGGACCCGCACGGCTCGCCCGCCGGCGCCCGGCGCAGGGTGGTCCTCGGCCTCGACGTGACGGACGCCTCCGACGAGCTGATGGAGTTCGCCTTCGACCACGCGGCACGGCGCGATGTCCCGCTCCACGTGATGCACGGCTGGAACGCCCCGTTCTTCCACCGGCACCGGGCCGCCGGCGACGAGGACGCGGGCGTGCAGTCCGAGACGGCGTCGGCGCTCGCCCAGGCCGTACGTCCGTTCCGCGACAAGTTCCCCACCGTGAAGGTGACGGAGGAGTCGGCTCCCGGACGGCCCGCCGGACAGCTCGTGGAGGCCGCCGCCGACGCCCGTCTGGTGGTCGTCGGCCGGCGCCGGGCGGCCGCCGGTTCGCACATCGGCTCGATCACCCACGCCGTCATCCACCACGCGGCCTGCCCGGTGGCCGTGGTCCCGCACGGCTGACATACCGGTGCGTCCGGCGGCGGACGCCCGTGCCGGGCACCCCGGCACCGGGGAGGGGTATCCGTCCGTGGCCCCGCCCGCTCCGGACACGCCGTCCGTCCCAGCGGCCCACGCCCGGGACACGCCCTCCGTCCCGGGCACCTCGGCCACGGCTCCCGCATTTCACCCGGCGTGGGTGAGGCCCGCCCGCGGGCGCCGTGGACACGATGGGAGAAGAACCCCGACCCGCCGGGCCTGCGGACCCCCTGTCCGTCCAGGTGGAGAACAGCACGCCGAGCACGCCGAGCACGCCGAGAACGGGGAAGGCTCATGACCGACGATCCGGACACCCTGTCGGTGAACACCATCCGTGGTCTGTGCATGGACGCCGTCCAGCGCGCCGAGTCCGGGCACCCCGGCACACCGATGGGCATGGCCCCCGTCGCGTACACGCTCTGGCAGCGGTTCCTGAGGTACGACCCCCGGGACCCGGTCTGGCCCAACCGCGACCGCTTCGTGCTGTCCGAGGGCCACGCCTCGACGTTGCTGTGGTCCCTGCTGCATCTGGCCGGGGTCCACGCCGTCGACCCGGACTACGAGGTGCTGGGCCGTCCGGCGGTCACCATGCAGGACCTGAAGTCCTTCCGCCAGCTCGACTCCCGCTGCCCGGGCCACCCCGAGTACCGCTGGACCAGCGGGGTGGAGACCACGACCGGCCCGCTCGGCCAGGGCGTCGCCACGTCCGTCGGCATGGCGCTCGCCGGCCGGTGGCTCGGTGCCGCGTACAACCGCGAGGACTTCCCGCTCTTCGACTTCGACGTGTACGCCCTCGCCGGTGACGGCTGCATGATGGAGGGCATCGCCTCCGAGGCGGCCTCGTTCGCCGGCCACCAGCGGCTGGCCAATCTGTGCTGGATCTACGACTCGAACCGGGTCACCATCGAGGGCCACACCGACATCGCCTTCACCGAGGACGTCGCGGCCCGGTTCCTCGCGTACGGCTGGAACGTGACCACCGTCGCCGACGCCAACGACCTCGACGCCGTCGCCCGGGCCTTCCACGACTTCCGGGCCGAGACCGAACGCCCCACCCTGGTGCTGGTGCACAGCCACATCGGCTACGGCTCGCCCGTCGAGGACTCCCCGAAGGCCCACGGCTCACCGCTCGGCCCCGACGGTGTCCGCGCGACCAAGCGCTTCCTCGGCCTGCCCGAGGACGAGGAGTTCTGGGTGCCCGACGCGGTGCGGGAACGGTTCGCCCAGGGCATCGGCACCCGCGGCGCCGAACTGCGTGCCGCATGGGAGAAGCGGTTCGAGGACTACCGCGCCGCCTGGCCGGCCGAGGCCGACGAACTGGAGCGCATCCAGCGCCGCGAACTCCCCGACGGCTGGGACCGGGCGCTCCCCGAGTTCCCTCCGGACCCCAAGGGCCTCGCCACCCGGGACTCCTCGGGCCGGGTGCTGAACGACCTGGCCCGGAACATCCCCTGGCTCCTCGGCGGCTCGGCCGACCTGGCCCCGTCCACGAAGACCAGGCTCACGTTCGACGGTGCGGGGGACCAGCAACCCGACGAGCCGGGCGGACGCAATCTGCACTTCGGTATCCGCGAGCACGCGGCCGCCGCCATCTCGAACGGGATGGCCCTGACGAAGCTGCGGCCCTACTGGTCCGGCTTCCTCATCTTCTCCGACTACGCCAAGGGCGCCATCCGGCTGTCGGCGCTGATGGAGCTGCCCGTCGTGCACATCTTCACCCACGACTCCATCGGCGTCGGCGAGGACGGACCGACCCACCAGCCGGTCGAGCAGCTCGCGGGACTGCGGGCGCTGCCGGGGCTGCTGGTGTTCCGCCCCGCGGACGCCGGCGAGGTCACCGAGACCTGGCGGTACGTCGCCGCGCTGCGCCACGAGCCGGCGGCGCTGGTGCTCTCCCGCCAGGCGCTCCCCACGCTCGACCGCTCCCGGCTCGGGGCCGCGTCGGGCGTCGCGCGCGGAGCGTACGTCCTGGCCGACGCGCCCTCCGGCGCGCCGCAGGTGATCCTGCTCGCCACCGGGTCCGAGGTGTCCCTGGCCCTGGCGGCGCGGGACGAGCTCGCGGCCGAGGGCATCGGCGCGCGGGTGGTCAGCATGCCGTGCTGGGAGCTGTTCGACCGTCAGCCGCAGGCGTACCGGGACGAGGTG
Organism: Streptomyces sp. HNM0645; assembly: GCF_030056615.1. Classification (NCBI taxonomy): domain Bacteria; kingdom Bacillati; phylum Actinomycetota; class Actinomycetes; order Kitasatosporales; family Streptomycetaceae; genus Streptomyces; species Streptomyces sp. HNM0645. The sequence continues at coordinate 11,185 of NZ_JASHLT010000058.1, read as the reverse complement.
CTGCCGCCGTCCGTGACCGCCCGGGTGGGTGTCGAGCAGGCGTCCACGTTCGGCTGGGACCGGTACGTCGGCGACCGGGGTGCCCTCGTCGGCATGCACACGTTCGGCGCCTCGGCGCCCCTGAAACAGCTGCTCGGCAAGTTCGGGTTCACCGCCCAGCGGGTGGCCGAGACCGCTCGCGGGTTGCTGGCGGCCGGCCGGGAGGCTGCGCCGTGAAGGGCCGTCGCCGAGCAGTCCCGCAGACCGTCCGCACTCACCGAGAACGGGGAGATCGACCATGACCACGGACACACCCATGCAACTCGGCATGGTCGGACTCGGCCGGATGGGCGCCAACCTCGTGCGCCGGCTGATGCGCGACGGCCACCGCTGCGTCGTGTACGACCTGGACACCGACGCCGTGAAGGAGATGGAGAAGGAGGGGGCGACGGCCGCCTCCTCGCTCCACGACCTCGTCGACAGGCTGGAACAGCCGAGGAACGTCTGGCTGATGCTGCCCGCCGGTGTCGTACAGTCCACGCTCGACCAGCTGGCGGCCCTGCTGGCGGCTGACGACACCGTCATCGACGGTGGCAACTCGTACTACCGCGACGACATCACCCGTGCACGGCAGCTCGCCCCCAGCGGCATCCACTACGTGGACTGCGGCACCTCCGGCGGGGTGTGGGGCCTCGAACGCGGCTACTGCCTGATGATCGGCGGCGAGGACGAGCCGGTTGAGCGCCTCGGCCCGGTCTTCCGCACCATCGCCCCGGGCGTCGGCGACGCCGCCCCCACACCCGGCCGGACCCGTTCCGGCGGGACCGCACCGGAGGGCTATCTGCACTGCGGACCCAGCGGGGCCGGCCACTTCGTGAAGATGGTCCACAACGGTGTCGAGTACGGGATGATGGCGGCCATCGGCGAAGGGCTCAGCATCATCAAGCACGCCGACGCGGGCCTGCGTTCGCGCACGGTCGACGCCGAGACCGCGCCGCTGCGCGAGCCGGAGGCGTACCGGTACGAGATCGACGTGGCCGAGGTCGCAGAGGTGTGGCGGCGCGGCTCGGTCGTCGGGTCCTGGCTGGTCGACCTCGTCGCCGACGCGCTCGCCCGCTCGCCCGAGCTCGACGCGTACTCCGGGCGGGTCTCCGACTCCGGTGAGGGCCGCTGGACGGTCCTGGCGGCGGTCGACGAGAGCGTGCCGGCGCCCGTCATCACCAACGCGCTCATCGAGCGCTACGAATCGCGCGGGCTGGGGCAGTTCACCGACAAGGTGCTGTCCGCGATGCGCGGCGAGTTCGGCGGGCACGCCGAGAAGGCGGGGTGAACCGTGACCGGAGGAAACCGCGCGGAGCACCCCGGTGCCGTACCGGACGACCACGTCATCGTGCTGTTCGGGGCCACCGGCGACCTCGCACGGCGCAAACTGCTGCCGGGGCTCTTCCACCTGGCGAAGGCCGGACTGCTGCCCGACCGCTACCGGATCGTCGGCTCCGCGCCCGCCCGGGCGGCGCTCAGCGACGACGAGTTCCGCAAGAGGGCCCGGGAGTCGGTCGCCGAGTTCGGAAGGTCCGGGCCCGAGGGCGGGGAATGGCGGAGGTTCGAGGAGTCGCTGTCCTTCGGGGCCGCCGACCCCGAGGACCCGGGGCCGCTGCTGGAGGCCGTGCGCGACGCCGAGCAGGCCGTGGGCGGCGGCCCCCGCCGGCTGTTCCACCTCGCCGTGCCGCCGAAGGCGTTCGCCTCCGTCATCGAGATGCTCGGTGCGACGGGCCTCGCCGACGGCGCGCGCGTCATCGTGGAGAAGCCGTTCGGCACGGACCTGCCCTCCGCGCGGGCCCTCAACGCGACCATCCACTCCGTCTTCGACGAGTCGCGGGTCTTCCGCATCGACCACTTCCTCGGCAAGGAGTCGGTCGACAACATCCTGGCGCTGAGGTTCGCCAACGGCCTGCTGGAGCCGGTGTGGAACCGCGACCACATCAGCCATGTGCAGATCGACGTGCCGGAGAGGATCGGCATCGAGGGCCGCGCCCAGTTCTTCGAGGGGACCGGCACCTTCCGCGACATGATCGTCACCCATCTCTTCCAGCTGCTGGGCTTCGTGGCGATGGAACCGCCGACCGCGCTCGCCGCCAAGCCCCTGCGGGACGAGAAGGAGAAGGTCTTCCAGTCCATGCGGTCGCTGGACCCGGCACACGTGGTGCGCGGGCAGTACGAGGGCTACCGCGAGGAGCCCGGCGTCGACCCCCGCTCGGACACCGAGACCTTCGTCGCGCTGCGCGTCGAACTCGACAACTGGCGCTGGGCGGGTGTGCCGTTCTACCTGCGCTCCGGCAAGTCGCTGGGGGAGGGGCGGCACGTCGTGACCCTCGGCTTCCGGGAGCCCGCCCTGCGGATGTTCCCGCTGACCGCACGCCAGTGCACCCGCACCAACGAGCTGGTGATCGACTTCGACGACCCGGGCACGATCGCGGCCCGCTTCCTGGTGAAGGACCCCGGGCCCGCGATGCGCCTGAGCGATGCGGAGATGGTCTTCAGCTACGCCGAGTCGTTCAACACGATGTACGCGCTCGAAGGGTACGAACGCCTCATCCTGGACGCGATGCTCGGCGACCAGTCCCTGTTCACCCGTTCCGACGGCATCGAACGGCTCTGGGAGGTGTCCACCCCGCTGCTGGAGAACCCGCCGCCGGTGGAGCCCTACGCCCCCGGCTCCTGGGGGCCGGAGAGCATCGACCGCCTCATCGCGCCGTACCGCTGGAGCCTGCCGGGCGGCCGATGACGTGCCCGGAAGCCGACGGTCCGGAAAGGTCCGCGCCCCCTCCGGGGCGCGGACCCCTCCGGATGGAGGTGCCGGCGGGTACCCGGCGGCGGGCTGCTCCGGATGGCACCCGGCACGTCATCCCCACGGGGTACGCGCGGTGCGGCGGGAGTCCGCTGCCGCCCCCGACGGCCGCCGGCGCCTCCTAGCCTCGACCCCATGCTGGGGCTTCCCGATCACGTGCACACCTGTCTGTTCGACCTCGACGGCGTCCTCACCCGCACGGCGAAGGTCCACGCCGCCGCCTGGAAGGAGATGTTCGACGACTTCCTGCGCCGGCGGGCCGAACGCGAAGGAGCCGCCTTCGTGCCGTTCGACGCCGTCCGCGACTACGACGAGTACGTCGACGGCCGCCCCCGCGAGGACGGCGTCCGCACCTTCCTCGCCTCCCGCGGCGTGGAGCTGCCCGAGGGGGCGCCCGACGACCCGCCGGAGCGCGAGACGGTGGGCGGCCTGGGCACCCGCAAGAACGAGCTGGTGCTCCGCCGGATCCGCGAGGACGGCGTGGAGGCCTACGAGGGCTCCGTCGCCTATCTGCACGCCGTCCGCCGCGCCGGGTTCCGTACGGCCGTCGTCTCCTCGAGCGCCAACTGCCGGGACGTGCTCGCCGCCGCCGGCATCGAGGACCTGTTCGACGAACGCGTCGACGGGATCGTCGCCCGCGAGCAGGGGCTCCACGGCAAGCCGGCGCCCGACACCTATCTGGCCGCGGCCCGCGCCCTCGGCGTGGCGCCGGGGGCCGCAGCCGTGTTCGAGGACGCCCTCGCCGGGGTGGAGGCCGGCCGGGCGGGGAGCTTCGGCCTCGTCGTGGGCGTCGACCGCACCGGACAGGCCGCGGAGCTGCGGCGGCACGGGGCGGACGTCGTGGTGGAGGACCTGGCCGAACTGATGGAGTCACGATGATCACCCACTCCGGCTACACGGTCGAACCGTGGTGTCTGCGCGAGACCGGGCTCGACCTCGGCGTCCTCGCCCAGAGCGAGTCCGTCTTCGCCCTCGCCAACGGCCACATCGGCTGGCGCGGCAACCTCGACGAGGGCGAGCCGCACGGGCTGCCCGGCTCCTACCTCAACGGTGTCCACGAACTCCATCCGCTGCCGTACGCCGAGGCCGGATACGGCTATCCGGAGTCCGGCGAGACCATGATCAACATCACCGACGGCAAGATCGTCAGGCTGCTCGTGGACGACCACCCCTTCGACCTGCGCTACGGCGAACTCGACTCCCATGAGCGGGTACTGGACTTCCGCACCGGAGTCCTGCGCCGCACGGTGGAGTGGACCTCGCCGGGCGGGCGCTCCGTGCGCATCACCTCCGAGCGGCTGGTGTCGTTCACCCAGCGTGCTATCGCGGCGATCGCCTACGAGGTCGAGCCGCTGGACGGGCCCGTCCACGCGGCGGTCCAGTCCGAGCTGGTCGCCAATGAGCAGATGCCCCGCGAACCCGGCGACCCGCGCGTCGCCGCCGCCGTCGACGCGCCACTGGAGCCGGAGGAGCACTTCGCCCGGGACACCGGGCTGCGGCTGGTCCACCGCACCCGGCGCAGCGGCCAGCGGGTGGCGGCCGCGGCCGACCACCTCGTGGAGGGCCCGGAGGGGACGGCCTGGTCCGCGGAGAGCGAGCCGGACGTCAGCCGGCTCACCGTCACCGCCACGCTGAAGCGGGGGGAGAAGCTGCGGCTGGTGAAGTTCGTCGGGTACGGGTGGTCGGCCGAGAGGTCGCTGCCGGCCATGCACGACCAGGCCGACGCGGCCGTCGCCGCCGCCCGCAGCACGGGCTGGGAGGGGCTGCTCGCGGAGCAGAGGGCGTTCCTGGACCACTTCTGGTCGTGCGCCGACGTCGAAGTGCAGGGCGACGCGCAGATCCAGCAGGCCGTGCGCTTCTCGCTGTTCCACGTGCTCCAGGCGGCGGCCCGCAGCGAGGAACGGGCCATTCCCGCCAAGGGGCTGACCGGTACGGGCTACGACGGGCACTCGTTCTGGGACGTGGAGTCCTTCGTCCTCCCGATGCTGACCTTCACGGCGCCCCGGGCCGTCGCCCCGGTGCTGCGCTGGCGGCACGCGACCCTGCGCGCGGCACGGGACCGGGCCCACCAGCTCGGGCTGGCCGGGGCGGCGTTCCCGTGGCGGACCATCAGCGGCGCCGAGTGCTCCGCCTACTGGCCCGCCGGCACGGCCGCCTTCCACGTCAACGCGGACATCGCGCGAGCCGTGGCGCGGTACGTGGCGGCCACCGGGGACGAGGAGTTCGAGCGCGGGCCGGGACTCGAGCTCCTGGTGCACACGGCACGGCTGTGGCACTCGCTCGGCCACCACGACCCGGACGGCGTCTTCCACATCGACGGGGTGACCGGCCCGGACGAGTACAGCGCCATCGCCCGCGACAACCTGTACACCAACCTGATGGCGCGGTGGAACCTGCTGGCCGCGGCGGAGGCGGCGGCCCGGCACGCCGACCAGGCCGAGCAACTGGGCGTCGGCGACGAGGAGACCGCGGCCTGGCGGGACGCAGCCGCCCGGACGGCCGTACCGTACAACGAGGCCCTCGGCGTGCACGAGCAGTCGGCGGGGTTCACCACGTTCCAGCACTGGGACTTCGCGAACACCTCTCCCGACCGGTACCCGCTGCTGCTGCACTTCCCCTACTTCGACCTCTACCGCAAGCAGGTCGTCAAGCAGGCCGACCTGGTCCTCGCCATGGTGACCTGCCCGGACGACTTCACGGCCAAGGAGAAGGCCCGCAACTTCGAGTACTACGAGGCGCTGACGGTACGGGACTCGTCGCTCTCGGCGTGCTGCCAGGCCGTCATGGCCGCCGAGACCGGGCACATGCGGCTCGCCTACGCCTATCTCGGCGAGGCGGCCCTGATGGACCTGGAGAACCTGGAGCACAACACCCGTGACGGGCTGCACATCGCCTCGCTCGCCGGCACCTGGATGGCCCTGGTCGCCGGCCTCGGCGGCATGCGCCAGCACCAGGACGAGCAGGGGGTGCGCCGGCTGGGCTTCGCCCCCCGGCTGCCGGAGAAGCTGACCGGCCTGAAGTTCACCGTGCTGATTCGGGGGCGCCGACTGCGGGTGGACATCCGTCCCCAGGCGGTCCGCTACACCCTGGAGGACGGGGACCCGCTGCAGATCCTGCACCACGGCAAGCCGGTCGAGCTCTCCGCGGGCAGTCCCACGGAGCGTCCCGTTCCGCCGGTGCCGGTGCTCCCCGAGCCGCAGCAGCCCAAAGGCCGCCGCCCGGCGGACCGCGCGTTCGCCGGGCCCGCCGCCGACGAGTGCGCGGACGGCTGACCCCGTCGTCCGTCCGCCGCTGCGCCCGGGTGCGCCCGGAGATCGCCGGGACCGAGGTCCTCGCCCACCGGGGCGGACCGCGCCCGGCGGGCTCGGGGGGGGTGCGGCCGGCCGCACCCCACCCGAGCCCGTACGGACCCCGGGTCCGGCCCAAGGCGCGTCCGCCGCTCAGCCTTCCGCCGCTCAGCCGTCCGCCGTGCGCTCCAGCAGCACGACCGGGCCAGTGGCGAAGAGCTCCGCCAGCGGCACGGGACCGCCACCCGTGAACTCCCGGCCGGGGGACAGCAGATCCGTCCACCGCCCGGCCGGCAGGGGCAGCGCGCTGTCCCGCCAGCCGCCCGACTCCTCCAGCCGCAGCGCCAGCCGGGTCACCGCCGTGATCACCTCGCCCGAGCGGGAGAACGCCAGGCAGTGCCCGGCCGCGGGCCCCAGAGCCGTCAGCGGGGCGTACGTGCCCGACTCGCCGAAGACGTCCGGGCGCCGCCGGCGCACGTCCAGCGCCGCCCTCGTCACCGCGGTCTTCCGGTCCTCGCCCCGCTCCCGGAACGGCCGCCGGTTGTCCGGGTCCACCAGCGCGACGTACTCGGCCTCCGTGCCCTGGTACAGGTCGGGCACCCCGGGCATCGTCAGGTGCACCAGTGCCGCGCCGAGCGAGTTGGCCCGTACGTACGGGTCGAGTTCCCGGGCGAACAGGGCCACCTGGTGCATGGGCGGCCCCGCGGGCCCGGCCTCCACGAACTCCTCCACGGCCTGCTCGTACCCCTCGTCCGGCTCGGTCCAGCCGGTGTGCAGCCCCGCCTCCCGCACCGACTTCAGCAGCGCCGGACCGAGCCGCTCCGGGGAGGGGGAGCCGAACCCGGACGCCGTCTGCCACGCCACCCACGCGAAGTGCCGGTCCGGTGCCGGAGCCCAGGCCAGGCTCGTCAGCAGCCGCACCCACCGCTCCGGGCACTCCGACAGCACCGCGATCCGCGCCCGTACGTCCGCACTGCGCTTGGTGTCGTGCGTGGAGAGCACCGTCCCGGTGGCCGGCCAGTCCCGGGCGAGCCGGGCGCAGTAGGCGTGGAACTCCTCCGGGGCAACCGCCGGCCGGCCGGGATCGCCGCCCACCTCGTTGGCCGACAGCAGCGGTACGTAGCGGTAGAAGGCCGTGTCCTCCACCGACTTCGCCCGCAGCGCCGACGACGTCTGCGCGAACCGCGCCCGGAACGCCCGCTGGTCCGGGCCGTCGCCGAGCCGGCCCAGCGCCAGGTCGCGGACCACGTCGACGGCGTCACCCTCCCGGGCCACCGCGAACACCGCCTTCGCCCGCAGTGCCGCGTCGGCCGTCACCACCGACTCGCCGCCGGTGCGGTACGGGCGGTACACGGGCACGCGCACCAGCAGTTCGCGGATCGCGGTGCGCAGCGCCCACGGCGCGTGGTCGCGCAGCGCCGTGTCCGCCGCGCAGACCCGCTCGGCCAGCCGGGCCAGGGCCTCGGTCTCGGCCGCCAGCTCGTGCGTCACCACCTTGTAGGCGGCACGCCGCACGGTCGCCCCCCAGTAGCCGCCGCGGTCCCCGGCGGGGGCCGCGTGGTCCCGGTACTGCCGGAGCAGTTCCCCGGCCCCGTCCGGGTCGGTGAACAGCCCGTCGATCCGGTACAGCGCGTCGTACCCGGTGGTGCCGGCGACCGGCCAGGACGCCGGCAGCCGCTCGTCGCCGGTGAGGATCTTCTCGACGACCGTCCAGCAGCCGCCCGCAGCCTCGTCCAGCCGCAGCAGATAGCCCTCCGGGTCGGCGAGCCCGTCCGGGTGGTCGATCCGCAGGCCCTCCACCACCCCGTCCCGCACCAGCTCCAGGATCTTGGCGTGGGTGGCGGCGAACACCTCGGGGTCCTCCACCCGGACCCCGATCAGATCGGAGATGGTGAAGAACCGCCGGTAGTTGAGCTCGGTGCGGGCCAGCCGCCACCAGCCGAGCCGGTACCACTGCGCGTCCAGCAGTTCCGGCAACGGCAGCTCCTCCGTGCCCTCCCGCACCGGGAACGTGTGCTCGCCGTAGTGGAGGGTCCCCCCCTCCACCCGCAGTGCTCCGAGCTCCTCGCCCAGCCGCTCGCCCAGCACCGGCATCAGCACCTTCCCGCCGCCCGCGTCCCAGTCGATGTCGAACCAGCGGGCGAACGGCGACTCCGGGCCCTCCCGCAGGACCTCCCTCAGGGCCCGGTTGTACCGGGGGACGGCGGCCATGTGGTTGGGCACGATGTCGATCACCAGTCCGAGACCGTGCCCGCGTGCCGTGCGGGCCAGCGCGCGCAGCCCCTCCTCGCCTCCGAGCTCCTCCCGCACCCGGCCGTGGTCGACGACGTCGTACCCGTGCAGGGAGCCGGGCACCGCCTCCAGGACGGGGGACAGGTGCAGATGGGAGACGCCGAGGCCGGCGAGGTAGGGGACCGCCTCCTCGGCGGCCCGGAAGGGGAAGTCCGGTTGCAACTGGAGCCGGTACGTGGCGGTGGGCGTCATGCGAACGTACGTACCCGGATCGCGGCCCTCTGTGTCATCGGCCGCCGCACCGGCGGCGGCCACCGACCGAACGTTCACCTGATACGGCGAACGCGCCCCGGCCCCGGGGACGACCCGGGGCCGGGGCGCGTCACGCCCGTCAGGTACTACGCCGGCCGCCGCAGTACCGTCAGACTCCGGCTGATCATCCTGATCCGCTCGCCCGCGTCGACCTTCGGCCCCTGCCCCGGAGGGACACCCTCGGGCCGTGCGGTGTCCACCACGACCTGCCACTGCCGGCCGTGGTCGACCGGTACGGCGAAGTCCAGGTCGTCGTCGCTCGCGTTGAACATCAGCAGGAACGAGTCGTCGGAGATCCGCTCGCCGCGCGGGCCCGGCTCCGAGATGGCGTGGCCGTTCAGGAAGACCGTGAGGGCCTTCGCATGGGCCGCCTGCCAGTCCCGCGACGTCATCTCCCCGCCCTCCGGCGTGAACCAGGCGATGTCGGAGAGCTCGTCGTGCGTGCCCTCCACCGGCCGGCCGTGGAAGAAGCGCCGCCGCCGGAACACCTGGTGGTCGCGGCGCAGCCACACCATCGCACGCGTGAACGCGAGCAGCGTGCCGTCCTGGTCCGCGGTCGACTCCGGCCAGCGTACCCAGGACAGCTCGTTGTCCTGGCAGTACGCGTTGTTGTTGCCCTGCTGGGTGCGGGCGAACTCGTCGCCGTGGCTGAGCATCGGTACGCCCTGCGACAGCATCAGGGTCGCGATGAAGTTGCGCATCTGGCGGTTGCGCAGCTCCCGGACCCCGCCGTCCTCCGTCTCCCCCTCCGCGCCGCAGTTCCAGGACCGGTTGTGGCTCTCCCCGTCCCGGTTGCCCTCCCCGTTGGCCTCGTTGTGCTTCTCGTTGTACGAGACGAGGTCGTGCAGGGTGAAACCGTCGTGGCAGGTGACGAAGTTGACGGAGGCGAGCGGACGCCGGCCGTCGTCCTGGTACAGGTCGGAGGAGCCGGTCAGCCGGGACGCGAACTCGGCGAGGGTGCGCGGCTCCCCGCGCCACAGGTCCCGCACCGTGTCCCGGTACATACCGTTCCACTCCGTCCACAGCGGTGGGAACCTGCCCACCTGGTAGCCGCCCTCGCCGACGTCCCACGGCTCGGCGATCAGCTTCACCTGGCTGACCACCGGGTCCTGCTGGACCAGGTCGAAGAACGACGACAGCCGGTCCACCTCGTGGAACTGCCGTGCGAGGGTCGCCGCCAGGTCGAAGCGGAAGCCGTCGACGTGCATCTCGGTGACCCAGTACCGCAGCGAGTCCATGATCAGCTGGAGGACGTGCGGAGAGCGCATCAGCATCGAGTTGCCGGTGCCGGTCGTGTCCATGTAGTACCGGCGGTCCTCGGTGAGCCGGTAGTACGAGGCGTTGTCGATGCCGCGGAACGACAGCGTCGGGCCGAGGTGGTTCCCCTCGGCGGTGTGGTTGTAGACGACGTCGAGGATGACCTCGATGCCCGCCTGGTGCAGCGCCCGCACCGCGGACTTGAACTCCAGGACCTGCTGGCCCCGGTCGCCCCAGGACGCGTAGCTGTTGTGCGGGGCGAAGAACCCGATGGTGTTGTAGCCCCAGTAGTTGTTCAGGCCCGCGTCGACCAGCCGGTGGTCGTTGACGAACTGGTGCACCGGCATCAACTCCAGTGCCGTGATGCCCAGTTCCGTCAGGTGCGAGATCACCTCGGGATGGGCGAGCCCGGCGTACGTCCCGCGCAGTTCCTCCGGCAGCGCGGGGTGCAGCATCGTCAGGCCCTTGACGTGGGCCTCGTAGATGACGGTGCGGTGGTAGTCCGTGCGCGGCGGGCGGTCGTCACCCCAGTCGAAGTACGGGTTGACGACGACCGACGCCATCGTGTGCGGCGCGGAGTCGAGATCGTTGCGCGAGTCCGGTCTGCCGAAGTGGTAGCCGTAGACCGCCTCCCCCCAGTCGACACGGCCGCTCATCGCCCGCGCGTACGGGTCGAGGAGCAGTTTCGCGGAGTTGCACCGCTGCCCGTGCTCGGGCTCGTACGGTCCGTGCACCCGGAAGCCGTAGCGCTGTCCGGGCATCACGCCCGGCAGGTAGGCGTGGCGCACGAACGCGTCGGTCTCGCGGAGCTCGACCGCGGTCTCGGAGCCGTCGTCGTGGAGCAGACACAGCTCGATTCGGTGCGCGGCCTCTGAGTAGACCGCGAAATTGGTGCCGGCGCCGTCGTACGTGGCACCGAGTGGATACGCCTGTCCCGGCCAGACCTGCATAGATAAGACTCTTCCACTTCTGATCCGGGTGCTGGGGACCTCTTCGGCCAGATCCTCCCCGAAAGTTGGGCAACGTCCTAGGACTTACCACCGTCCTACCGGGTGACCACGGGTACGAGGGGGGAAAAGTGCGCACATTGATGCGCCGCCACCCGGGGAAGCTGGTGGCAGGCGCCGCCATTGCGGTGACGGGCACGGCCGCGATGGCCGCCGTCACCCTGCCGGACCCGGCGGGAGCCCGGGCGGGCCCCGGTGCTCCGGCCGCTGCCGGCGGCCCGGGAGCCGAGCCGCCGGGCGGTGCCGCCGCCCCGGCGGCCGGC
>NZ_JASHLT010000057.1:0-43042 GCF_030056615.1 Streptomyces sp. HNM0645 | reverse complement strand
CCGTTGCCGGGCCCGCGGGAAGACCCATACCCAGGCCCTCCTCCGACTCGCTCGCCACCGCATCAGCGTCCTGTTCGCCATGCTCCGCGACGGCACCTTCTACGAGTCACGCGTCCCCGAGGCAGCCGCCGCATGACCACCTCGGGCTTGACGAAGGACATAGAGGCACCCCCCCGCCTGCCGTGCCATGCCTCGCGCTCGCACGGCCTGAGCGGAGGGCGCGCCGTGCAGTGGCCGAGTGGCCGCAAGGTGCGCGTTCCGGGCTGCGCTTCCCGAGCAGGGCGTACCGTGCCCCGCACTCCGTGGTGCGCGTCCCGTGCCGCGTGTTCCGTGCGAAGGCTCGCGCGAGGTGGTGAGGGCCCAGTGACCGAGCGCAACGGTCGGGAGGGCCGGGAGAGCCGAGTGGGTCCACGGCCGGTGGAAGGCGGCGAGAGGGGCGGCTGGTCGTCGCGCCGGAAGGACGCCCTGATCACCGTCGTCGTCGTGGTCATCGGGTGGCCGACACCTGGGTGAAGCCGTCCAACGGGCTCCTCACCGGCCTGGCCACCCCCGTGGCCGCCGCCGCGTCCGGCCTGGTCGGCTCCCTGCTGTGGTGGTGCCGCCGCAACCTCGGCGCGGTCGCCCTCGCCGTCACGGCCGGCTACTTCATCGCCTTCACCCCGGTGGCGCTCGGCGTGGCCATGTACACCGTGGGGGAGACGTACCGGCGCGTCCGCACCCTCGCGCTGCTCGGTGCCGCCGGCTGCGTGGCGGGGCGCTGGGGCTGTGGGCGGGCCCGCCGGGCTGGGGCCTGCGGGAGGCGGGGTTCGCCCTCGCGTTCATCCTCGGGCCGCTGGTCGTCGGCTACGCCGTCGCCATCCGACGCGACCTGGCCCTGGAGGCGCGGGCGACCGTCGACGCCCTTGAGCGCGAGCAGCACCTGCTCGTCGCACGGGCCCGGGTGGAGGAGCGGGCCAGGATCGCCCGTGAGCTCCACGACGTGGTGGCGCACCGGGTGGGCAACATCGTCCTCACCGCGGGCGCGCTCGGGGTCAGGGACCCGGCCAGCGATCCGGCCGTCGCCAGGGCGGCCGAGCTGATCAGGGGTGAGGGCCACCAGGCTCTGGAGGAACTGCGCGAGGTGCTCGGCGTCCTCACCCCCGGCCTCCCTGCCCCGGCGCCCCGCGGTTGCCCGGTACCTCCCTCAGTGGCAGCGTGGTCGGCATCGCCCCGTTCGGACGGAGGGAGGCGGTATGACGGGCGAACACACCACCGACGCGCCGAGCACATGGCCCGCGCTGCGCGTGGACGACTGGACCGCGACACGGGACACGCTCCACATGTGGATGCAGATCGTGGGCAAGATCAGGCTGGCGCACGCCCCACTGCTCAACCACTGGTGGCAGGTCACGTCGTACGTCAGTCCCCGCGGCCTGACGACGTCCGCGATCCCCTACCGATCGGGTGTCTTCGACATCGAGTTCGACTTCGTCGACCACCGGCTGGTCGTCCGCACCAGTGAGGGCGACGTCCGCACCGTCGCACTGGAGCCCAAACCGGTGGCGGACTTCTATCGCGAGACGATGCAGACCCTCGGTGAACTCGGGATTCCGACGAGGATCCAGCCGGCCCCGAACGAGGTCGAAGTGGCCATCCCCTTCGCCGAGGACGACCGGCACGGCACCTACGATCCCGACGCCGCACACCTGTTCTGGCGGCAGTTGTTGCAGGCGGACCGGGTGCTGGGCGAGTTCCGCTCGTACTACGTCGGCAAGGTCAGCCCGGTGCACTTCTTCTGGGGCGCGATGGACCTGGCCTGCACCCGCTTCTCCGGAAGGCCGGCACCGCCCCACCCGGGCGGCGCGCCGAACTGCGGCGACTGGGTGATGGAGGAGGGCTACTCCCGCGAGCTGAGCAGCTGCGGCTTCTGGCCGGGTGGCGGGGAGGAGGGCGCCTTCTACGCGTACGCCTACCCCGAACCCGACGGCTTCGCCGACCACGCGGTCGCGCCCGATGCCGCGTTCTACAGCAAGGACAACGGCCAGTTCCTCCTGCCGTACGAGGCGGTCCGCACCGCCGACGACCCCGACCGGGCCCTCGCGTCGTTCCTGCACACGACCTACGAGGCGGCGGCCGAGCACGGAGGATGGGACAGGGAGGCGCTGGAGGACGATCCCGACCGGTGGGCCCGGCAGCGCCCGCGCCACCACCGACGGCAACGCCGAGGGGACTGACATGCCCGACCTGCCCGACCTGCCCGACCTGCCCGTTCTCCCGGCGCCGGAGACGGGACTGCTCCTGACGCACTTCCTGACGGTGCGCGACGTGGCCGTTCGCGGGACTTCTACGCCGACGTCCTCGGCGGCGAGGTGGTGCTGGCGGAGAACCCGGCCATCGTGAAGGCCGCCAACAGCTGGATCATCATGAACCCGGGCGGCGGACCCACACCGGACAAGCCGGACGTCACCCTGACCGCACCCGAGCCGGGGGACCCCGTGTCGGCGTTCATGAACATCCGCGTCGCGGACATCGCGGAGTTCTACGCCCGGGCGAAGGAGAAGGGTGCCCGGTTCCTGACCGAGCCCCTCGACCGCAAGGCCGAACTGCGGTGCTACATGCAGGATCCGGACGGCTGTCTCATCGAGGTCGGCCAGGCGACCGGCATGCTGCGCGGTGTCTACGCCGACCCGCCGGCGGGGACCGGGACGGGCTGAGGACCGCCCCGGGCCCCCTCGGCGGCCGCCCCTGCCGCCGCACCCCTCCGTCCCGCACGGGTGCAGGTCGGAGCGAGTCCAGTGGCCCGCCGGTCAGATGTCCCGGAAGATCTCGATCTGCGCGCCCACCGAGTTGAGGCGCTCCGCCAGGTCCTCGTAACCGCGGTTGATGACGTACACGTTGCGCAGCACCGAGGTCCCCTCGGCCGCCATCATCGCGAGCAGGACGACCACGGCCGGGCGCAGGGCCGGCGGGCACATCATCTCGGCGGCCCGCCAGCGGGTCGGGCCCTCGACGAGGACGCGGTGCGGGTCGAGGAGCTGGAGCCGGCCGCCGAGGCGGTTGAGGTCGGTGAGGTAGATGGCGCGATTGTCGTAGACCCAGTCGTGAATGAGGGTCTGGCCCTGGGCGACGGCCGCGATCGCCGCGAAGAACGGCACGTTGTCGATGTTGAGGCCGGGGAACGGCATCGGGTGGATCTTGTCGATCGGCGCCTCGAGCTTGGAGGGGCGCACGGTCAGGTCCACCAGCCGGGTCCGTCCGTTGTCGGCGGCGTACTCGGGCGTGCGGTCGTGGTCGAGGCCCATCTCCTCCAGCACGGCGAGTTCGATCTCCAGGAACTCGATCGGCACCCGGCGGATCGTCAGCTGGGACTCGGTGACGACGGCGGCCGCGATCAGGCTCATCGCCTCGACCGGGTCCTCGGACGGGGAGTAGTCGACGTCCACGTCGATCTCGGGCACACCGTGGACGGTCAGCGTGGTCGTTCCGATGCCGTCGACCCGTACGCCCAGGGCCTCCAGGAAGAAGCACAGGTCCTGGACCATGTAGTTGGAGGACGCGTTGCGGATCACGGTGACGCCGTTGTGGCGGGCGGCTGCCAGCAGTGCGTTCTCGGTGACGGTGTCGCCGCGCTCGGTCAGCACGATCGGTCGGTCCGGGGCGACCGAGCCCTCGACGGCAGCGTGGTACTGGCCCTCGGTCGCGGTGATGTCCAGACCGAAGCGGCGCAGCGCGATCATGTGCGGCTCGATGGTACGGGTGCCGAGGTCGCAGCCGCCGGCGTACGGCAGCCGGAAACGGTCCAGACGGTGCAGCAGCGGGCCGAGGAACATGATGATCGAGCGGGTCCTGCGCGCGGCGTCCGCGTCGATGGCGTCCATGTCGAGCCGGGCCGGCGGGACGATTTCGAGGTCGGTGCCGTCGTTGATCCAGCGGGTGCGCACGCCGATGGAGTGCAGTACCTCCAGCAGCCGGTAGACCTCCTCGATCCGGGCGACACGGCGCAGGACGGTGCGGCCCTTGTTCAGCAGCGATCCGCACAGCAGTGCGACGCAGGCGTTCTTGCTCGTCTTGACGTCGATCGAGCCGGAGAGACGGCGGCGGCCGACGACCCGCAGATGCATGGGACCGGCATAGCCCAGGGACACGATCTCGCTGTCGAGCGCCTCGCCGATCCGGGCGATCATCTCAAGACTGATGTTCTGATTGCCGCGCTCGATACGGTTGACGGCGCTCTGGCTGGTGCCGAGTGCGTCGGCGAGCTGCGACTGTGTCCAGCCCCGATGCTGACGGGCGTCACGGATGAGCTTGCCGATGCGTACGAGGTAGTCGTCTGCCATGGGTGCAGGCTATCTCAGATATGAGATGAGATATCCAGTGGGGTGGACCATACGGGTGATGCCTGGTTCTGATGGTCCATCATCCGCGCAACTGGGGCAAAGCGGGCTGGTCCGTTCGGGGGGCGGGTGTCGCGTCCCCAGCCCTCGGGGGTGCGTGTGCGGCCCGCCCTGCCGCGGCCCCGGCTATGTCGTATGTCGAGGAGATCTTCGGTGTGCTGAAGGACGCGGGGGTCGCTGTCCACCACTTCTTCCTCAAGGTCTCCGAGGAGGTGCTGGTGAAGCGGATCGACGGGCGGAGCTTCACGCCGGATGATCCCGAGCAGGACGAGCGGGTGCGTGGGTGGTGCAAGTCCAAGATTGAGTCGTGTATCGCCGCGGTGGACACGCTGCCCGGTGACACCGTGTTCCTGGACGGCGAGCTGAGCCCGCGGGAGTGGGGCGGCCGGGAAAGCCGTCGCTACCGCGCGGACTTGCTGGTGCCGCGTACGACCATGCAACCGCCGCGGCGAAGTTGCGATGGTGGGGGACTGTAGCCCAGTACCCGGGATGTACACCCAGGAAGGACGACCCCAAGACCAGTCTGGACGAGAGCACCCTGTGTGACCCGCACATCAACCCGTGACGAAGTCGACCCCTCAGCAACGCGCCGAAGAAGCGGGCTTCGGACGGGGCTGCACGAGGTGGGCCATGGCTGAAAACGCGTACACGGGCTACGGTGCCGATGCGGCCGTGACACCGCTGGCCGCATTCACGTGGTGGATGCGCAGCGACAGCCATCGGGCGAACATTCGCAATCCGGAGTTCGAGACCATGCACGTGAAAGTGGTTTTGGGCAGCGCAGACCCGGCTTCCGGGGCGGTCACGCCGGCGGCGACGTTCGTGCAGATGTTCGGCTTCTGTAAGCGCTGAGTCCGGTCTCGGCATGGCGGGCGGTGTCTGCACCGCCCAGCACTTTAGGCCCGGTCCTCCCGAAGCTGCGGCGAAGTGACAAGTAGTCGAGAGTGATGCTTACCCGCGGGTCCGGCGTGTGGCCTTCGGAGGTTACGAGGGATCGCGGAGCGGGCCGATGTTCTTGATCCCCTGATGGTGCTGGCCCACTGCTGCCGCGGCGTGTGCCTTGGCTTCAAGTTGCAGCGCCTTAACGAGTCCCCCGGTAGTAGCCGACGTCCTTCTTGTGGTGCGTTCGTGCCGCGTCACATGTCAAGGGCGGAGGAGTCGAGGAGCGTTTGGCCAGCGGGACTGAGGGCGTGGCGGGCGCTCTTGCCATCTCGGGTCAAGGTCGTGAGTCCTGCGTTGCGCAGGATGCTCGCGTGCTCGCTGGCGCTGGCGGGGGAGATGTGGGCGTATATTGCCAGTTGGGTGGTGGTGCAGCTGGTGTGCTCGGCTATCACGCACAGGACCGTTGCCCGGGTTCGGCCGAGTAGCGCGCGCAAGGATGCCGGCACGTCGGTGAGGGCGCCAGCGGTGAAAGTAGCGGGGGCTGCGGTGGCGTGCGTGCTCTCTCTGACCGGAAATGTGATCCATGGCTGACTGTGGTCCGAGTAGTCGAAAGCGGGGTAATGGGCACCGAATACCGTCGGGATGAGGACCAGTCCGCGTCCCGCCAGGTGAATGTCGCCATCGCGGCCGGAGGCTGTCGTCAAATGCAGCACCGGTGATGTCCATGTGATGTAGCGCGGGTTGAGCTCACTCAGCAGGCGCTCGACGCCGTGCTCGGACAGCTGCCGCAGACGCAGGACCCGGTCGGCGCCGGCGAGCTGCTGGATCCGTAGCCAGTACGGTGCGATGAACAGCTCATGCGCGCTCTGTACGGCATCTGCGACGTGGTGGACGAGCGAGGGGTTCTGCCGCAGCTGTCGAGCTACCTGGGGAACGCGCTGACGTCCTGCCGTCCACTGCTCCAGGTGTCGGACGATTTCGTGCGCTGGTGCCGAGCGCAGTCTATCCGCGAAGTCCTCCGGGGCCTCGGGACCGCTCAGGTCTAGGAAGCCCACGCCCGGCCCGAGCGCAGGGATGAAGTCGAACAACGGGCCGTGCCGTCGGTGCAGACCGGCAGCGGTCCGCTGTCGCCATGCGTCGAACCGCACAGGGTGGCTCCGCTCCTGCAGCAGCCGGACGCCGATCTCCAGTTCCAGCAGCGGGCGCACCCCGGAGGCCATGCGGGTGCGGGCCAGGTCCTCAGCCGTGAAGTGGATCCTCAAGGTCACCCCCAGAATGCTTCCCACCCGCGGACGCTTCGGGCCAGCCCGAAACGAGTCGATTCCGCCGAGGCCCGCCCCGACCCTGGTCATGCAGCACCGCGACGACTGTGCTGGCCTTGCGTTAGGGGGCCAGGACGAGCACCGGAGAAGCCCGTCACCAGCCGGGGCAGGCCAGATTTCCGGACGGAGAGATGGTCGATCCACGAACAGGTGGGCGGAGAGATGCCCCACCTCATCACGAAGGGAATCGTTCACTTATGCGCACACGAAAGATCCTCGTAGGGCTCGCCCTCGGCAGCGCAGTCGGATTAGGGCTCACAGCAGCACCGGCCCAGGCAGCGCCCGCAGCGTCAACCGTCACTTCCGCCAGTAATGGGAGCAGTGCAAGCATCCAGCGCGCGGCTGCAAGCTGGCACTTCTATAGCAGCCACAGCAGCTACCACAACTGCGCCGTGGCAGCGATGTACTGGGTGGGCAAAAACCCCAGTTGGGCATGGGACTGCGACTACTTCCCCGGCACGGACGGGGTTTGGAAGTACCACCTGTACTTGTACTACTAGGGGTGCCGTGAAACGATCAAGTCTGCAACATCAGGAACTGCGTCGTGAATCGACGCGGGCTCCGAAAGTTGCATGCTTGTGAGTGCCCGTAAGCCGCACTCCCCTCTCCTTCTTGGTCGTCGATGACGCGTCCAAGATGACGGAGCATCACCACCACAAGAACAAGAAGCAGCGAACCGTTGACAAGCGCACCCCTGATCCGCTGTAGAGAGCTACTTGCCACTTCGCCGTGGCTTCGGGAGCGGAGGGTCACTTAGGGGCCGTCGGCGACTGTGACAACTGCCCTATGCTGCTGTCCAGTTCCACCAGAACGAATGCCCGGCCACCACCTATGGCCGGGCATTCGCGCATCTGTGTGCGGGGGGGCCCTCACCGGCAGGCGCGAGGGCAGGACCGTGCCCGCTCCCTCGAAGGACACGCGCTGAATCAGTTGCTCCTGGCCCTCCAGGGCCGCCCAGGCGGGCCCGCCGGCCGCGTCACGGTGTCTCTCCGGCCGTTCCGGTCACCCCAGGTCACTGCTGCGGCTGGGACACCTGGGTGGCCGAAAAAATCTCAGTTGATCTGGAACCTGGCGTCTGAATACTGGCTGTCGTCCCAGTTGATCTGGACTGCTTCCGTCGTTTCGGACTGGACTAGTGGAAGGGCCTGCGAGATTGACCATGCACGAGGACCAAGTGGACGTGACCACCGACATCGTTGCGACTTTGATCCAAGAACAGTTCCCTCAGTGGAGCGGCAAGGCGATCCGACTCCTGTCGTCGACCGGGACGGTCCACGCCATCTTCCGCATCGGGGACGACCTCTCCGCGCGTTTCCCGCTGCGTCTGACCGATGCCGCGGAGGCGCTGGCGGTTCTGGAACGGGAAGCCCGGGCGAGCGCGGAGCTGGCACAGGTGTCTCGGTTTCCCGTTCCGGAACCCGTCGCCCTGGGAAAGCCCGGAGCGGGTTATCCCATGCCGTGGTCGGTCCAGACGTGGCTGCCGGGAACGGTCGCCTTCGATGCCGACCCGAGTGGGTCGGACGCATTCGCCGAGGACCTTGCAGCCTTCATCGCGGCCCTGCGGGAAGCCGAGACGCGGGGTCGGCTTTTCAGCGGCGACAATCGCGGCGGCGTTCTCGCTCACCACGACACCTGGATGGAGAAGTGCTTCGAGGCGAGCCAGGGGCTGCTCGACATGCCCCGGCTGCGCCGACTGTGGAGCCACTTCCGGGAGCTGCCGCGCACGAGTGCCGACGTGATGAGCCACGGCGACCTGATTCCCGGCAATGTGCTCGTCGCGGGAGACCGGCTCGGCGGCGTCCTCGACACCGGCGGATTCGGCCCGGCCGACCCCGCGCTGGATCTGGTCAGCGCCTGGCACCTGTTGCAGCCGGGCCCACGGGAAGTGCTCCGGCGGACACTGGCCTGTGACGATCTGGAGTGGGAGCGCGGCAAGGCATGGGCGTTCGAACAGGCGATGGGGCTCGTCTGGTACTACGTCGAGAGCAATCCGACGATGAGCCGAATGGGGCGCCGGACGCTCGACCGCATTCTGGAGTCGATGAAGTGACGTCGCCCCGGTCGTAGGCCGTGACAGAGACGTCCGCTTGCCGCCCTCACCGAAACAGCACCGGGATGCGGTCGGCGACGTTCGAGTGGCGAGCCCGGTCGAGGAGTTCGTGGGCGAGCCCGACCTGGGTGAGGGCACTGGTCTTGCCGGTTCCGGGCAGCCCGGAGACCATCAGGCCGCGGCGGGCGCTGATCGCGTGCCGGTTGAGCAGGACCAGCCGCCGCCCGCAGACCACCGTCTTCTCGACGAACGAGGTGGCGACCACGAGCATGCGGGCGTGATGGTCGAGCCGGTCCTTGTCATAGCGCACCCGCTCGACCGGAGAAAGACCGTCCAGCTCGGCCGGGGGCAGCAGGACGGGGGGACCGGGTGGGCCGGCGGCGAACTTCCGCCACCCCTCCAGGGTGGTCAGCTGTTGGTTGGCCTCGGCGTCCGCATCCTTCAGCGATGTGCGTCCCGTCGCTGGTTCGGAGATGGTCACGGACGCCTCCAGGGGTTGGCGAGCGGATCAAACAGGCCCAGCGGGATGACCTTCGCCGACTCGGTGTCCCCCTGGTCGTCCTGAACTGCTTCGGCGGTGGGCGGATCGGGGACCGGCCGGTCGGAGGCAGTGGCCCGGGTCTGTGCCGCGACGCGCCGGGACCGCTTCGTCGCATGGTCCTGCCGGTGTGCTGGCCCGTCGTGTGCCCGCTGCAGCAGGGCATCGGCGGCATCGGCGATCTGTTCCTCGGTCCCGCCCGGGACCTGTTCGCGGGCGTGGTCCCAGGCCGTCTCGCCGAACGGGACGCCGACACGGTGCAGATGTTTCCAGAACACGCGGCCAGCTTGTCGAACAGCCGGTAGAGCGTGCGCTGTGAGGGAACCTCGATGTCCTGCGCGTCCTCACGGGAGGCCAGGATCTGCGTCGCCCGCCAGACCACGAAGCCGATCGTCTTCGACGACGCCTCGGCCGTCTCGCCGATCGCCTGCTGCATCGCCTCGACCACCGCCGGAGCCACCCGGCCGAAGGACGGCATCTGCTTGGCCGACCGGCCGTCGACCAGTCCGACCAGTCCGACCAGCCCGTCCCGCTGATAGCGCTGGCGCCGCTGCTTGACGCCGCTGGCCGTCATCGCGTGCCCGGCCGCCGTCAGCTCGGCAGCCTTGGCCCGCTCCCGCTGAGCCAGCGAGTTCCGTCCCGGGTCGAACTCCGGGCGCGGCACCGTCCCCGCGGGAGCATCCGGCGGCAAGCCGTCCAGCACCTCCAGAATGTGCCTCTCCCACCAGCGGGCCTGTTCCGCAGCGATCTGAGGGAACTCCGCGATCCTGGCCGTCGGAGGCACCCGCCGTTCTTCCCCGGCCCGCATCACCGGACACTTCCGTCCGCCAGGCGCACGAAGGTGGGCGGCCCCAGCAGCCCGGCCGCCAGGCCCTCAGCGGTCAGCTCGCGCAACCAGAGGGGATGGAACAGGACGGGGAGCGTCTCAAGCCGGTCACCGGCCGCATCCGCGCCGGCCATCAACGGGGCCCGTTCCGCGAAGACCTCCTGGAGACGGTCCACGACCGGCCCGCGCCGGCACCGGGGATGCCGGTAGCGCGACAGCCACCGCACGTTCGCCAGCAGCACTTCCTCCGGAACCCCGACCCGCTCGAAGCTCCATCCCGCCTGACGGCAGGCCCGGCGCGTCACCTCGAACGCTTCCGCGTCCCTCGGTTTGACCCGCTCATCGGCGCGGACGTCGACGACCGCCGCAGAGCCGTCCGCGCGGCGTACGAAGCAGTCCGGAGCGTGCCGACGCTCACGCTCGCCGTCGTGCCAGTGGAGCCAGAACGGTTGCGAGGCGATTCCCGCAACCTCGGGATCGAAGTCCATCAGCACAAGCCGGTCCCGCTCCAGCCAGAATCGAAACCGACGTGCTGGCCAGTCGTCGCCGCCCAGTACCAGCCCGAGAAGTGACGCTCACCACGCGACCAGCGGAACGGCCGCACGGCGGGTGCGTCCTCGAGCCGGGCCGTCACGCAGTCCAGCAGCGGACGCCGTCGACGCTCGCGTACCGCATCCACGTACGACAGCTCTACGTACGGCTCTGCAAGATCCGCCCCGACCGGTACGGCCACCCGGCACCCCCAGCACGTCACCTCGTACGGCTAGGTTCGCCGGCAAGGAAGTCAAAACGCCTGGGTTCGCTGGCAAACGCCTCGATTGGATGAGAGCGGTCACTCGCGTCCGGGCATGACCCGTCAGCGGTCATGTACTAGAGTTATCTCGACATCGAGATATCTGCAGGGAGCGCACCGCAGCCACTTTCCGCCGGGTCGTCGAGTAAGGGTGACCTAACTAAGCCTTACCTTAGCGGATCCCGGGGAGTTGTAGGCGGCAGGATGCGGTCAGTACGCGCACATTGATGAAGGAGACTGTCGTGTCGGCGAACAGCTTCGACGCCCGCAGCACGCTGAGCGTGGGTGACGAGTCGTACGAGATCTTCAGGCTGGACAAGGTCGAGGGTTCCGCACGCCTCCCTTACAGCCTCAAGGTCCTCCTGGAGAACCTGCTCCGCACCGAGGACGGCGCGAACATCACCGCCGACCACATCCGGGCGCTCGGCGGCTGGGACTCGCAGGCCCAGCCGAGCCAGGAGATCCAGTTCACGCCGGCCCGCGTGATCATGCAGGACTTCACCGGCGTGCCCTGTGTCGTGGACCTCGCCACCATGCGCGAGGCCGTCAAGGAGCTCGGCGGCGACCCGGCGAAGATCAACCCGCTCGCTCCCGCCGAGCTGGTCATCGACCACTCCGTCATCGCCGACAAGTTCGGCACGCCGGACTCCTTCGCGCAGAACGTGGAGCTGGAGTACGGCCGCAACAGGGAGCGCTACCAGTTCCTGCGCTGGGGCCAGACCGCCTTCGACGAGTTCAAGGTCGTCCCGCCCGGCACCGGCATCGTCCACCAGGTGAACATCGAGCACCTGGCCCGCACCGTCATGGTCCGGGGCGGCCAGGCCTACCCCGACACCCTCGTCGGCACCGACTCGCACACCACCATGGTCAACGGCCTCGGCGTGCTCGGCTGGGGCGTCGGCGGCATCGAGGCCGAGGCCGCCATGCTCGGCCAGCCCGTCTCGATGCTCATCCCGCGCGTCGTCGGCTTCAAGCTCACCGGCGAGCTGCAGCCCGGCACCACCGCCACCGACCTCGTCCTCACGATCACCGAGATGCTGCGCAAGCACGGCGTCGTCGGCAAGTTCGTCGAGTTCTACGGCGAGGGCGTCGCCGCCACCTCCCTCGCGAACCGCGCCACCATCGGCAACATGTCGCCGGAGTTCGGCTCGACGGCCGCGATCTTCCCGATCGACGGCGAGACCCTGAACTACCTCAAGCTCACCGGACGCAGCGAGCAGCAGGTCGCGCTCGTCGAGGCGTACGCCAAGGAGCAGGGTCTGTGGCTGGACCCGGCCGCCGAGCCCGACTTCTCCGAGAAGCTGGAGCTCGACCTCTCCACGGTCGTCCCCTCCATCGCCGGCCCGAAGCGCCCGCAGGACCGCATCGTCCTCGCCAACGCCGCCCAGCAGTTCGCACTGGACGTCCGCAACTACGTCGACGAGGTCGACGAGGCCGGCAAGGAGTCCTTCCCGGCCTCCGACGCCCCGGCGATCTCCCCGAACGGCGCCCCGTCGAGGCCGACCACGGTCACCGCCCCCGACGGCTCGACGTACGAGATCGACCACGGCGCCGTCACCGTCGCCGCGATCACCTCCTGCACCAACACCTCGAACCCGTACGTCATGGTCGCCGCCGCGCTGGTGGCCAAGAAGGCGGTCGAGAAGGGCCTGACCCGCAAGCCGTGGGTCAAGACCACCCTCGCCCCGGGCTCCAAGGTCGTCACCGACTACTTCGACAAGGCGGGCCTGACCCCGTACCTCGACAAGGTCGGCTTCAACCTCGTCGGCTACGGCTGCACCACCTGCATCGGCAACTCCGGCCCGCTGCCGGAGGAGGTCTCCAAGGCCGTCAACGACCACGACCTGGCCGTCACCTCGGTGCTCTCCGGCAACCGCAACTTCGAGGGCCGGATCAACCCCGACGTCAAGATGAACTACCTGGCGTCCCCGCCGCTGGTCGTCGCCTACGCCCTCGCGGGCTCCATGAAGGTGGACATCACCCGCGAGGCGCTCGGTACCGACACCGAGGGCAACCCGGTCTACCTCAAGGACATCTGGCCCTCCGAGGCCGAGGTCAACGACGTCGTGGCCAACGCCATCGGCGAGGACATGTTCAACAAGTCCTACCAGAACGTCTTCGCGGGCGACGCCCAGTGGCAGGCGCTGCCGATCCCGACCGGCAACACCTTCGAGTGGGACGCCGAGTCGACCTACGTCCGCAAGCCCCCGTACTTCGAGGGCATGACGATGGAGACCACCCCGGTCACCGACATCGAGGGCGCCCGCGTCCTCGCCAAGCTCGGCGACTCGGTCACCACCGACCACATCTCCCCGGCCGGTGCCATCAAGGCCGACACCCCGGCCGGCAAGTACCTCACCGAACACGGTGTGGAGCGCCGCGACTTCAACTCCTACGGCTCGCGCCGCGGCAACCACGAGGTCATGATCCGCGGTACGTTCGCCAACATCCGCCTGCGCAACCAGATCGCGCCGGGCACCGAGGGCGGCTACACCCGCGACTTCACGCAGTCCGCAACTGCTGACGCGGCTCCGGTGTCGTTCATCTACGACGCCTCGCGCAACTACATCGAGCGGGGCATCCCGCTGGTCGTGCTCGCCGGCAAGGAGTACGGCTCCGGCTCGTCCCGCGACTGGGCCGCCAAGGGCACCGCGCTCCTCGGCGTCAAGGCCGTCATCGCCGAGTCGTACGAGCGCATCCACCGCTCGAACCTCATCGGCATGGGCGTCCTCCCGCTGCAGTTCCCCGAGGGCACCTCTGCCGAGTCCCTCGGCCTGACGGGCGAGGAGTCCTTCTCCATCGCCGGTGTCACCGAACTCAACGAGGGCACGACGCCCCGCACGGTGAAGGTGACCACCGACAGCGGTGTGGAGTTCGACGCGGTCGTCCGCATCGACACCCCCGGTGAGGCGGACTACTACCGCAACGGCGGCATCATGCAGTACGTGCTTCGCCAACTTGTCGGTTCTTGACCTGACGTGAACGAGCGCCCTGCCCCTGCATCTCTCGCGCGGGGGCAGGGCGCTCGCGCGCGACGGGGGAAGACGCGCCTGCGAGCATGATCGCACGCGATCTGTTCCCGGAGCGGAGCTGCGCATCCTGCGACGACGAAGAACCCCGCACCTGGTACCACCGGCGGTGTCGTCGCAGATCGCGAGGGCTCCGGTCGGCGGCGCGCGGGGACGACCGAGCTTGTCGACGAGCGCCTCGACCTGGGCCGGGGAGAGCCGCTCCACCTGAGACAGACGTGCGAACTGATCGGGTATGGCTCCCAGGTCTGTGGGTCGCAGAACACAGTGGTGCCCTTGAGGCGGTAGGCCCCCTGCAGCGGGAGCGCGATCAGGTTGCCGAACCGGGCGCTGCCCTTGGCGTTCGTCGGCAGTAGGTCCTGGGCGGGGAACAAACGGTCGTAGCTGGACAGCGTCATCTGCCCGCGGACGTCGATCGCCCGGCGTAGCAACCATCCCCAGTGTGCTGGCGGTGACCGCGGTGACGGGCGCGGTGAAGAAGGTCCACACGTGGGCGCCGACCCCGGAGCGGGAGACCTCGGCCAGAAGACGACTCGGTCGGTCAGAGGCCGGAACACCCGCTCGGCGTCGTTCTTGTTCTTGGCGAAGGGGTTGTCCTCGGCGGGGCTCCAGCCCGTCCGATCCGTCTTCCCGCTCACCCACCGGGTGGCGTAGACGTCATCGCGGCCTACGAACAGGGCCCGGAACAGAGCGATCTTTGCCGCGCAGCCGCGTGCTGGCGATCGAGCGGAATGAGAAGCGTTTGGCGGCAGGCCTGGAGCCCGCTGATGTTCCCGACGACGGTCCGTGGGCGCCGAGTACGGTCCTCGGAGTCCTACGCAACCCCGCTACGCCGGGCACTCCGTCCGGCTCCGCCCGGTCGCTTCGGCCATCCGCGCGACCGACAGCGTGCCGTGACTGGCCCCCAGCGGGGACCACGCCTCCAACACCACTGGTGAGGACCGGCAGCGGCTGTCCGCGAGCCGCATGGAGATGGCTTCGTCGAGAATCGCCCAGCGGCGGCAAGAACCTCACCAACGGGTGGGGCCAGTGCTTCACTGCCGGGAACTACAAGTGGCGCGTCAACGTCGACTGCACGCTGGAGGTTGGGGGTCGAGCAGCATCGTGACCGGCCCGACCCGGACCAACGCGTACTGCAACTGGGACCACGTGGAGCACGTGTCCATTGAGTTTGTCTGATGACCCGTGCACTCGCGGCGCCCCGTGGGAGTCACGATCGGGCCGAGTTGCTGGCCGTCGGCGCTGAACCGTGATCCTCCGGACGGCCGTGGGTGCCGGGCCGTTCCTGGCCGACGGCGCCGCAACGTAGCCGGAGGGAAGTCGGCGTCGCTGGAGGCCGACAGCAAGGCCGCCCAGCAGAAGTTCCTGGTGCCGACCGGGCAGGTGAGCAGGTTCGCCCAGGCCCGACCGGCCTGGGCGAGCAGCGCGGGCGGGACCGGGCAGAACGATCAGGCGGCCAGGTGCTGTCGGGGCGTCAGCCGGCTTGCCCGGGGACCTGCTTGTTGGCGTCGACGACCGCGCGCTGGGTGATCGCGCTGGTGTGCGTGACCGTGCCGACCGTGAACTCGCTGTCCTTCACGGGCTTGACCACCACGACGCGCTCGCCGAGGAACTGCAGGGTCTTCTTGTCGAAGATCCACTCGGTGCGCTGGCCGTCGGCGTCGTTCTCCCGGGCGATCGCGATTCCGTGCCGGCCCGTGGCGTCGGCCGCGTCGTCCACCGCGACGACCCCCGGGATCCTGGCCGCGGCTTTGTACAGGGCGGCGCTGACGTCGGCGGGCGGGTAGCTCTCGGTCAGCAGGTCACCAATGGCAACGAACGCCGCCTGGTCGCGCGGGACTTCGGGGTCCCGGTAGGCCTCCGACTCGCTGTAGATCTTCCGCAGCAGTGCGTCGGGGTCGGTCGGCAGCTTGGCCAGGGCGTTGTAGGCCCCGCTGTAGGGGACGTCGCTCGCCAGGGTCATGCCCTTGTCGCTCGTCTGGCCGGCCTCGATCAGCCAGCCGTCCTTGCCGTCGAGGGAGCTCCAGACCTGGCGGGAGTGCAGTTCGTCGCTGACCACCCGGGACTTGTCGTCAACGGTCTTGACGTAGGTGTCGGCCACCTGCGAGGCGATGTAGACGTACTGGCCGGCGTGCGGGGCGGGCGCGGAGGTGCCGGCGGCGGCCAGGGAGATGCGGTCGAGGAGTTCGGGGGCGCCCTTGGCGTTGGCGACGCCGATCCGGGTGGTCAGTGCGGGGCCGTTGGCCAGCGCGGTCTTCCCGTCCGCCTTGCCGCCGGTGAGGGCGAGGCCGCCCACGACCGCGCCGGCCAGGGCGAATGCCGCGGCGGGCAGCAGGATCGTGCGCCGCAGGAACGGGTTGGACCGCTTCGCAGGTGCGACGCGGGTGGCAGCGGCGGTGCGGAGGTCGTCCTGGATCTGGGCCATCATCTGCTCCTTGTGGAACTGGTGGCGGCCCGTCGGCAGATCCCGCTCGGCGGCGGGCAGAAGGCTCTGCGTCT
The DNA here is from genome assembly GCF_030056615.1 of Streptomyces sp. HNM0645. NCBI lineage: Bacteria > Bacillati > Actinomycetota > Actinomycetes > Kitasatosporales > Streptomycetaceae > Streptomyces > Streptomyces sp. HNM0645. The sequence goes on along the minus strand of NZ_JASHLT010000057.1, from coordinate 26,730 downwards.
CCGTCCACTCAGCCGGGTGAGGCTGGTGGGAGGGGCTGGCGTTCATCGGTTTCCTTCCTGTGCGGACCGGACCGCGTATCCGCGGTCACCTGCTATCTGCCGGTTCGCACGGTTGAGTTCCCGTTTTCCTTCGAGCAGTTGCGTGTCGGCGAGTCTGCGCAGCCTGGCGCGGGCACGGGAGAGGCGGGAACGGACGGTGCCGATCGGAATGCCCAGGGCACGGGCCGCGTCGGCGTACTCCATCCCCTCCCACATGCACAGCGTCAGGACCTCGCGCTCAGGGCGCTTGAGCAGACTGAGGGCGGCCAGCGTGGCGTTGATACGACGCTGGTCGTCCAGGCGTCCGGCGGTCTCCTCGGCGTGGTCCTCGACCTGTTCCTCGGTGGCGTGCGCGGCGGCTGCGGCGCTTGCCGCTCTGAGGTATCGGCGGTTGCTGCGGTAGTGGGAGCGGGCGACGTTGGTGGCGATACCCAGCAGCCACGGCCGCAGTGAGCCTCCTTCGGCCTCGACCGAGGCACGGCTCCGCCACGCCTCCATGAAGGTCGTCGACATGACGTCCTCGGCCAGCGACCAGTCGGCGGTCAGCCGGAAGGCGTGGTTGTACACCGTGCGGGCACACTCGTCGAAGAGCTCCGCGAAGGCATCCGCATTCCCGTCGCGCACCCGGGTTCGCATATCTGTGGTCACATCTTCAACTGACGGTCGAAGCGTACGAGTTCCCGTGAGCCGCGTCACGCCCCTCGCACAGCTCGCCAGAGCGGCGACCGTACGGGAACGTGAAGGAGACGGATCCCGGCGAGCGCCGTAAACGGCGTGAACGTGCAGGCCGTTGCCGACCCTGCGGGCAAGCTGCTGTGGATCTCGCCCGCACTGCCCGGCCGCACTCACGATCTGACTGCGGCCCGCACCCACCGCATCATCCGGATCTGCGAACACCAGGGCGTGCCGTCCTCGCCGACCGCGCCTACGTCGGGGCCGGCTCCTGGGTGACCACGCCGATCAGGCGTCTTCCGCACCGGGGCCTCACCGCGAGCCAGTGGACGATCAACCGGGCCGTGTCAGCGGCACGAGCACCGGCCGAACGAAGCGTCGCGAGACCGAAGTCCTGGCGTGTCTTCCGCAGAGCCCGCTGCAGCCCCAACCGCATGACGGTCATCGCCGCCGCCGTCCTCACCCTGGAGGGCCAACGCTGAAGACGCCCTCTGAGTGACAGAGCGGGAGAAGAGGCGGTCCGCGGCGCGCGGTCCCGCGTCGGGGTCAGGGGCGAGAAGGGCGGCGACGTTCGCGCGGAGACAGGTTCTGCGGTCCGAACTGTCAGGAATGCGGACCACGGGTCAGCGGCGCGGTTCCCAGCGGAACATGCGGGAAGCCAGCGCGACGGCAACGACGACCCAGGCCAGTGTCGGCAGCAGCAGTGGCAGGGAGTCCGCCGCGGGTACGCCGCCGTTCCAGGCGCTGAGGGCGAGTTCGGTGGCGGAGCCGCCGGGGAGGAGCCGCTTGAGCTGGGTGAGCTCCGTGGTGCCGGTGATCCCTACCCAGGTGGAGACGCCGATGGCGCCGAGACTGACGGGCAGGGTGGTCACCTGGGCATGTTCGGGGGAGTTCGTCAGTCCCGCCGTGGCCAGTCCCAGGGCGAGCATCATGGCCACCGTGGACAGGACCGCTACTGCCAGCAGCGGGAGGCTGGCCGGCGCGCCGGTGACCGCGGCCAGTACGGCGAGGATCGCCACTACCTGCACGATCGCTAGGAGGGTGACCGGGAGTATCAGTCCCACGAGGATCCCAGCGTCGCTCGTCGGGGTGGAGCGCAGCCGCTTGAGGAAGAGACTCTGGCGGCGAGAGGCCAGCGTGGTCACGACGGTCGTGTAGAGCCCGAAGGCTGTCACCGTGAACATCACCACGGCGGCGATGTACCCGAGGCTGCCCAGGTCGGCGAAGATTTCATGCTGGTAGACGAAGAACGCGCACGGCACGATCGGGATGACGAGACTGGTCAGCAGCACCAGCCGGTTGCGGAAGATCTGCTTCAGCTCGCTGAGAGCGATGGGGAGCATCGTGAGGGTTCTTTCCTGTGAGGTTCTTGTGGGGTTCCGGCGGCTGGGCGCCGAATGCGCGGCGGATCCGGCCGGGGCCTCTTGGGAGATTCAGACGCCGCTGATCTTGCGGAAGACGTCGTCGAGCCGGGTCGGCCCGGCCTCGAGTTCGCGCAGTTCAGCTTCGTTGGCGTGCGCCCAGCCGAGCAGGATGTAGAGGTCGTGCGGCAGGTCGAAGGTCTCGATCAGGAACCGCCCCTCGCCGTCGCTCCTGCCCAGCAGCGGCAGATCCGCTGGTGCGGGGGTTGCCAAGGTGAAGCGGATCGTGGCCGGTAGGGTCCGGGTGAGCTCGGAGACAGTCCCTTCCTGGTGGAAGACGCCCTGGTGCATGAGCCCGATACGGTCGGCGTGCTGCTGCGCCTCCTCCAGATAGTGCGTGGTCAGCACGACGGTGGAGCCGTCCTCGCGCAGCTTGTCCACCGCCCGCCACAGGTCGTCCCGGGAGTGGATGTCCAGACCGGTGGTCGGCTCATCAAGGAAGATCAGCTCAGGTGTGCCGTAGACGGCGGTGGCGAAGTCCAGACGCCGCTTCTCGCCGCCGGAGAGCTGGGACACCTTGGTGTCGGCCTTGCGCCTCAGGTCGACGATGTCGAGCACGCGCTCGACCGTGTCGGTGCGCTGGGAGAGCGTGCCGATCAGTTGGACCGACTCCTTCACCGTCAGGTCTGACGAGAAACCGCTCTCCTGCAGCATGATGCCGATCCGGGAGCGCACTGCCCGCCGGTCCCGCGGGCTGCGGCCGAAGACGCGCACGGTGCCTGAATCGGCCGTGCGGTGGCCTTCCACTGTTTCCAGGGTCGAGGTTTTGCCGGCCCCGTTCGTGCCGAGCAGCGCGTAGAGCTCTCCTTTCTCCACCTGGAAAGACAGGTTCTTCACGGCGTGGAAGTCGCCGTAGCTGAGGTTGAGACGGTCAACGTCGATGACGGGTGTCGGGGTCATGGGTCGATTGCACGAGAGTCCCAGGCCGCCTGGTAGTGGCGTGGTGTCACTGCCGGTCCGTGACATTTCTGGGGGTGCCGGCATGACGTGGTGTCACTGGTGGCACCCGGGGAACCGGCGCGACACTTCGAGATCGACCAGTTGTTCGCTCCCGGAGAGGCGCCGCACATGCACACCCGGCCTCTGCTCGTTCCGTCGGTGGACGATATTGCAGCATATGTTCTAATTTGGCTCGTTCTTCTCGTCCACTACCTGGGGCCAGCCTTTACCCTGGCGCCATGGACTCCTGGCTCGAAGACCACCGGCGGCTGATGTGGACGGCCGCAGGCATGGTCGCGCCGAGCGCTCTCGCGATCCCAGTGCTCGGACCGCGGACCCGGCGGTGACATCGCACGGAGCCGGCGCCGACCTGGCCGAACGCCGGCAGGAAACCCGTGAACGAATGCGTCGGCTCAACGTCCTCATGATGATCGTCGCCACCCTGTCGGTGGGCACGTTGCTGATCGCGGTCGACGCTCGGACCTGGTGGCAGGCGGCAGTCCTGAGCACCGGTGTGATCGCAGCCTTCGTCGCCTCCGCACGGTGGACGGCGGTCGGCATCCCGCGCGTCGTCCGCCCCTGCCTGATCGTCACGGCAGCGGTGTGGATCGTCGGCGCGCTGGTAATGGACGCCCACACCGCGTTCTACGGCATCTGCGTCGTCGGCTCGCTCTACACGCCCAAGCTGCCGCGCCACCGTGTCTCGGCCGCCCTCGGACTCGTCGCCTTCGTCGCCCTCGTGGGCGCGGCCAGGCTCCTGATCGCGCCAGAAGACGTGACGGACCTCCTGCTCCGGTACGTCCTCATCCCGGTGGGGAGCACGGTAGTGGTGACAGGCAGCATGTTCGCCGGCCAGGTCTTCTACGACCTTGTCGAAGAGCTGGAAGATGCGCGGGAACGGGAGGCCGAGCTGGCCGTCATCCAGGAACGGATGCGGTTCGCCAGCGATCTGCACGACATCCAGGGGCACACCCTGCACGTGGTGAAACTGAAGATCACGCTAGCCGAGAAGCTGCTGGGGACCGACGTGAGGCGCGCGGAGGAGGAGCTACGGGAGGTACGCGCCCTCATCGGCGACACCATCACCCAGACCAGGGAGCTCGCCTACGCAAAGCGAAGACTCAACCTGTCCGCCGAGCTGGAGAACGCGAAGAACCTTTTTGAGGCCGCCGGAATCCATGTCCGGGTGGAGCGGGAGGCCGAGGTCGACTGGCGGGCCAACGAACTGCTCGGCCAGGTGCTGCGCGAGACGACGACCAACATCCTGCGCCATGCCCAGGCCACATACGTGAGGATCTTGCTCTCGGAGGGGGGTATCACCGTCCTCAACGACGGCGCGGGGCCCACGCCCTTGTCCGGTCTCAGTGGACTGTCCACGCTCAGGGAACGAGTGGCCGACAACGGAGGGGAGCTGACGGTGGAGAAGAGGGACGGGCGCTTCCTTACCCGCGCACACTTCCCGTACGGGAGGACCGAGACATGACGACGGTGGTGCTGGCCGACGACGAAGCACTCCTGCGCAAGGCCCTGGCGGCGCTGCTGGCCCTGGAGGGCGGGATCACGGTGCTCGCCGAGGTACAGGACGGCGAATCCGCGATCCGGGCGACACTCGAACACCGGCCCGACGTGCTCGTCATCGACCTCGAGATGCCCGGCGTGGACGGCCTGGGCGCGGTCGCCGAGATCCGCCGTGCCCGGCCCGAGCAGGTGATCCTTATGCTGACCCGGCACGCCCGCCCCGGCGTGCTGCGCAAAGCCCTGAAACTCGGCGTCCAAGGCTTCGTCGGTAAGTCAGCAGAGCCCGCCCACATCACGTACGTGATCACAACCCTGCACGCGGGCAAGCGGTGGATCGACCCCGACGTCTCCGCGCTCGCCGTCGTCGACGACTGCCCCCTTACCGACCGTGAGCTCGATGTTCTGCGCGGCACCCGCGACGGCTACTCCGTCGCCGACATCGCCACCCGCCTGCACCTGGCTGAGGGCACCGTACGCAACTACCTGTCGAACGCCATGCAGAAGACCCAGACCCGAACCCGCCACGAGGCGGCCCGCTACGCGTGGACACACGACTGGCTGTGAGGGCGTTCCGGCCGGGACGTGTCGCGGGGGTCCCGGTATTTCGCAGTGGTTCGCCGTATGGCCTGGTCGGAGGCATCGTCGCGAGTGTAGTTGACCTCTCAGTGAAACGGCGGAGGCGTGCTTCCGGACTGCAGCGTCGATCCGGACCTCGATCTCCAGTCGCTGAGTTGCTGTTCCTGGTGCTGTCTCCTCCCGGCATCGGTGACCGACCGTGCAATCTTTGGCGGAGCGAGATCGATGAGTGGACGTCGCTTACGGCGTTGGCCGTCCTTCCTGGCGCGGAGGAGTTGGAGGGTGAGGTCGAGCCCCCTCGATTTCGCCGGCTCACCCTTCGGCCCGGGACCGGACTGAGTCACCGCCATCACGGTCCCGCCCTCACGTGCGAGCGGCCTCGTCATCGCAAGGAGGCTGCTCACTACCCGGATGTCATGCGGTCCCCCAGAACCGGTTCAGCACCTCCGCGCCCCGATCGGGGTCCTGCTGCATCCAGTAGTGCGTGAGGTGGTCCAGTTCCACTGCCTGCGCCCCGATTCGCCTAGCCATGTCCAGGTCCATTGCAGGCTGGGCCATGGGATCGCCAGTCGGGATCAGGACGAGCCCCGGCGCCGGAGCGGGGCGGTCGAAGCTCTGGCCCCAGTCGGTGTGGAAGTTGGGCCAGGCCGAACGGTAGAGGGTCAGGATGGCCGTGCTCATCTCCTCGTCGTGGACGCTGTCGACTTCTGCCGCCAGTTCGGCGCTCATCCCTCGGGGGCGGAGGAAGTCACCGAAGCTGGGACTGCCAGGAGTCTGCGTGCGCAACGAGGCGAGCAACTCCTCACCGTCCGGGCTTTTCTGGAAGAGGGTCGCCGCCTCGTGCCACTGATAGTCGGGGTGCCAGCCGTGGGCGACGTCGGACACCCAGCTGCGCACCGGAACCTCGTAGGCGGAGACGATCCGCATCACCAGGTGCGCACCCCAGTCGTGGCCGACTAGGTCGACGGGCTCACCGAGGGCTCGCAGCTCGTTCGCCAGCCAGGCGGCGTATGCCTCCTTACCGTCCAGGTGAGCCGGGCGAGGGCTGCCGAATCCGGGCAGCCGCAGGGTTGTGGTGGGGCGGTCGATCCGCTCCTGGAGCTTGTTCCAGACGGAGGGCGTCTCGGGCACTCCATGGATCAACACGACGGTCATGACCGCTCCCGGCAAGGTTAAGTGGATTAGCTATCCACTTCACTCTAGCACCTGCCTGATAGGCTATCCACATAGATTTCGAGGAGGGCCATGAGAGCCGACGCCGCACGCAACAGGCAGAGGATCTTCGAGGAGGCCCACAGTGCCATCATTCGTGGGGAGATCACGCTCACCCTCAACGAGCTCGCACGCAAGGCTGGAGTGGGCGTGGGGACGGTCTACCGGGTCTTCCCCACGCAGCGGGCCATGCTGGAGTCCGTCCTGACCGAGGCGGTCCGAGAACTCATCGATGCCGCGACCGCAGTCGGCAGACACCCCGACCCCATCAAGGCCCTTGTTGACTTCCTCCGCACGGCACTCCTGGCAGCCATGGCCCAACCCGGCCTCACTGACGTTCTGATCACGGGGTCCGACGAGACGGACTCTTTGCACCGGGCCAAGACGGAGCTGGTCGAAGTCACCTCTCACCTGCTCGCTCGTATCAGCCCGCTCCCTACCCTCACCGGCGAGAACCTGCTCAAGCTCTTGTGCGGACTGATTCACGCTGTCAGTGAGCACCCTGCGGAGCGGCAGGGTGCAGCGATCGACAACTACCTCGGCATCCTCCAGGTCGGCCTCGCGCCCACCCCCTGACGGCCACATCCGGGGGTGGGGCCCGAACCTGGTGATGGGGCCGGAGGCCGCATTGTGCTTCGGAGTATGACGGGCCCATGGATGTCCGCCAGTTGCCACATTGGCTTGGGACGCGGAGACCGCTGGCCGGGTGATCGTACGGTGACCGGGGCGGGCCCGTGACCGCCCGTCAGCGCTGCACGGAAAGTGATCCGGAACCAGGTTTCAGCCGCGCCGACATGTGCAGCCGAGTAGGGAGGCGGCAACTGCTCGGGCAGCGCGACCGTCAGATGCGAGAGCCGCTGCGGTGTCGCGGCCTCCCCGGACCTGAGCCGCAATCAGGAGTTCTTGCCGACCAACGCGATCAGGCGGCCGACCGAACGGATCGGCGACGACCAGCATGCTCACCCCTTGTAGCGTTTCAGGCAGTGCACTACCTCGCGCTTCCCTCTTCCTTCGGCGGTGCACCGCTCCGAATTGATGCGGGTGGGTTCGTCCTGTCGCATGGAGGTGACACGATGCGGAGCAAGGCGCGTTGGTCTGTCTGTCCCCGCCCTGGTTGAGCGGGCGATGCCGGCTCTGGCCCGAGGACTGCTCGACGGGACTGACGCCGCTGAGCGCGGCGAAGGAAGCAGCGCTGCCCAGTCGCTCAGGTCGTCGCCGGCTACGATCGACAGGGCCGCTGCGCTGTCCGGCCCGATCTCAGAGGGACTGTGCTGTGCCGCCTGGCACTTCTGGTTCGGATCTCGCTGGTCGCGGAGCCCACGCCTACCACTGCGGTGTAGACCTTGCGTGGCCCCGTCCGCGCCCGTCGCCCGGTTTCACCGGGCGCCGTCTGTGTCGCCCGCCCTGGTCCCGTGGGAGCCGCCGCGGGACGGGGGCGGGACCCAACGGGGGAGGGAGGCGGTGACGATGAGCCCGCCGTGCTTGCGTGGAAGCGCCGTGACCTCGCCGCCGTGGGAGCGCGCGATGGCCCGGACGATTGCCAGTCCGAGGCCCGAGCCCCCCTCGGAGTCGGTGCGGTCCGCTGCCAGACGCCGGAAGGGCTGGAAGAGCGCCTCCACGTCTTGGTCCGCGACCACGGGGCCGGTGTTCTCGACCGTAAGAGCGGCGCCGCCGTCCGGGGCGGTGCCGGTGGCGAGGCGGACCCAGCCGTGCGGCCCGTTGTAGCGGACCGCATTCTCCAGCAGGTTGTGGATGATGCGCTCCACCATCACTGCGTTGCCCGAGGCGACCGCCGGCCGTATCTCCAGCCGCAGACCGATGCCTGCCACCTCCGCCTGCGGCCGGTGCAACTCGGCGGTGTGACGAGTGAGCGCGGCGAGGTCGACGGGCGTGCAGTCGGCGACCCCCGCCTCCCCCTTGGACAGGGCAAGGAGGCCGTTGATCAGGCGTTCGTTGCGTTCGTTGACGGTGAGCAGGGAGACACCCAGGCGCCGGGTGTCTTCGGTGGCCGTCCTGCGGCGCAGGGCCACCTCGATGAGGGTGCGGTTGATGGCGAGAGGCGTGCGCAGTTCGTGGGAGGCGTCGGCGATGAAGCGCTGCTGGTCCCGGAAGGACTTCTCCAGGCGCCCCATCATTGTGTCGAAGGTGTCGGCGAGCCGGGTGACCTCGTCGCGGGGACCGGTGAACGCCAGCCGCTCGGCGAGGTCGCCGCGGGAGGTGATGCGCTGCGCGGTCTGCGCGATCCGGTCCAGGGGGCGTAGCACCCGGCCGGCCATCAGATAGCCGAAGAACGTCGCCACGACCGTGAGTACGCCCAGCGCGAGGGCGCCCTGGCGCAGCAGGGACTGCAGGGCCACGGCCCGGTAGCTCTCCTCCAGCTCACGCAGTCCGGTGCTGTTGGCCGCCTGGCTGGCGCGGAGGTCCTGCGCGAGGGGGTCGAGTGAGGCTTCGGGCACCGGGGTGATCCCGCCCTCCCTGGTGACATACAGGGCCCCCGCCGCCTGGAACCGTTCGGCCAGCCCTGCTTCGAGCAGCAGGTAGGTCACGCCGAGCAGAATCACCCCGCATGCCATGAACAAGGTGCCGTACAGGAGCGTGAGCCGGATGCGGATGGGCGGCTGCGGCAGTCGCACCGACCGCGCGAAGAGCCTCACAGGATCCGGTACCCCGCGCCCGGGACGGTCAGGATGACCTGCGGCTGCCCGAGCTTCTTGCGCAGTTTCATCACCGTCACGCGGACGACGTTGGTGAAGGGGTCGATGTGCTCGTCCCATGCCCGCTCCAGCAGCTCCTCGGCCGAGACGACCGCTCCGTCCGCCCGGAGCAGTTCCAGAAGGACGGCGAACTCCTTGCGTGCCAGAGGCACGTGGCGTCCGTCGCGGTAGACCTCGCGGCGAGCGGTCTCCATCCGCAGCCCGGCTCGCTCGTAGGAGGGCGGGCCCGCAGGCCGGGCGCGGCGGGCCAAGGCGTGCACGCGGGCGACGAGTTCCTCGAAGGCGAACGGCTTGGGGAGGTAGTCGTCGGCGCCCAGGGCGAGACCGTCGATGCGGGAGGGCACGTCGGAGGCGGCGGTGATCATCAGGACCCGGGTGCTGCCACCGGACTCCATGACGGCCCGGCACACCTCGTCGCCGTGCACCACCGGCAGATCGCGGTCCAGCAGGAGCACGTCGTAGTCGTGCACGGACAGGTGTTCCAGGGCGGAGTCGCCGTCGTGCACCAGGTCGACGGCGAACGCTTCCTCGCGCAGTCCCTCGGCGAGAGCGTCGGCCAGCATGCGCTCGTCCTCGGCGATCAGCACTCTCATGCCGCACAGGATGGCAGAGGCGCGGATAACCGGAACGTAAACACATCCGGTTACGCCGGGGATACCGGGCCCCACCTCTACTGGTCCCCGACGCCGGGAGACGCCTGGCACGGAAGAGATTGTTGAGCGCATGCGTACCACTTCGCGTACTCGCTGGGGCCTGCTGGCCGCCATACCGCTGATGAGCCTCATGCTCGCCGCCTGCGGGGGCGACAACGGCGGAGACGACAGCGTCGCCTCCGCAGGCGGTGACAAGCAGAAGGGCGATCAGCAACTCACCCCCGCCGAGAAGAACAAGAAGTACACCGCCTGCCTCGCCGAGCGAGGTGTGGCGCCGGTCGGCGGAAAAGCCGGCGAGGACGCGCCCGAGCAGACCGCCTCCCCCGAAGAGGTGGAGGCCGCGCTCGCGGCGTGCAAGGAGTTCGCACCCACCGCGCAGGACATGCAGGACAAGCCCGACGCGAAGCAACTCGCCCAGGCACGCGAGTACGTCAAGTGCCTGCGCGCCAACGGCTACGACGCCCCGGACCCCGACCCGGAGACAGGTGGCCTGCCGGTCGACCAGAACGCCATGAAGGACATGGACAAGCTCCGGGCCGCTGCGGAGAAGTGCAAGGACGTCAACCCCGCCTCCCAGCGGTGACGGGCGGCGACGGGATGACACACACACCCGGCACCACCGACGACCGGCCGGACCACACCGACCGCCTCCCCACTCCGGCGAATCCAGCGCAGACACCCGCACACAACCCGCCGGACACGTCTCCCGACAACACGCCGCAGGGGCCGCCACGCAACCGCCGCCCCCGCACCGTCGTCGCCCTCGTCGCGGTTGCGGTCGCGGTCGTGCTGGGTACCGCCGGCGTGGTGGTGTACGGCGCCGGCGACGACGGCGGGAAAACCGACAAAGGCAGCGGCCTGCCACCGGCGACCGCCACCGTGACCCGCTCCGACCTCGCCCGCCAGGACACCGTCACCGGCAGCCTGGGCTACGGCGACAAACAGCCCCTGCTGAGCGGCGCATCGGGCACCGTGACCTGGATGCCGAAACCCGGCACCACCGTCGCGCAGGGCCAGAACGCCTTCAAGGTAGACGGGCGGCCCGTCCCCCTCATCTACGGCGACACCCCGCTCTACCGCGCACTGCGCCCCGGAATGAAAGGCCCCGACGTTGCCGAGGTGGAACGTGCACTGGCCGCCCTCGGATACACCGGCTTCACTGCCGACGAGGAGTACACCGACAAGACCGCGGCGGCTGTCAAGCGCTGGCAGAAGAAACTCGGCGTGCCGCAGACGGGCACAGTCGAACCCGCCGGCCTGGTCGTCGCCGGCGACAAGATACGCGTCACCGGCCACGAGGTGAAGCCGGGCGAGCCCCTACGGCCCGGCTCACCCGTCCTGACGTACACCAGCACCGGCCGACTGGTCGTCATCGACCTCGATGCCAAGAAGCAGAACCTCGTGCGCCGCGGCGACGGGGTGGCCGTCGTCCTGCCCGACGGGGCGCGGGCGGCTGGCACCGTCACATCCGTCGGCAAGGTGGCGAGCACCGAGTCCGGCGGGGGCGGCCCGGGAGGGGACGACGGCAGGACCGTCATCAAGGTCACCGTCCGGATCGACGACAAGGACAAGGACAAGCTCGGCAGCTACGACGGCGCGCCCGTCGACGTGGAGATCACCGCCGAGAAGAAGAAGGACGTGCTGACCGTGCCCATCTCCGCACTCCTCGCCCTGTCGGAGGGCGGCTACGGCGTCCAAGTCGTCAAGGGCTCCGTCACCACCACCGTCGCGGTGAAGACGGGAATGTTCGCCAACGGCCGGGTCGAGATCACCGGCGACGGACTGAAGGCGGGCGACAAGGTCGGGGTGCCGCGATGACCTCCACCGTCGTGCGCCTTGACCGCATCACCCGCTCCTACCCCGGGGGCGTCACCGCCCTCGACGGCGTCAGCCTCGACATCCGCCACGGCGAACTGGTCGCCATCGTCGGCCCCTCAGGGTCAGGCAAATCGACCCTCCTCAACATGATCGGCAGCCTAGACCGGCCCGACCACGGCACCGTCACCGTCGACGGCCACGACGTCGCCACCCTCGGCGACCGGGAACTGTCCGCGCTGCGCGCGCTCCACATCGGCTTCGTCTTCCAGCACTTCCACCTCACCGCCGGCGTCCGCGCCCTCGACAACGTCGCCGAGGGCCTGCTGTACGCGGGCATCCCGCTCGCCCAGCGCCGTGTCGCCGCCCGGACAGCCCTGGAACGGGTCGGCCTCGGGCACCGCGTCTACCACCGGCCCCACGAGCTGTCCGGCGGCGAGAAGCAGCGCGTCGCCATCGCCCGCGCGCTGGTGGGCGGGCCGAGCCTGCTCCTCGCGGACGAGCCGACCGGGGCCCTGGACTCCCGTTCCGGAACCACCGTGATGAACCTGCTGCGTGCCCTGAACGCCGAGGGCACCACCGTAGTGATCATCACCCACGACCGGGAGATCGCCGCCTCCCTGCCCCGCCAGGTCCACGTGCGCGACGGACGCATCGTGCACGACTCCGCGCCCGGTTCCGAGCAGAGCGCCCCCGTCGGCACCCAGGCGGTGTCGCCGTGCTGAAGGTCTCTCGTATGAACACGCGCGACGTCGTCCGCGTAGGAGCCTCTGGACTGCGAGCCCGCCCGCTGCGGGTCTTCCTGTCCGCGCTCGGCATCGCCATCGGCATCGCGGCGATGATCGGCGTCGTGGGCATCTCCACCTCCAGCCACGCCGAACTGCAGCGCACCCTCGACCGCCTCGGCACCAACCTCCTCACCGCGGCCCCCGGCCGGACCTTCAGCGGCGGCGAGGCCAAGCTCCCCGAACGCTCCATCGACATGGTCGGCCGCATCGCCCCGGTCGAGTCCGCGACCGGCACCGGCAAGGTCAAGGCGTACGTCTACCGCAACGACCGCATCCCGGCCGCCGAGAACGGCAGCATCAGCGTCCGGGCCACCCGCCTCGACCTCCTGGACACCGTCGGCGGCACACTCGCCCGCGGCAAGTGGCTCAATCCCGCCACCTCCAGATATCCGGCCGCTGTGCTTGGCGCAGGCGCCGCCGACCGGCTGGGCATCGGTAGCATCAGCCCCGACTCCCAGGTATGGCTGGGCGGCCAGTGGTTCAGCGTCGTCGGCATCCTCGACGAGGTGGCCCTGGCACCCGAGCTTGACGACAGCGCACTCGTCGGCTGGGACATCGCCAAGCGGCACCTCGCCTTCGACGGACACCCCACCACGCTCTACGTCCGCACCACCGACAGCGCCGTCACAGCGGTGCGCGAGGTCCTCGCCGCCACCGTCAACCCCGAGGCACCCACCGAAGTGCTCGTCAGCCGCCCCTCGGACGCCCTCGCCGCCAAGGGCGCCACCGACGAGGCCTTCACCGGCCTGATGCTCGGCCTCGGCGGGGTCGCCCTCCTCGTCGGCGGGGTGGGCGTGGCCAACACCATGGTCATCTCCGTCCTGGAACGCCGCGCCGAGATCGGCCTACGCCGCGCCCTGGGCGCACGGCGCGGCAACATCCGCACGCAGTTCCTCGCGGAGTCCCAGCTGCTGGCGGGCATCGGCGGGATCGCCGGAGTCGTCATCGGGGCGGCCGTCACCGCCGTCTACGCCCTCTCCCAGGGCTGGCCGGCCGTCGTCCCAGCCTGGGCGATGGCCGGCGGCCTGCTCGCCACCCTCGCGATCGGCGCCCTGGCCGGCCTCTACCCGGCCGTACGGGCCTCCCGACTGCCCCCGACCGAGGCGCTGTCCGGGGCCTGATCCCGGCACACGCCACGGCTCTCTCCTTTCCCGCCCCCGAGCGGGCTCACCGGGAAATCCCGTTTCCCGGGGCCCGCCCTGCGTCCCCCGCCCGATCCCACACTCTTCCATCAGTGACCGGAAGGAACGCTCGATGACATCGCCGCACTCGCATCAGCAGCCCCAGGGGATGTCCCGGAGAGGGGTGCTGGGCGCGATAGCTACCGGCCTCGTGGCCCCGACAGCCCTCGGCGGGCAGGCGTACGGTGCCCCACCCTCCTGCCCGCCTGAGGAGGGCGCGGGCGAGCGGGTGCGGCAGCACCTGCGCGTACTGGACGCCGTCGCCGCCCGGCATGGCGGCGACCGGGCGGCCGGCCGGCCCGGCTTCGAGTACTCCGCCCGCTACGTGGAGCGCCGGCTGCACGCGGCCGGCCTGCGCACCCGGCGTCAGCCCTTCGGCTACCCCCGTACGGACTTCGTACGCGACACCGTGGAGCAGACCCGCCCGCAGCGGCGCGAGGTGACCCACTTCCCGGCGCATGGCTTGGCGGCATCGCCCGACGGCGGACACATCGGTGAACTCGTCGTCCCACGCGACCCGTTCGGCGACGCCGCAGACAGCTGGGAGGGGATCGACGCCCGCGCAAAGGTGGCGCTGCTGCAACTGCGCCCGAACACGCTGCGCGGCGCCCGGCAGGAACGCCGCACGGGCTGCCACGCAGGAGGCGGACCGTCCGGTCACCAGCGGATCGCGGACGGCCAGACCGCAATGGCCCGCCGGGCCTTGGTCCACGCCCGCGCCGCCGGCGTCTCGGCGGTGCTGTTCTACCTCGACCAATTCGACTTTCTCATCGGCCTGTTCTTCGACGCCCCCGGGGACACCGGACTGCCCCCGGCTGCCGTCGTCCACTCCAGTGCCGCCACCGCACTGCGGCAGGACATGGACGCCGGGGGCGCGACAGTGCGTGTCGATCTCGAACTGCAAGAGCGCCGGGTCGACACCTTCAACGTCCTGACCGTCCCGCCGGACATCACCGCCCCCCGCCATCTCTTCGGAGCCCACCTCGACAGCGTCCCGGCGGGCCCAGGCATCGACGACAACGCCTCCGGCTCCGCGCTCCTGCTCGACCTCGCTCTCTCCCCGACCGCCCGCGCCGGACGCCCCGCCCAGTTCTGCTGGTGGGGCGGCGAGGAGGACGGGATGCGCGGCTCTCGGCACTTCGTCGCCACCGAACCGCTCGAACCCGTCCGCGGCTACTTCAATACCGACATGGTCGCTGCCCCCAACTACGTCATCAGCGTCTACGGCGACGGCCCGCAGCGCCACTACACCGACCACCTCGACGCCATCGGCCGACCCTGGCTGGAGGGCCCGGTCGACGGCATGTCCGACCAAGTCCCCTTCCTCGACGCCGGCATCCCGGTAGCCGGGATCGACACCGTCAACAGCGCCCCCGCGCGCCTCAAGGACGACCACGAGGCCGCCGTCTTCGGCGGCGTCGCCGGCCAGCCCTTCGACCCCCAGTACCACACCCCCGGCGACACCCTCAGCAACATCAGCACCACAGCCCTGGGCATCTGCACCACCGCCTCCCACGCCGCACTCCGCGCCACCACCCGGTAACCGCCCGCCCCGAGCGGCATAAGAGTTCTCACAGATGACCATTCAGGAGAATGATCACGAGTCAGCTGAAGGTGCGCCGGTAGGTTTGCGGGCTGACGCCGGTGGTGCGCTTGAAGCGGTCGCGGAAGGCGGTGGGCGAGCCGAACCCGACCTGGTGGCCGATGCGCTCGACGGAGTGCTCGGTGGTCTCCAGCAGGTGTTGTGCCTGGCGGATGCGGGCCCGGTGGAGCCACTGGAGCGGAGTGGTTCCGGTCTGGGTGCGAAAGCGTCGGATCAGGGTGCGGGTGCTGGTTCCGCACTGCGCGGCGATGTCGCCCAGGGTGAGGTCGCGGGCGAGGTTCTCCCGCAGCCAGGCCAGCAGCGTCTCCAACTCGGACCCCTGCGGGGGGAGGGCATGGTCGTGGACGATGAACTGAGCCTGTCCGCCCTCGCGTTCGAGCGGCATCACGGAAAGACGGGCGGCATCGGCGGCGACGGCCGAGCCGTAGTCACGACGGATCATGTGCAGGCACAGGTCCATGCCGGCGGCAGCGCCCGCCGAGGTGAGGAACTGGCCGTTGTCGACATAGAGCACGTCCGCGTCGACGGTGACGTCCGGGTGCAGGGCGGCCAGTAGGTCTGCCGCACTCCAGTGGGTCGTGACGCGCAGCCCGTCGAGAAGGCCGGTGGCCGCGAGGGGAAACGTGCCCACGCACAGCGAGGCGATCCGCGTCCCGGACGCGGCGGCCGACCTCAGAGCATCGCGTACGGCAGGAGGGAGCGGGGCCGTGGGGTCGGCGATTCCCGGCACGACGATCGTGTCCGCGTTCTTCAAACCCTCCAGGTTCCACGGCGCGCGCAGGGTGAAGGCGCCGGCGTCGATCTCGTCGCGCTCTGCGCAGACCCGCAGCTGGTAGCCGGGCCGCCCGTCGGGCAGACGGGTCCGAGTAAACACCTCGATCGGCGTGGACAAGTCGAACGGGATCACCCGGTCCAGCGCGAGAACGGCGACGGTGTGCATGGCGGGAACCTACCTGTTCGGAACACGGCGAACCCCGGGCCAGGATGCCAGTGTGCCCATGTGACAGCAGTTTTGACGCCTGTAGAAGAGTATGGCAATTTCCCGTTGAGATATGTCACTCGTGCCACTGGGCGATCGAGTCCGCAGCCGGTTGGCTTCACCACGACGCAGCAAACCGATCCCGGAGGAACGACCCATGCACGTCCAGATCAGCCTGTTCGACGGCTTCGACCCGCTCGATGTCATCGCCCCCTACGAGGTGCTGTACGCCGGCGGCACGGCCTCGGAGGGCGCAGTGAGCGTGGAACTGGCCTCCGCGGAGGGGCCTCGCGAGGTGATCAGCGGTACCGGGGGGCTGGTACTGCGCGCCACCGCCGCACTCGACCCGGAACGTGCGGACATGATCCTGGTGCCCGGAGCCTCCGGCCGTGTCGGCGAACCCGGCGAGGTCCCGGAGGAGGGAGCGGGGAGCGGTGAGTGGAAGCAGAACGAGTCCATCCCCGTGCTGCTCGGCCGCACGCTGACCACCGAGTTGCCCGCGCTCCTGAAGCAGGCGATGGACGCCCCGGACGTGACCGTCGCCACAGTCTGCGGCGGCTCGCTCGTCCTGGCCATGGCCGGCTTGCTGGAGGGGCGACACGCCACCACGCACCACACGGGCCTGGACATGCTGGACGCCACCGGAGCACACGCGGTACGCGCCCGTGTCGTCGACGACGGCGACCTGATCACCGGCGCCGGCGTCACCTCCGGACTCGACCTCGGCCTGTACCTGCTGGAACGCGAGATCGGCCCACGCATCGCGCACGCCGTCGAGGAACTCTTCGCCTACGAGCGACGCGGCACTGTCTGGCGCGCCAAGGGCCCCACCCCAGCCACCTTCTGAGCCCCTTTCTGAGCCCCTGGCCCGCACTCACCGACGCGGGGCCGTCCCTCACGCCTGTATCGCATCGCAAGAAAGAGCATCACCATGTCCGTTGAAGGCACCTGGAACCTGTCCGTCTCCACCCCCATCGGCAAGATCAAGGCCGTGGTGGAACTTCGCAGGCAGAACGACGGCACCCTGACCGGCGTCGCTCACGGAACCGGCGAGGAGGTACCACTCAGCGACATCGCACTCGACGGCGGCCGGCTCACCTGGAAGCAGGCCATCACCACGCCCATGCGGCTCAACCTGGCCTTCGACGTGACCGTGGACGGCGACACGCTCAACGGCACCTCCAAGGCCGGTCGCCTCCCGGCCTCGATGGTCACCGGCGAGCGCCGGCCGGCCGTGGAGCACCAGGCGTGACCAAGATTCTGCTGTCCCTGCACGTCCTGGCCGCCATCCTGGCCGTCGGCCCCGTCACCGTCGGTGCCAGCATGTTCCCCGGGACGCTGCGCCGTACGGCCAGAGACCGGGACGGCACCCGCACGACCCTGCAGACGCTGCACCGCATCTGCAAGGTCTACGCCGGCATCGGCATCGCGGTCCCCATCTTCGGCCTCGCCACAGCCAGCAGCCTCGGAGTCCTCGGAGACGCCTGGCTGATCACCTCGATCGTGCTGACCGCAACGGCCGCCGGCGTCCTAGTCCTGCTGATCCTGCCCGGCCAGGACCGTGCCCTGACCGACACGGCGAGCCCGGCCGAAACGCCGTCGCTGGCGCACGAAACTGCGAGCCGTCTCGCCTTGGCCACCGGCATCTTCAACCTCCTCTGGGCGACTGTCACCGTCCTCATGATCATCCGCCCCGGCTCGACCACAGGAGCATGACCATTCCTCCGCGTTCACCGCGCCACCTACGCCTCGCAGCTCACGCCGAGCTGATCTCCCTGATCGTGATGCTGGCCAATGTGTTCACCATCCATCTCAAGCCCATCTCGTCCGTGATGGGCCCCATACACGGCTGCGCATACCTGTTCGTAGTGATCGCAACATGGCGCCTCAAGCCTGCCCCGGCCGTCAACATCGCGGCCCTCGTGCCGGGCGTCGGGGGGCTGCTCGCGCTGCGGCTGCTCGACCGCGGCGATGCGGCCGTAGGTCAGCAGACATGACTGCGAGTTGAACGTCTGTCGCTGCAGTTCCTCACACGGCAGACCACGACGGCCGCGCTCACGCAGGACACCCAGCACCGTTTCGGTGCTCTGCGCCAACAGCCCCGCTGTGATCACGATCGTCCTCGGGGTTGTCTGAGGTCGGCCTGCGGGAACGGCCGACCTGATGAACCCGATTCTTGCCACCCCCCTCGGGGGAGACCATCGGACACCGACCGGACACCGCCGGTACGGGAGTACGGCCGAGCTCAGCCTCGCCCGGATACGGTGTCGGCACGCCGGACGAGCTCCCGGAGCCGCTCGCCCAGCTCATCGGCGTCCAACGAGGCTGCGACAGACCTCGCCACGCTCTCCCACCACTTCGCCGTCGCCACGTCACCGAGGTCGGCCGCCAGGGCCGCGGCCACGCCCGCCAGGTGTGCCTGCGGTCGGTGCCCGTCCTGTTGGGGGGCCAGCTCGCCGGCGACGGCGAGCATCACGGCCGCGTCGTCCAGGCGTCCTTCGCCGCGGGCGGCATGCGCGCACTCAACAAGGACCGCGGCCACCGAGAACCCGCTGCCCAGCTCCTGCGCCGTGGCTGCGGCAGTTCGCCAGTGCTGCGCCGCCGCGGACCGGTCACCGCGCAGCAGCGCGCCGTCCCCGCAGCCGATAGGTACGTGCACGGCTGCCCACACGTCGTGTTCGACGTCGAGGCGTTCCTTCACGTGGACCTCGGCCCTGGCCAGCAAAGCCCCCGAACGATCGAAGTCCTCCAGGCGCAGTGCCGCCGCCGACGCGAAGATCGCCGCCTCCGCGGCCAGGGAGGCGTCATCGATCCGTTCGGCCAGCCGCATTGCCCGTTCCGCGGTGGCGAACAGGTCCGCGGCGACGCGGTTGAACCCGGCGCGTGCCACCAGCCAGCGAGCCCGGCCCCGCTCGCTCAGGACGTTCTCGTGCAAGCGGTCGGTCCAGGCGAGGCCCTCGTGGGTGTGCCCGGTCATCCACAGCGGCAGCCATATCGACCACAGCAGCTCGGCGGCGTCGTCGTGCCGACCGGCGTCGACGAGCTGGTCGAAGCCGAGTCGGAGCACGTGGCGATCGACCTCGACCTGCTCGACCGCCGTCATGTCGCCGCGGCCCCGGATCCGCACACCGTGTTCACGCGCCGCCCGAAGGGCCCATTGGGCCACGCCTCGACGGGCCTGTTCCAGGTCGGACGGTTCGAGCGTCTCAAGCGCGTACCGGCGGACCGGTTCCAGCAGCCGGAACCGCGTGACCAGTCCTGCGTCGTCGCCGCGGGTGACCAGGGAGTGTTCGATCAGCTCGGCGAGCGCACCCATCGCACCCGCCGCGTGCGGCGCGGCTATCGCGTCAACGAGGTTGAGGGAGAAGCTGCCCGGGATCATGGCGAGCCGGGGGAGCAGCCGCCGGGCTTCAGGGTCGAGCATCCGGGAGCTCCACTCGATGGTGGCAGCCATGGTGCGTTGCCGTGCGGGCAGGTCCCGCGGTCTGGCCACGGGCAGATCCACCAGCTGATCACCCCGTTCGAGCAGCGCCCGTGGCCCGAGTCGGGCGGCCGCGGCGGCCAGGAGCTCGATGGCCAGTGGCAGTCCGTCGGCCCGCCCACACAGCTCCGCGACGGCACCCTCGTCCGCGCTCCCGGCGGGCGGTGAAGCGCCGGCGGCGGCCAGCCGCTCGCCGAAGAGCCTTACTGCGTCCGCCTGTCCGAGAGTGGCGATGCGCACCTCACGTTCCCGGCGTACCCTCAGCGGTACGCGGCTGGTGGCCAGGACCACTGCATCGGGGGACGCAGTCAGCAGCTCGATCAGCTGTGGGCCGCAGGCTGTCACGCGTTCCAGGTTGTCGAGCACGAGCAGGGCCGACGTCCCGGCGAGGTGCGCGGCGAGATCGGTCACCGTGTCGGCGTGGGATCCCGCGGCGCGGGCCATGACGGCGACGACGTCGTCGGGGTCGGTGACGTCGGTTAGGTCGGCGAAGTACACGCCGCCAGGATGATCGGCGGCCACCACATCCGCGACCACCAGCGCGACGGTGGTCTTGCCCACCCCGCCCGGACCTGTGAGCGTCACCAGCCTGCCCGGCGTGCCGCGAAGAGCGGCGACGATCTCGGCGACCTCGTCGTCCCGCCCGACCACCGGGACGGCCGGAGGCGACGGCGAGCGGGTCGTCAACGTGCGGAGCGGCATCTCGAGGGCCTCGTCCCCTGCCCGGCCCAGGGCGGACAGCAGCGCCATGCGGTCGGTGTCACGGAGCTGCAGCGCAGAGGCCAGCGACCGCACCGTGTGCGGCTGGGGCTGGGTCCGCCGCCCGCGTTCCAACGCGCTGACCGCGTCAACGGACAATCCGGCGGCAGCTGCCAGTTCCTGCTGGGTCAGCGACCTCGCCTCCCGCAGGTCACGCAGCATGGCCGCGAAGCCACTCGTCTTCCGCGCCCGTTCTGGCGAATCGTTCACGAGATCGATTATGCCTTCCAGGGCCGGGGCGGTGTCCGGGCGGTGTCCGGGCGGTGTCCGATTGTCGGGCAGCCCCCCGATGTTCATGCTCGACGGGGACAGAACGAATCAGAGCTAGGAGATCGACAGCATGCTCCCCCAGGCCCTCCAGGCACTGCGCGAGGCGATCAACTCCCATATCCCGGAGCGGATCGCCGACTGCTTCACCGACGACTACGTGGCCGAACGACCGCTGCGGCCGGCCGAGGGATTCATCGGTTCCGACCAGGTCGCCGCGAACTGGACGAAGATCCTGGCTGGGCTGCCCGACGTGCGGGCCGAGATCCTGCGCCACGCCCAAAACGGTGACGAGCTGTGGTCGGAGTGGGAGTGGCAGGGCACCGCCCCGACCGGGGCGACGGTCGTACTACGCGGCCCGGTGATACTCACCACCCGCGACGGACGGATCGCATGGGCCCGGTTCTACCCCGACCCAGTCACCGCGGACAACCCGACCCACACCACCGTTTCCCGTGTGCTGGACGCCCCGGCCGAACGGATCTTCGCGGTGCTCCGCGACCCCCGCCGTCACCCCGAACTCGACGCCACCGGCCTCCTGCGGCACGCCGAAACCTCCCGCCCGGTCGACGGCGTCGGCGATACCTTCGTCATGGCCATGCACAACGACGAGATGGGCGACTACCGGATCGAGAACCACGTCGTGGCCTTCACCGAGAACCGGGTCATCGCCTGGGCCCCCGGCCAACCGGGCCAGCGCCCGGCAGGTCACCGCTTCACCTGGAAGCTCACCCCGACCGACGACGGCCACACCGAGGTGACCCAGACCTACGACTGGACGGCTGTCACCCACCCGGCAGAGGTGCCTCGCCTGCCGGTCGTCTCCGCCGACGCACTCGACGGGTCGTTGATCCGTCTGGCTGCCGCGGTGGCGTAAGAAGCTGTGTCACATCCTCTTTTCGCAGGTCACAGCATTGTCCGCGCCGTGGTGACTCTGCTGACCGTTCGGTTCGGCGTCGTTGGACGGGCATCCGAACGGCAGCCGAGGACTCAAGTTCCACCCCCAGCGCCGGAGCCTGCTGCTTCGTCAGGGCGCGGGCAAGCTATCCGCGCCGAGGTCACCTCGAAGATGCTGTTCGAGGGCAGCGCGCGTGCGCTCATGCTCGTCCTCAAGGCGGGCATACGTGGGATCTTGCCCGGCGTCATGCACCAGCGATCCGTCGTTCTCCAGAAGACCCCCTTCGATCGTGTGCGAATGAAGGTTGAGCGCTGCAGCGGTCGCGGCCTTCCAAAGGTCGCGCACTTCCGGTGAAGCGAACAGGACGATGCGGGCATCAAGCTGCTTGCGGAGCTCCCAGTCCTCGGCATTCCTCGGGCCGTACCAGCGATCTTCCAGATATGAGACCCGTCCGCTCAGGTTGGTGAGCAGATCGAGATACAACTCTGATCGACGGTCCCTCAGGTCCTCGTCACGAGCCAGGCGAGCTTGCTGCCGCGCCTGCCAGAAGGCAACCCCGAAGCCGCCCGCGAGGGCGAGCACCCCTCCGAGCACGGTCTGCCACATGTGTCCCCCATCTCACTGGATCGGTCCCGGGGACACTAGGCGAACGGTGTGCACCGCACAACGTCCTGCGCTTTGTGCTCTTTCCGCTGGTCACCGTGCCGTGAAGTGGGGCGGTGATGCTGGACATCCGAACGGCAGGGGACGGATCTTCAGGCGGCTGCCGCAAGGGTGGCCGAGGCCGCCTCGGTGCGGCGGAGGTGTCGGGCCAGGCGGCGGGACATGAGGGTGATGAACGCCCACTGGATGTGGGCTTCGGCGTGGGACATCAGACGTTCGTAGTCCCTCGCGTTGCGCCTTGCCCGCATAGTCCACGAGTTACTCCGTTCCACCACCCACCTCTTGGGCAGCACGACGAAGCCTTTGGCGTCCTGGGGACGGGGAACGACCTTGATGGTGATGCCGAGGGTTTGCTGGGCCCAGGTGGTGAACTCCTCGCCTCCGTAGGCGTTGTCGGCCCAAACCAGGACGATTTCGGGGTGCTCGGCATGGAGCCGGGTGAGCAGGATGCGGGCGGCGGCGCGTTCCTGGACGTCGGCGGGGGTGACGAGCAGGTCGACCAGGAGCCCGTCTTGGTCAACGATGAGATGCCGCTTCCGGCCGTTGATCATCTTGCCCTGATCCCATCCCCTCGTGGCGTTCGACACGGTTTCCGCGCCTTTCACGGACTGGGCGTCGATGATCACGCGGACCGGCCAGGGGCAGCGGCTGCTGCGCAGACGCAGACGGCGGCGGAGCTGGTCGAGGATGCGCTTGAGGACGCCGGCCTTCGCCCAGCGGGCGAAGTATCCGAACACGGTGCGCCAGGGGATGCCGAAGTCCGCGGGCAGCGCCCTCCATTTCGCCCCGTTGTCGGTGATGTAGCGGATGGCGTCGACGACGCGGCGCCGAGGCCACTTCTCCGGGGCCCCGCCCTGCGGGGTCTGGCAGGCCGGTGTGGGCAGCAGTGGCTCCAGCAGGAACCACTCCACGTCGCTGGTGTCGGAGGGGTAGCGGTAGTTCGTCAGCATCACGGGGTTGGGGCCGCGATCTGGGGGTCAGGAGCCAACTGCGGTGCGGTCGCGGCCCACCTCCTGCCTTCCTGCTCTGCTTCACTCCAGGTTGGCCAGCAGCTGAAGGGTGGACTCGATCGCGCCCATCTGGGCCATGACGGTGCGGATATAGGGGTCGCCCGGGGTCTTGGTCTGATGCGGGAGGAGGGTCCCGGCGATGAAGTTGGCGACGCGGGGGTGCACGGCGCCGAAGAAGGCCCGCTCGTAGCCGATCCACACCTCCGGCGCGTCGTCCAGCAGCCGGTATCCTCTGTCCCAGGTCACCGGCGGCAGACCGCACGCGGCGGCGACCTGGCGCAGGTGCGCGAGCCCGGTATGGATCTGCGCGCGGGTGCGTTCGGTGGCGGCCATCAGCTGGGTGATGGTCAGTCCGGCGGGGCGGGCCTCCTGCAGTGCGCTGAGGATCGCTTCGGCGTGGACATGAGCGGGGACTCCCCGCCCCATCGCCTACTCACCCGAGCCCTTCAGCAGCCTCATCAGCTGCTCGTCCAGGTCGAACTCGCCGCGGGTGACGGCGTTCTCGATCCAGTCGGCCGCGGCACGTACCCGGGCAAGGCCCCGGCCGATGGTGTCGCGTTCGGCGTCGTCGTAGTGTTCGCCGCGTAGGTTGGGGACGATCCTGCCGGCCGTGGTGACGAACTGCGCGCAGGCCGCGACCAGGTCCATGAACTGGGCGCTGTGCTCCATGCGCTGCAGTTGCGGGGCTGCCTCCTGGTGCACGAACTGGGCCTGCTGGCGGAACCGGTCGAACTGGGCTTCGTTGACCGCGTGCCGGGCGGTGTCGTCGGCCATGGCCTTGTCGGCGACCGCCGGACGGCGCAGGAAGTCGGTGGTCACCACCGCCGCAACCGCGTCGTCGGTGGCCAGGTCGTGGATCGCTTCGACCTTCTCCTGGACGCTCTCCGGGGAGTCGACCTTCCAGCCCACCACCCGCTTCGCGCTGTCGTGCGACCACCGGGCCTGCCCACCAGGCGAGTTGGGAGGGGGGTTGTTGACCGCCTCGAAACGTTCCTGCTCATCGGGAATCCTGGCCAGGATCTTGTGGATCGTGTGCGAGACGTCCGCCCGCCGGCGCTCCTTCGGCCAGCGCGAGGACACCCACCGGTAAGAGCGGACCGTCGTGTAAGCCAGTCCCACGTCTTCGGCGAACATCCGGAGGGCCTCGCTGACCGTGAACAGGTCGTCCTTCCCGGACGGATTCGCACCCCCATACGAACGCATCGGCTCGATCTCCACAGCCGCATCCCCGAGCCGCCACTGGGCACTGCTCATCGTGGCCACCCAGTCCCGCCCCAGCTTGACCAGCTCGTCGTAGCGTTCCCGGGTCACGCTCCCGATCATCGCGGGCATCCGGACATCACCCCCGGCGGACCCGGGTGCGGCACCTTGTCCATGCCGTCAACTTGCCCCGGCAGGCCGTCACTCCGCACCATCCAGCCGACTCCAGGCACCTGCCAGGGGCGCACGGCCCCGCGGTGAAGCACGATGACAGCCGCCGAATGCGCGGTCTCACAACCCGCTGTCTGCCGCGCGCCGCCTGTGCCAGGCCCGTTTGCGGCAGGCGGGAGAGCAGTACGTTGCCGAGACAGGATGTTCGACCCCGACCGTCCACGACGTGCCGCACTCCCGGCAGTTGGACGTCACGCCGGCCGTCACCGCCTCGGTCCTCGCCCGCGCCCGCCGCATCCGCCGCCAGTGCCGCGACCGGCACGCGGACGAGCAGAACACGGCCGTCGCCTTCACTCCCGGCATCAGGGGACCACCGCACCCACGGCACAGCCGCGGACCGATGTCGCCGTCCGCGACCACGACCAGCCTCAGCCGGGGCACCCCGTCCCTGCCCATACGAGCACCGTACGAAGAAGAACCCGCCGTTGGGAGTTCCCCACCACGACGCTAGCCACGGTTCGAGTCATAGCCCCACCGAGCCCGGCCGTCCCTGCCCATGAAGCATTTGGCGGGACGTCCGTCCTCAGCGATGCCGAGTGCGCCGACGGGGGAGCAGGCGTATCCAAACTGGATGCCCACCTGGCCGTCGAAGTCCTGGCCGCCCGTCCCGTCGTTGTCGTCTGGCTCCGCTTCTTCCTCTTCCTCTGTCGATGGGGCGTCGGGTTCGTCTGCTTCCTTCGTCTCTGGGACGTCAGGTGGTGTGATGGACTCGGTCGCCGCTGCGGTGGGCTCTGAATCAGACGACAGAGAAGGGGCAGGCGATGCAGCCGGCGGCGTGGTCTCATCCTGGTTTGGTGGCTCGCTCGGTGCGAAAGCGCCGGCCGCGACGAAGTAGACCACCGTCAGAGCGGTGACCAGCCAGACCGCGGCCGGCTTGCCACCAGTGCGGACATTCTCCGTGCGCGGAGTACGGACACCAGCCAGCACACCGCCCCCCAGCATCAGCGTCAGCAGCACCATCCAGATGGCAACGCCATTCCCCCCGCTGTAGCCGTATGCCACCGTGCAGATCACCGCTACGAAGGAGACCGCCGCGAGGACGGCGTCAGCAAATGAACGCTGACGTACCGCCGACCAGGCAAAAGGCGCCCAGGAGAAGATCCCTAGCGATACCAGCGGCACAAGCACCCGGCCCACACAGCGGCGCGCGTAGCGCGGTATCGGCACATCTGTCAGTGGCGGTGGTGTGAACACGTGTCTCCCCGAGGATCGCGGTGGTCGGGGCAACGCTCCCGCCAGCACTTTTGCCCGTCAACGTAACGAAGACGGCAGACCTCTCAAATGGCAGACACCAATCTGTTACTCACCGTGGGACCCGGGCGACCAGCCGGGCCCTGGACGAGGTCTTGGCATGTCGGCATCAGACACAGCTTCTAAGACAGCCAGAGGACTCGGACACGGTCCGCCACTGGATCATCGACTCGACCCCGGTGGAGTGCGGCCGCTCGCGGCCCACGGTGAAGCGGTCGGACATGGACGGCTTGGCCGGATACGGGTACTGCGCCAGCCATTCACGGTTCCTCTGGGAGGTGTGCTGTACCTGGTGTGTGCCTCGACCAGCATGCCGATGCTGTGGGCCCTGGCCAACCCCAAGCTGGACAAGCGCGATGTGCTGATGGCGATGCCGGATCGCGAGCCGGGCCGGCCACCGGCCGGCCCGGCCTGCTGTTCATCGCGGAACCGTCGTTCTGAACAACGCAGTCGCATCGGCGACAGCCGCCGACTGGGCAAGCCTGTGAATCTCCCCGGGATCTCACCGGGCAGGGACGAGGTCTGACTGCGGTAGGAATCCGACAGCGGTCGGACTCCTACCGCAGTCGTGGTTACGTCGCAGAGGACGTACGCCGCTCAGTGGCAGCCGTTCCTGTCCGGGTGAAACACCACCTCGCCTAACCTGCCTGTTTCACTTGCCGCGGTGTCCGGATCTTGATCCGAAACGCGAAAGTGCCCTCTGAGCTGGGAAGATGAGGCTTGTCGAAGGTCTCTGTCATCCCAGCAGGAAGGCACTTTCTGCGTGCACACTACCGCCTCGCGCCCCAAGCTCGTCGTCTCGGCCGACGGCCACGGTGTGGTCAGCCATGCCGGGTCCCGTCTGCTGGCCGATCTCGCTG